>JBMDXS010000172.1:0-20823 GCA_048595045.1 Acidimicrobiia bacterium
AGAGGGAGGCCCGGGTGTCGTTGACGACCCAGGGGACATCGGCGATGAGGAGGGCAGACGGCATCCGGGGGTCAGAATAGTGATGTGCCCGCCGCCGACTTCTTGGCCCGGTCCCACTCCTAACCTCGTCGTGGTGGCCCGTGCCATCTTCATCGCCACCCTGATCTTGCTAGTCGTCGCTTGCACCGAGGAGACGAACGCCGAGCCCGGGATCGACGTCATCGATGTCAGTGGCCCCCTCGACAGCTCGGCCCTGGACTTCATGAGCGCCTCGATCGTCGAGGCCGCCCAACGGGGTCAGGTGCTGGCGGTGCTCCAGATCGACTCTCCTGCCGTCCTCGACGGTGCGGCCCTGGCCCGACTGCGGGAGACGCTCGTCTCTCCGCCATTGCCGGTGGCGGCCTGGGTCGGCCCCGCCCCCGCCCGGGCCAACGGGGGAATCGGGCAGATAGTCCTCGACATGGAGCAGGCTTCGATCTCGGCCGGCTCAACGATGGACCTGACGCCCACCATCGCCGGCGAGCCAGTGGGTGGGGGGCCGGCGATGACGGCGGAGGAGACCGGTCTGGCCCTCTATCCGTCGATCCGCCAGTACCTCCAGAGCCTGGAGGGAGCCGGCTTCCAGACCTCGGGGGGTCCGGTCACCGTGGAGACACTGCAGCCGTTCGAGGATGGGGTGACCCTGAAGACGGTCACCTTTCGCCAGCCCGGCATCGGGACCCGGTTCTGGCGTCTTGCCGCCACCCCTGAGGCGGCCTTCTTCTTCCTGGTGGTCGGGCTCGCCATCGCCTCATTCGAGTTCTTCGCCATCGGGCCTGGTGTCGCCGCCGGTGTTGCCGCCCTCTCCCTGCTCCTGGCCGGCTGGGGGATCGTCAACCTGCCGATGAGGCCCTGGGCGCTGGGCCTGGCCATCCTGGGATGGGCCTTGCTCACCGCGGCCTATCAGAAGGGCGGGGTGCTCGCCCTCACCTTGCTCGGGGCGGTGATGCTCCAGGTGGCCGGCGTGTTCTATGTGGACGGTTCCGGCCAGATCGACCCCAGGTGGTATCTGGTCCTCCCATCGGTGCTTTCCGTCCTCTTCTTCTTCCTGCTCGCCATGCCGACGGTGCAGCGGGCGCGGTTCTCCACCGGCACGATCGGGCGTGATGGGCTGATCGGGGAGACCGGTGTCGCCCTCGACCGCTTCGACCCGGACGGCATGGTCGAGATCAACGGCGCACGGTGGCGGGCGACCGCCCACCGTGAGGCGGGCCTGGTAGCTGGATCGCAAATCAAGGTCGCCGGTGTCGACGGGATGTTCCTCGAAGTGGAGCCGATGGAACGGAGCGCGAAAACAGATCCCTGAATCAGCATTTCTTCCTTGCCGCCGGGCATCCCCCTGAGTAGGTTCGCGCCGATTGTCGCCAGACAAGGGAGGAGTCATTTGTCCGGAATGGACGATTGGCAGCTGGACGCCCTCTGTAGGGGGGCCCATGCCTACCTCTTCTTTCCGCCTTCGACGTTCGAGCGCAAAGAGGAGCGGGAGCGCAGAGAGATGAAGGCAAAAGCGATCTGTGGAGTCTGTCCGGTGCGGATGCCCTGCACCACACATGCCCTCCAGATCCGGGAGCCTTTCGGTATCTGGGGAGGTCTCACCGAAATAGAGAGAAGGAGCATGCCCTTGGTCGGATGACCAACGGCAGCCGGAGAAACGGGCTCACCGCAGGTGGCGTTGATCGCCTCGCCGGCTGGTGAGCCCTTCTCTATCCGCCCACTCCAGTAACGGAATCGCGTATTTCCTCGACAGCCCGCTGCGATCCCGAAACTCCGCCACCGTGAAAGGCGATGTCATCGCGGCGAGCTGGACCCGGATCGCCTCGATCTGCTCGGGGAGAAACACGAGGTCGTCGGAGACCCGGACCAGACGGCCGTCACGGACCAATCGGTGCAGGAGCTCCCGGTCCAGCCCCAGTTCGTCGGCTGTGGGCACCGCCAACTCGCTCTTCAGTCTCGCCTCGGCTCTGGCCCAGCTCGCCTCGGCCTCCGCATCCAGGCCCGGTCGACGCCCGGTCGATGTCACATCAGGGCCCGTTCGTTCCAGCAGGCTGCTCTCCTCGACCAGCAGACCGGTCAGCTCAGACGTCGATCCCAGTTCGATGGCCAGGGTGGCCAGGGGCATGCCGGGGCGGAGTGGATGCCGGTCCTGATGCTCGGCGACCAGTTGCTCAGCCCGTGCACGAAGCTCCCCGAATCTGTCCGGGTCGACTGCAATCCCGCCGGTCACCACGGCCTGACTGGGAAAGCCCCCTCCGCTGTGCGCGGCCAGGCGATTCACGTCATCGACGCCCCGGATCCCGAGCAGCCTGGAGGCGATGACATCCCGGCCTGCCTCGGGGTCGATCGTGGCGGCGGATCTGATCGCCTGCGAGGGCCGTCCCGGAGCGGGATCGAGGACGAGACCACCTGCCACGACCTGCCTGCGTCCCGACTCCCTGAGGATGAACCGATCTCCTGTCCGGATCGGGACGGGCCGGCCAACTGTGATCAGGGCGTGTTCGGTCTCGAGCCGGTTGATGATGGCCGGGTGGGCGCCACTCCCGAGGTGGACGTGAAAAGCGCCCTTCGTGCTCAACGCATCCACGTATCTGGCGGTGCGGATCACAGCGGTGAATCTGTCGCTGAGATCCCACTGCCCGGGCAAGCCGAGCATCGTCCCCCTAAAGGCCTGCGATCTCTCGATGCCGGCGATGGCGACGGCCAGCCGACGGCCGGGCCGAGCCTCTTCTATGGGGGTCCCATGGCTCTGCAGCCCTCGCACCCGCCCTCGTCGCCGCGCCGGCAACAACTCCAGCTCGTCACCGATGTTGATCGGGCCCTCGGTGAGGGTTCCCGTGACCACGGTGCCAGAGCCCGCCACCGAGAATGCCCGGTCGATCCAAAGACGCGGCCGGTCTCCCGGATGCTGGGCGGCCGCCGCACGTTCGGACAGGGCAGCCCTCAGCTCGGGGAGCCCTCGGCCGCTACGCGCCGATACCGGCAGGATGAGAGCCGATTCCAGCGTCGTGCCGGCCAGCCGGTCGGCGATCTCCATTTGGGCGAGGGCGATCGTCTCATCGTCCACGGCGTCGGTCTTGGTGAGCGCCACCACGCCGGATTCGACCCCGAGCAGGTCCAGCACGGCGAGGTGTTCCTCCGATTGAGGCATCCATCCTTCGTCGGCGGCGACCACGAACAGGGCGACGTCGATCGCCTCGATGCCGGCCAGCATGTTCTTCAGGAAGCGCTCATGGCCGGGCACATCGACGAAGGAGACCTCCCCGGCCGAGCCGAGCGTTGTCCAGGCGAACCCCAGATCGATCGTCAACCCGCGGCGCTTCTCCTCCGGCCATCGATCGGGGTCTTGGCCCGTGAGCGCCTCGACCAGTGTGGACTTGCCGTGGTCGACATGGCCCGCGGTCCCGATCAGCGGCAAGCGGTCACCATCTCGGCGATGTGTTGATCGTCCTGCTCCGCCACCGCCCTGAGATCGAGGATGAGATCCTTCTCTTGGCGCCGGGCCAGGATGGGCCGATCGGCGGCGAGGAGACGAGCGTGCAGGTGGTCCTCGCCCTCGAGGACGACCTGCGGCGTCGGTATGCCCACTCCGGGAAGGCTCCCTGCCCCCATGATGGACATGCCGCTCCGAACCCGGCCACCCACCCCCTGCGCAAGGGCACGAACCCGTGGAGCGAGGTCGGTCTCGGTGGCCATCGCCATACGCCACAGGGGTATCCGGCGTGCATCCCTGTCGGCGTAGGCCTCCAGAGTGACGGCCAGGGCGGCATCGGTCATCGAGTCCGTCCGAAGAGCCCTGGCCAGGGGATGGCTGCGGAGTCTGGTCACGAGCTCGGATCTGCCCACGATGATCCCCGCCTGAGGCCCTCCAACCAGTTTGTCGCCGCTGAAGGTGACCAGCCCGGCTCCCGACTCCAGGGACTGGCGGGCAGCGGGCTCTCCCTTGAGCCATTCGGGCGGTCTCGCCCCCAGCCAGGGGACATCGGCGTCGAGCAGCCCCGAGCCGAGGTCGTGGATCAGCGGCACCCCCCGTTGGGCGGCCAGAACGGCCAACTCGCCCACCGGGACCTCGCTGACGAAGCCTTCCACGCGGTAGTTGGACGGGTGGACCTTCAACACCGCTCCGCAGTCGTGGACCTGGAGGGCCGTTGCGAAATCGCCGATCCGGGTCCGGTTGGTCGTGCCGACCTCCACCAAGGTCGCTCCGCCGGATTCCATGACCAGGGGCAGGCGGAAGGAGCCACCGATCTCGATCAATTCGCCCCGGGCGACCGGCACCGACCGGCCGGAGGCGGTGGTGGCGAGGGCAAGGAGCATCGCGCCGGCGTTGTTGTTGACCACCAGGGCGTCCTCGGCGCCGGTGAGGGCCCTGAGCAGGGCGGCCAGGTAGGTGCCCCGGCCGCCACGATCACCTTCGTCGAGGTCGAGCTCGAGATTCGTGTAGCTGGTGGCCGCGTCGAGAGCTGCGGTGGCAGCCTCCACAGACAGGGGGGCCCGGCCCAGGTTGGTGTGGAGGAGCACCCCGCTGGCGTTGATCACTTTCGCACCGGCCGACCGACGGAGGTCCCTTGCCAGGTCGGCGGCGATGGTCCTCGGGTTTCCCTCCCCACCACGGGAGATCTCGAATCGGGCCAGGTCGAGAGCGGTCCGGGCGCAGTCGACCCGCAGGGCGAGCGGGAGACCGGTGTCGCCCAACGTCTCGACGAGGTGGTCAACCGCAGGCAGCTGTCGATATGGGTTCGTGCTCGACACGAGCCAAGTCTGCCAGGTCGCCTCGCGATCTCGATCATCACGGCGGTGTCAGAGCACCTTCATAGGATGCACCCATGGAGCCTCCGGTCCCGGCGCGCCCCTCGGCCACGGTCATGCTGCTCAGGGACGCCGAAGAGTCGATCGAGGTGCTCATGGTGAGGAGGCATGCCCGCGGGTTCTTCGGCGGGCTCACCGCATTCCCCGGTGGTGCGGTCGACCCCGTCGATCGCTCTGCACTGGCGGACACGGTCGTGGTGGGGGGCGGGGTCGATCACGAGTTCCGCTCCGCCGCCCTCAGAGAGCTGGCCGAAGAGACAGGTCTGGCCCTGACGACGCGCGGAGTCTTCCCGTCTCCCGATGCCCTCGGAGTGGATCTGTTCGACGAACTGCGTCGGGCCGGCGTTGGCCTCGATGGACAGGCGCTCACCCTCGTCTCCCGCTGGGTGACCCCCGAGGAAGCCCCGTCGAGATTCGACACGCGGTTCTACCTGGCGCGGGTGGGCTCGACCCCCGAGATCCGGCTCGCCCCCGATGAACTGGTCGACCATCTATGGATCGAGCCGAAGGAGGCCCTGGCCGGGCACGACCGCGGCGAGCTACGGATGTTCCTCCCCACCATCTCCCATCTCCGTTGGCTCTCCGTCCGGGCTACGGCCAATGAGGCAGTCGCCGCCGCCGAGGGGGCCGACGGAAGGACCCTGATCGCGCCCCGGCGCATGGAGGACGGCAGCATCCTTCCCATCCACATGCCCGACGATTCATGAGGATCCAGCGTGTCCTCGCCAACAACCCGGGCCCGTACACCGGCCCCGGGACCAACACCTGGCTCGTGGAAGACGAGGGAGAGGTGGCCGTCATCGACCCCGGCCCGGTCGACGCTGCCCACAGGGACCGGATCCTCGAGCTTGTCGGAGGTCGGATCCCCATCGGGGTGCTCGTGACCCACACCCATCCGGATCACGCTCCAATGGCCAACCCCCTCGCCACCGAGCTGGGGGTGCCGGCCTTCGGGTATGCCCCCGGGCCCGAGTTCGACCCGGACCTCGTGCTGGTCGAGCGCTCCGGCCTGACCGTGGGAGGCTCGAGGATCGATGTCGTCCACACCCCGGGTCATGCCGAGGACCATCTCTGCTTTCGGATCGCCGACGTCCTCTTCACCGGCGATCACATAATGGGGGGATCCTCGGTCATGGTGGAGGACATGGGCAGCTACATGGTGTCACTCGAGAAGCTCCGTGGCACAGGCCTCACCATGCTGCACCCGGGTCACGGCGACGACATGGAGGACCCCGACCGGGTCATCGACTGGTACCTCGCTCATCGCAGGCAGCGTCACGAGGAGATCCTCGAGGCGATCAGGTCGGGTGCTGTCTCTACCGATGACATCGTCGAAGTGGTCTATAGGGACGTCGATCGAGCGCTCCACCCCCTCGCCGCCCGCTCGGTGAGGGCGCATCTGCGCTTGCTCTCCGATGAGGGCCGGATAGCCTCTGCCGGCCCCGACCTCTTCGCCCTTCCCACCGAGTCGATATGAGTCGCCCAAACCTGAATCTCGGCCTCAGGACCCTCGTGACCCTGTTGGCCATGGCCCTGACCCTCCCCGCCCTCGCCCAGGTCACCGATGACGACGTCGACCGTGCCCGCAGAGAGGTCGACCAGATCATGTCGGAGGCTCAGGCCCTCGGCGACGAGGTTCAGGAGGCCTGGGGAAGGCAGTTCGCCCTCGAGCGGGAGATCTCCGATCTGGCGGCATCGATCGAGGTGGCCAGGGCCAGGATCGCCGAGACCGAGAACAAGCTCGAAGAGGTGGCGGTCGAGATGTACATGGGTTCGTCGTCGGTTGCCTCGATCCAGGTGTTGTTCTCTGCGGCAGGTGAGAGCTACGGGGCCGGCATCGAGTACCTGCGCAACGTCAATGGCAACGACGTCGACGTGATCAACCAGCTTCGGTCGTTCCGTGAGGAGCTCGACCGGCAAACCGGGCGGCTCGAGGAGGCCTCGGCCGAGCAAGAGGTGTTGACGGCCGAGCTCGAAGCCCAGGCAGGGGAGCTGCAGGGCCGTCTGGTCGAGGCACAGGCGGTGTACGACCAACTGGTGGCTCAACAAGCAGCCGAAGAGGCCGCCAGACGTGCCGCCGAGGAAGCGGCCCGTCGAGCGGCGGAGGAGGCGGCGCGACAGGCCACCACCACAACAACGGTGCCGGGATCGACGGCGACCACAGAGGGAGAGCCCGACACTCCGACCGAGACCACCGTTCCCCCGGAGGAGCCGACCCCGACCACGCTGCCGCCGGAGGATCCGCCTCCACCACCGAACCCGGGTGGTGGCACCTGTCCGGTCGCCGGGGCGGTCTCGTTCTCCGACTCGTGGGGTGATGCGCGCTCCGGCGGTCGCTCTCACCAGGGGGTGGACATGATCGCGGCCCGGAACACCCCGATCGTTGCCATCTACTCGGGCACGATCGACCGACTCACCAATGGGAATCTCAGCGGTCTCGCCATTTGGCTCCGCGCCAACAACGGCGACCTCTTCTTCTACGCCCATCTGGAGAGCTTCGCCGACGTCAGCGATGGCCAGAGTGTCTCCGAGGGCCAGGTGATCGGCTACAACGGGTCGTCGGGGAACGCACCCGAGTTCCTTCCCCATCTCCACTTCGAGTGGCATCCCGGAGGAGGCGCGGCGGTGAATCCGTATTCGCTGGTGAGAAGCCTCTGCTGAGGTCTCCGGGAACACGAAAGAGGACCCTTGCGGGTCCTCTTCCGGTTCAGCCTCCCTGCTGCCCCCAACCCCACGCACCGAGGCACGTTCTGGGCGCATCTTCGGTCACGCGGAGTGGCGGTTAAAGGACGGTTTGGATTCCCACTCGTTGTGACTAGTCCTCAGAAGAGGGTCCCCGTTCCAGACGGCGCGCCGGCCGCGTGCTCGTTACTCTCTCGCCGACCCCGCCAGCGGAGAGCGAGAGATGACCACCGAACCCCCCATGCCCCCCTCCTCGGAAGACCCGGTCGACCCGCCACCTCCTCCTCCCACCGAGCCGCCGCCATCTTTCCCGGCCGAGCCGCCCGCTGTCCCGCCACCCGCGCCACCATCACCGCCGCCGCCACCCGTACCCGGTGCCGCGCCCTTCCAGGTCGGTGATGCGTTCAACTACGGCTGGAAAAAGTTCCAGGAGTACCTCGGCCCGATATTGATCGCGATGCTGATCTTCCTGGTGGTTGCCGGTGTCGTGAACGGGATCGGCGCCCTCTTCGCCGGAGGGTTCGAGGAGATCACCGACCCGGACGACATCGGCATCGGCATGTTCTTCAGCTTCGGATATCTGGTCTTCTCCCTCCTCGGCGCTCTGGTCAGCCTGCTGATCCAGGCAGCAGTGGTGCGTGGCGCGCTGGAAATCACCAAGGGGGAGAGGATCGATGTCAACACTTTCCTCTCCACGGAGAACCTCGGTCAGATCGTGCTGGCCGCGATCCTGCTCGCCATCGGGACCGCCATCGGCCTGATCCTCTGCATCATCCCCGGATTGATCCTCATCTTCTACTCCCAGTTCACCTATCAGTTCATCATCGACAAGGGGCTCCCGGCGTTCGACGCCATTAAGGCCAGCTTCGATCTGGTCAACAGGAACCTCGGTTCGGTCGTCGGGCTGTTCTTCGCCTCGATCCTGGCCTTCATCATCGGGGCCCTGCTCTGCGGAATAGGCCTGCTGGTCGCCATCCCGGTCACCATCATCGCCACGGCATACGCCTACCGGTTGATGACCGGGCAGACGGTTTCTCCCTGATCGCGTAGGGACGGGTCGAAGGGGCATCGGCCCTCGTCAGGCCGGCATCCCCTCCAGCTCGGTGAGGATCTTGGCGATCCGGCCGGTGCAGGTCTCGAGCTCGGCAGGAGGGACGAGTTCGACGAGCCGATCTCCGATCTCGCGAATCGCATTCGCCGCGGGGGACCTCGCCTCATTCGCCACCACCGGCATGCCGAGGTCGCCCCCGGGCACCACCTGGGGGTCGAGCGGTATGGATCCGATCAGCGGCACACCTAGGTCGGCGGCCAGGTCGGCACCGCCTCCTTCACCAAAGACGTCATGGACCCGCCCACATTCGCATGCGAGGCCGGCCATGTTCTCGATGACGCCGACGACGGGCATATGCGATCGACGAGCCATGTCCGCCACTCTGACCGCGACCTTCTGGGCCGCCCGCTGCGGTGTGGTGACGACCACCATCTCCGCCTGGGGCAACATGCGGGTCAACGCCATCTGGATGTCACCGGTGCCTGGGGGGAGGTCGATGATCAGATAGTCGAGAACCCCCCACTCCACCTGCTTGAGGAATTGCTCCAGCGCCTTGGACAGCATCAGGCCACGCCACATCAGCGCCGTCTCCTCGGTCTCGATGATGAGGCCGGTCGAGACCAGTCTCACCCCCTGTGCCACCACCGGAACGATGAGCTTGCTTTCGGAATCGGCTTCGAGCCGGTCTTCGACCCCCAGCATTCGTGGAGTGGAGAATCCCCAGATGTCGGCGTCGAGCAGTCCGACCCGGAAGCCGGCCCGAGCCAGGGCGACCGACACGTTCACCGATATCGACGACTTGCCCACGCCACCCTTGCCCGAGCCGATGGCGATCACCCTCGTGGTCGGGGAGACCTGGGTGGGCTCGGCCGATTCCCGGGCACGTGCGCGGGCCACGGACATGAGACCGGCCCGTTGCTTCCGGGTCATCGCGGTGGTTCGCACAGCGACGTCGTCCACCCCTGGCATCGCCGCGACCCGTCGCTGTGTGTCGTTCTCGATCTGGTTGCGCAAGGGGCACTCGGCCACGGTGAGGGCGATGCCCACCCCGACCGATGATCCGGCGATGTCGATGTCGGTGACCATTCCCAACTCGACGATGTTGCCGCCCAGTTCGGGATCGCGGACACCTTCGAGCGTTCTGATGACGTCATCACGAGTGACCATGTCACCCCAATGGTAATTTCCACTACCTGGATAGGGGAATGGAGAAGTCCCAGCCAGCGGTTAACATGAGGGCACAGGCCACCAGATCAGGGACCAGCTCAGGGAAATGACTCAGATCCTCAACATCAAGTCGAACAAGCCGGAGAAGACGGTCGACGTCACCGACACCGCCGTCGCCAAGATCGGCGAGCTCATCGCCGAAGAGGGTGAGTCCGGTCTCGCGCTGCGAATGGCGGTGCGACCCGGAGGTTGCAGCGGGTTCTCCTACGAGATGTTCTTCGACAGCCAGATCGACGACAATGACATCGTCGAGGAATATGGAGAAGTGAGGGTCGTGGTCGACCCGCAGAGCGCCGAGATGGTCAAGGGATCGACCCTCGACTACAAGGACGGCCTCATGGGTGCGGGGTTCTCGATCAACAACCCCAACGTCTCGCGCACCTGCGGCTGCGGCAACAGTTTCTCCTGACACCACTTCGGTGTTGAGCCGGCCCACGGGTAGCCTCGGCTGACAGCTATCAGGAGTCGCGTTTGTCCAAGAAGGTGTTGTCGACGCCCTCTGCCCCGAAGGCGATGGGTCCCTATTCCTTCGCCACCGAGGCCGGTGGGCTGATCTTCCTCAGTGGCCAGGTGGCCCTGGATCCGGTCACCGGGGATCGCAAGCCCGACGACGTCGAGGTCCAGGCCAGACAGGTCATGGACAATATCGGCGCCATCCTGGGTGATCTCGGGCTCGACTACTCGGACATCGCGAAGACGACGATCTTCCTCGCCGACATGGCCGATTACCCCAAGGTGAACGAGGTCTACGCCTCGTACTTCGGCAGCGAGCCGCCGGCTCGATCCGCCATTCAGGCGGGAGGGCTACCCGGCGGCTTCTTGGTCGAGATAGAAGTGGTAGCAGCGCGATGAACAAGCAACAGGTGTTCGACATACTCGGGTTGTCCGAGCACAACAGCGGCGTCTTCGCCGGTGACTGGCTGGAGGCGACAGGGGAACGGGCGGAAGTGGTCAACCCGACCAACGGGGAAACCCTGGCCACTGTCGCCATGGCATCCGGGGACGACTACGACCGTGTGGCCCAGGCGTCTGTCGAGACGTTCCAGCGTTGGCGCAACCTCCCCGCACCGAAGCGGGGCGAGTATGTGCGCCGCCTCGGCGATGCCTTACGGGAGAAGATCGAGCCGTTGGGTGCCCTGGTCACCCTCGAGATGGGGAAGATCCTGCCCGAGGGGATCGGTGAGGTCCAGGAGATGGTCGACATCTGCGACTTTGCCGTTGGGCTCTCCCGCCAGCTCTACGGGAACACGATGGCTTCGGAGCGCCCAAACCACCGCATGTACGAGCACTGGCACCCGTTGGGGCCCGTTGGGGTGATCTCCGCTTTCAACTTCCCGGTCGCGGTCTGGTCATGGAACGCGGCGATCGCGGCGGTGTGCGGCGACACGGTGGTGTGGAAGCCATCCGAGCGCACTCCCCTCAGTGCCATCGCCGTCACCAGGATCGCCCACGAGGTCATGACAGGCAGTGGGTTCGAGGGCGTCTTCAACCTCGTGGTGGGTGATGGTGCCACCGTTGGCAATCGGATGAACCAGGACACCCGGATACCTCTCGTCTCAGCGACGGGGTCGTGCAACATGGGAAGGATCGTGGGGCCGGCCGTCGCCCAACGGATGGGCCGGACCATCCTCGAGCTCGGTGGGAACAACGCGGTCATCGTCATGGACGACGCCAACCTCGACCTGGCGGTTCGGGCCACTCTCTTCTCGGCCGTGGGCACTGCCGGTCAGAGATGCACCAGCCTCCGCCGCCTCCTCGTCCATCGCGCCATCTCGGACAAGATGGTCAGCCGGCTCACCGAGGCCTACAAGCAGGTCAACATCGGCGATCCGCTGGAAGCCGGCACCCTGATGGGCCCGGTCGTGGGTGAGCGCGCCGTGGACCAGATGATGAGCGCCCTCGACATCGCCCGAGAGCAAGGAGCGAGGATCGTGACCGGTGGGAATCGGATCGATCGTCCTGGGTTCTTCGTCGAGCCCACGATCGCAGTGGTCCCCAAGGACGCATCGATTACTCAGGAGGAGACGTTCGCGCCGATCCTCTGGGTGATCGAATTCGACACACTGGATGAGGCACTCGAGATCCAGAACGGCGTCACCCAGGGCCTCTCATCGGCCATCTTCACCGAGTCGCTGCGCAACGCCGAGAGGTTCCTCAGCGACGCGGGATCGGACTGCGGCATCGCCAATGTCAACATCGGCACGTCGGGCGCCGAGATCGGCGGCGCCTTCGGAGGTGAGAAGGAGACTGGCGGCGGACGCGAGGCCGGGTCGGATGCGTGGAAGGCATACATGCGTAGGCAGACGACGACGATCAACTGGGGCGACGACCTGCCTCTGGCCCAGGGCATCGAGTTCGCCTAGCCGTGGACGCCCAGGGCTGGAATGAGCGGTACCAGAGTCATGACCACCTCTGGTCAGTCACCCCCAACCTCTTCGTTGCCGATCGTCTGAAGGGGGCGACGCCGGGGCGGGGTCTCGACGTGGCCTCGGGAGAGGGCAGGAACGCGATCTGGCTCGCCTCACTCGGCTGGCATATGACTGCGGTCGACTTCTCCGAGGTCGCCACCGAGCGCGGTCGCTCGCATTCGAAGGCGGTCGACTTCGTCGTTGCCGATGTCACGACCTGGATGCCTGACGGGGTCTTCGACCTGGTTCTCATGGCATATCTACATCTCACCGGGCCCGATTTCGAGGACCTGGTCCGACGGTCCAGGGACTGGCTGGCCTCAGGCGGCGAGCTCTTCCTCATCGGTCATGACGTCTCCAACGTCGAGGAGGGGTGGGGCGGGCCGCAGTACCCGGAGGTCCTTTGGGACGTTCCCGAGATCCTCGCCTGGCTGGAAGGCATGACCGTCGTCGAAGCCGAGGTCGTCAACCGCCCGATCGACACCGACGAAGGCCGCCGCTATGCCCGTGACGCACTGGTTCGTGCCCGCTCTGGCTAGACCCGGTTCAGGGCCGAGTCGAGGTCCTCGATCAGGTCCTCGACATCCTCGAGACCTACCGAGAGCCGGACCAGCCCGTCGGTGATGCCGGCCTTCACCCGCTCCTCGGCGGGGATTGCTGCGTGGGTCATCGTGACCGGATGGGTTATGAGCGACTCCACCGAGCCCAGGTTCTCGGCGAGGCTCCACAGCTCGACGGCGTCCATCAGCTTCCTACCGGTCTCCGACCCGCCGTGGACTTCGAAGCAGACCATCGCCCCGAAGCCGGATGCCTGTGTCGAGGAGAGCTCGTACTGAGGGTGTGACGGCAGCCCCGGGTAGTTGACATAATCGACCTTGGGGTGGCCTTCGAGCCAGTGGGCGATGGCGAGGGCGCTGGCCGACTGGCGATCCATCCGCTCGCTGAGGGTCTTCACTCCCTGCATGGTGAGCCAGGCCACCATGGGCGACATGATCAGTCCGGCCGAGATGCGGGCGAAAGCGACGCGGTCTTGTAGCTCCTGGCTGTCCACCACCACCGCACCCCCGAGGGTGGCGTTGTGACCATCCAGGAACTTCGTGGTCGAGTGGACGACGATGTTGGCCCCGAGCTCGAAGGGGCGTTGAAAGTATGGGGTGAGGAAGGTGTTGTCGGTGACGTGGAGGACGCCTGCCGGGGACGTGATCTCGGAGATCGCGGCCAGGTCGGTCACCTTGAGCGTCGGGTTTGCCGGCGACTCGGTGAAGACGAGACGTGTCTCGGGGCGCATGACTTCCCGAATGGCCGCCGGGTCGGAGGCATCGGCGAAGGTGACGTCCACCCCGAACTTGCTCAGGAACCGATCTGCGAAGCGATAGGTGCCGCCGTACACCACATCGGCGATGACCACGTGGTCGCCGGCCTGGAGCAGACCCAGGAACACGGCCACCGTTGCCGCCATGCCGGAGGCATAGGCGGTGGTGTCGTGGCCCTGCTCTAGGGCGGTCAGCTTCTCCTCGAGGGCCCGCACCGTCGGATTGCCCCCTCGGCTGTAGGAGTAGCCCTTGCCCATGTACTCGTCTACCGAATCCTGAACGAAGGTGGTCGACTGGAAGATCGGAGTCAGGATGGCGCCGGTAGTCGGATCAGGCGTCGCCCCGGCATGTACCTGCTTGGTGCGGAATCCCATGAGCCAATTGTGGTCGGTCCGGCGCGGCCGGCGCGCAGGTGTGGCCCAACCCGATCAGCCGAATCGATATCCGACCGAGCGCACCGTGGTGATCCAGGAGGCCCGCTCCTCGCCGAGCTTGGAGCGAAGACGGCGGATGTGGACGTCGACGGTGCGGGCCCCGCCGTAGTACTCATAGCCCCACACCTTGGAGAGGAGCTGCTCCCGGGACCAGACCCGGATCGGGTTCTCGACCAGAAAGCGGAGCAACTCGTATTCCATGAAAGTGAGGTCGATCGGGTTGGTGGCGAGTGTCGCCTGGTAGTTGAGTGTGTTGAGCTCGAGGTCCTTGAACGCCACCAGGTGACCATCGGGCTCCTCCCGAGTCAGTCGCTGCACCCGGAGCCGGAGCTCCAGAGGGTCGACCGGGGAGAGGATGAAGTCCGAGATCCCCTTGGTCGATTCGATCAGGGCGAGCTGGTCTGCGGTGAGCGCGATGACGATGGGCAGGGCGATCTCCTCGGCGATACGTGACACCTCCCGCAGACGGCGTATCGGCTGGTCACCGAGCTCGACCAGGAGCAGATCGGAGTCATTGATGACCCTGTCTTCCGGGACGAGCTCCGGCGCCCCGAGGTGGGTGGCCCCGGCGAGAAGCAGCCCGTCGAGGATGCTCTCGGAGCAATCGATGGGATGGACCGCTACGTTCACAGGACCGGGAGATAGCTCTCTAGCTCGAACCGCGAGACGTGGTGCTGGTAACGGTCCCACTCCTTGCGCTTGTTGCGGATGAACCAGTCGAACACGTGCTCTCCCAGGGCCTCGGCCACCAGCTCCGAGGCCTCCATGATGTCCAGTGCCTCGGACAGGGTCTCCGGGAGCCGCTTGGCTCCGGCGGCGGCACGCTCCGCATTGGTCATGTGTTGGATATTGGCCGAGATCTCCGGCGGAAGCTCGTACCCCTCCCGAATCCCGGCCAGACCTGCACAGAGGATCACGCTGAGGGTCAGATAGGGGTTGCAGGCGGCGTCGGCCGCGCGGTACTCGACCCGCACGCTGGATGGCTTGCCCTTCTTCACGGTGGGGACACGAACCAGAGCCGACTGGTTGTTGCGGGCCCACGAGATGTATATCGGGGCGTCGAAGCCGTCGACCAGCCGCTTGTACGAGTTGACCCACTGGTTGGTGATGGCCGTCATCTCGGCGGCATGGCGAAGGATGCCGGCGATGAAGGCCTGTCCGATCTTGGACAGCCCACCGGGGGTGCCCGGCTCGTGGAAGGCGTTGACATCGTCCTCGAAGAGCGAGAGATGGAGATGCATGCCCGAGCCGTCGTGCTCCTCCAGCGGCTTCGGCATGAAGGTGGCGTAGATGCCGTGTTTGAGCGCCACCTCCTTCACGGTGAGCCGGGAGGTCATGATGGTGTCGGCCATGGTCAGGGCATCGGTGTAACGGGCGATGATCTCGTGCTGGCTGGGGGCCACCTCATGATGGGAGTGCTCGATCGGGATCCCCATCTGCTCCAGGGCGTTGATGGTGTCGCGTCGGTAGTCCTGGGCCACGTCGAGCGGGGTCAGGTCGAAGTACCCCCCGTGGTCGAGCACTTCCGGCTCGGGCCCGGAGTCCTTGAAGTAGAAGAACTCGAGCTCGGGGGCGGCGTAGAAGTTGTACCCCATCTCCGAGGCACGGGCCAGGTTCCGCTTGAGGACATTGCGCGGGTCACCCGAGAAAGGCTCCCCGTCGGGAGTGGCGATATCACAGAACATCCGGGCCACCTGTTGCTCGGTTCGCCAAGGGAGGACACCGAAGGTGGAGGGATCGGGGCGGGCCAGCATGTCCGCCTCCTGGATCCGGGCGTACCCGTCGATGGCCGACCCATCGAAGGTCATGCCCTCCTCGAAAGCGACCTCGAGCTCTGCAGGGCTGATAGAGACCGACTTGAGGAAGCCCTGGACGTCGGTGAACCAGAGCCGGATGAACCTGATCCCGCGCTCCTCCACGGTCCGCATGACGTACTCGGCCTGCTTGTTCATGTCATGTCCCGAATCGGTTGAGCCCACTTTATGAGTTGCCACCGCCAGGAAGGGAATCTCCGGCCACCACCTGCGGAGCGAGGGTGAGCCGGACCGCCACCAGGGAGGCGGCCGCGGCCAGACTGACCACGACAGCGATGGCGATCGGCAGCGACCATGCCGTCGCCGCCACCCCGATCAGGGCCGGCGCCGCCATGAACCCGAGACGGGTGCCCACGGTGAGTGCGGCCAATCCCGATCCCTCGCCGAACGAGCGATGCGATCCCGCCAGTTTGTAGAGGACCGGCAAGGCAGCGGATATGCCCAGACCCCAGATCAGGAAGCCGGCCAAAGCCGCCGCAACGGTCTGCAGCGCGACGACGAAGAGCATGGCGACCACCGACACGACGACACCGGAGTACAGGGTCGGCAAGGCCCCGAAGCGGTCGACGATGTGATCTCCGGCGAGACGACCGACCAGCATCCCTGCGGTGAACATGATCACGCCCGCTCCGGCCAGGGCCTGCCCGCTCCCCGTCACGTCCACGAGGTAGAGAGCACTCCAGTCGAACGGGGCGCCTTCGACGAAGACGGCGAATCCGCCGGCCAGCATGAGGCCTATGGCCAGGCGGCCCGACCGTGCTCCCTGCCGGGCCCTGGGCGGAGCATCGGGGATCAGACGCATCGCATACAGGGCCGTCCCCATCCCGAAGACCGAGATGATCGAGAGTTGAGTCCCGAAGCCGACACCGAAGAGCACGGCCAGGGCGCTGACACCGGAGCCGATCAGCGTGCCGAGACTCCACAGACCATGCAGCCTGGTCATGACGGACCGCCCGTGTGCCGCCTCGACCCTGACCCCAACGGCGTTCATGCCCACGTCGGCGTTGGCATCGAGGAAGCCCATAGCGGCCAGAACCAGTGCCAGGAGCGCGGCGCTGGGGGCCACCGCCACCAGGGGCAGGAACAAGTAGACCGCCAGCCCTGCAGCCACCGCCGTGCGACGTGCCCCCAACCTGCCGACCACTACACCGCTCAACGACGACCCGATCAGCGATCCCAACCCACCGAGGGCCAGGGTCAGACCCAGGGCGTCGAGGTCGATGCCGAGACGGTCTCGGATCTCGGGAAGACGGGGGAGCCAGCTCCCCACCACGACACCGTTCACGAAGAAGAGGAGGGCAACTCCAAGGATGGCCCGTCTGGTGCCGTTCAGATTGGCGTCCCCGACCGGTTCAGCCGGTCCGGCGTCGGGTGGCCAGCCACTTCCGTCGGAGAGAGCGTCGCTCCTCCTCTGTGGTGCCCCCCCAGATCCCGGCCCGCTGGTTCGTTTCCAGGGCGTACTCGAGACAATCGTCGATCACGGCACAACCGAGGCAGATTGCGATAGCACGCTCGATGGCGGCGGTGTCTGTGTCACCGACGGGAAAGAAGAGGGAATGGCGATAACCAGAGCAAGCTGCTCTCTCCCTCCATTCAGCCGCCAGCTCTGTGGTCAGCTCGGCTGGGCCTGTGCTCACCAACGCGAGTTTGGCGGGTGTGGAACGGTTTGCCAAGACGGGACCCGGATCAGGCTCTATCACCGTTTCCCTCGTGGTCCGCAGCGGGCATGTGCTCGACGTCGTCGAGCCTCTCCGGTTCAAGGGGCGTCTCCTCGATGACCGCGGCGACCCGGGTTCGACTGAAGGTGAGGGCCAACAGGCTGAGGAGGGCGACCAACCCAACGCCCGCCGCTATTCGTGAGACCAGGGTGGAGAACGGCTCGGCGGTCAGCTCGACGAACCCGAATCCGTCACATGACCCGCCGTCGCCGTCGATGTTGCCCCCGACCTCGAACACGCCGTCGAGTTCCACTCCGATGAAATCAGACGCCTCGTCGACGTATTCCGAGATGTTGGCGACATCGCCCACGTTCTCGGTGTCTTGGTCGATGTTGGGCTCGGTTTCGTTGTTGGATGCGATCACGACGGCGAACCCCCCGATATCGACGAAGATCTCCCAGAGGTGGTTGGTGATTGGTGCCGGCGACACCGCCACCCACGAGAGCGAGCCCTCGGGGTCGACCTGGAACGGATCCTGGCGGCTCGTGTCGGTGACCACGGTCTCGTCGACGGAAGACGTCGCCTCGATGCTGCAGCCCCCATTGATCTCGCCGCTCTCGTTGATCTCGGCGATACCGGTGGCTCCCCATGCCACGAGTGCCACCGCCAGCACGAGCGGGAGGATTCCGTTCATGGCTCCGGCCCGATCCCGTCCGGCCGTGGCGAGCATGATTCCGATGAGGGCGGACACTCCTGCAGATCCGAAGAGGTTCAACTTGTCGAGCGGCCAGATCCCGGCTTGTTGAAGGATGACCGCCACCGAGATTCCAAGGAGCGAGCCGAGAAAGAAGCCACTCCATGGCCGGGCGCTCTTCTTTACGCGGACGGTCCCCAAAGAACGGTCGTCTCCCATCGTGTCTCTCCTGGTCGCTCAGAATCTACGTGGTGTGTTCCCCCCCACTCTGGATAGCCTTTGAGCGATGCCCCGGATCCGCGCCGCCTCGATCGACGAGCACAAGGCTCTGACGCGCCGGTCGCTGCTGGCTTCTGCCAAGACGCTGATCGCCGAGGCGGGAACGGCCGAGATACCCCTGGGCGAGATCGCACTGGCCGCCGGGGTGGGCCGCACCACCCTGTACGACTACTTCGTCGACAGGGACGACCTGATCGCCACGCTGGTCGAGACAGAGCTGCCCGGGGTGATCGATGATCTGATCGAAGCCGGTCCCGCATCCGGTCCCGCCGGCGAGCGCCTGGCCGATTTGGCGGGCCGAACCGTCGAGTTCGTGGCCAGCGACCCGGTTCTCGGCCTCATCCTGCATCGGGAGGTGGGGCGGATGGGCCCGGAGGCTCAAGAGCGAATCCGCGCCGCCCACGCGCACCTGGCCGACGCCATGATGGGCCTCTATCACCACGGTGTGAGAGACGGGGAGTTCAGGGAGATGCCGCCCGATCTTGCCGGCCGGCTCATCCAGGACACGATCATGTCGGCCGCCAAGTCTGTGATCTCCGCCCGGGACCCACAGGAGCGGACCCCGGTAGTGATCGTCCACCTTCGACACTTTCTCTTAGGTGGGCTGCGTCGAGACCGTTAACCATTTGATGATTCGGATGCTCTAAGAAGTGACGAGATGGAAGGCTTCGACCCGGAACACTTCCTGAACCGAGAGCTGTCCTGGCTCGAGTTCAATCGGCGGGTCCTGTCACTTACGGGCAGGCCCGATTTCCCCTTGCTCGAACAGGTCAAGTTCCTGGCTATCTGGGCGGCGAACCTGGACGAGTTCTTCCAGGTGCGGGTGGCCGGGCTCAAGGAGCAGGTGGGCCACGGCGTCGGGTTCACCCCACCGGACGGGCTCACCCCCAGCCAGCAGTTGGCCGCGATCCGGAGTGAGGTGGAGGTCCAGTACGAGGCGATCTCCAAGCAGTTCCTGTCGGAGGTTGCGCCCGCCCTCGCCAACGAGGGCATCGTGTTCAGCGACTATTCGACCCTCGACCAGGAGGACAAGGACTATCTCGACCTCCAGTTCCGGGACCTGGTCTACCCGGTGCTGACCCCCCTGGCGGTCGATCCATCACACCCATTCCCCTACATCTCCAACCTCTCCCTCAACCTGGCCGTGGTCGTCAGGAACCCCGAGAGCGGTGTGACCCGGTTTGCCCGGGTCAAGGTCCCTCCGATCCTGCCCCGATTCGTCGTGTTGCCCGACCTGGAACGGTTCGTGCCTCTGGAGCAGGTGATCGCAACCCATTTGGGTGCCCTCTTCCCAGGCATGGAGATCCTGGGCCAGGACGTCTTCCGTGTCACCCGCAACGCCGACATCGAGGTGGAAGAGGACGAAGGCGGGGACCTGCTGATGGCGATCGAGTCGGAGCTGACCCAACGGCGGTTCGGGAACGTCGTCCGGCTCGAGGTCCACCCCGACATGGCCGAGGAGGTCCTCGATCTGTTGATGCGGGAGATGGGAGCCACCGAAGACGACGTGTACCGGATCGAGGGGCCCCTCGGCCTCGCCGGTCTTTGGGGGTTGTATGACCTGGAGCGACCGGAGCTCAAGTTCGATGTGTTCAATGGGGTCACGCCGGCCCGTCTCGCCTCCCAACCCGGTGAGGTGGTGGACATCTTCAGCGTCATGAAACAGGGTGACCTCCTGGTCCATCATCCCTACGACTCCTTCTCCTCGACCGTGGAGCCGTTCCTCGAACGCGCCGCCCGAGACCCAAAGGTGCTCGCCCTCAAGGTGACCCTCTATCGCACGTCCAGCGACAGCCCGATCATGGCCTCCCTGATCAAGGCGGCCGAGAACGGCAAGCAGGTGGCTGCCCTGGTCGAGCTCAAAGCCCGCTTCGACGAGGAGCGAAACATCGAATGGGCGCAGCGTCTGGAGGACGCCGGTGTCCATGTGACCTACGGAGTCGTCGGGCTGAAGACGCACACCAAGATCGCACTGGTGGTGAGGCGTGAGGGTGACGGTGTCGTGCGCTACGCCCACATCGGAACCGGCAACTACAACGAGAAGACGGCCCGAACCTATGAGGACATCGGGATGTTCACCACCGATCCAGGGATCGGCGCCGATCTCTCCGACCTCTTCAATTATCTGACCGGTTACTCACGTCAGACCCGGTATCAGCGTCTCGCCGTCTCACCGAACGGGGTGCGCAGCCGGCTCACGGAGCTGATCGAGGAGGAGGCGTCCCGAGCCGACGGTCACATCACCCTGAAGATGAACTCGCTGGTCGACGCCGCCATGATCGAGTCGCTCTACGAGGCATCTCGGGCCGGCACGCGCGTCGACCTGATCGTCCGCGGCATCTGCTGCCTCCGACCCGGTGTCGAGGGCCTCTCGGAGAACATCCGGGTGAGATCCATCGTCGGCCGCTATCTCGAGCACTC
>JBMDXS010000173.1:0-17232 GCA_048595045.1 Acidimicrobiia bacterium
CCGGGGCCGGTGACGAAGTCCACCCGCGCATCGACGAAGTACTGGGGAAGCACCCCACCGCGGAACTCGAATCGGGCCCCGTCCCCGGTGACTTCGTTCACGACGAACCCGGGGTGATCCATGTGGGCGACGGCCAGCACCAAATCAAGCCGTCTCCTGCCCTTGATCCTCAGGAGGAGGTTGCCCCCGCGGTCTTCGGTGAGCCTGAGGTCGGGTCGTCGTCTCGCCCACGCCCTGACCCAGCCCTGCACCGCTTCCTCCCGACCGGAAGTGGTGGGCAAGTTGGCCAGCTCGGCCAGCCACCCCTCCACCACCGCCTTCGATGCCATCCTCAGATCTCTCTGAGATGATCCACCACGCTCATACCGACGCGAATCCGCAAAGAACGGGTCATTTGACGTCGAATGGGGTATCGGTGAAGAAGTCGGCGGGGCGGCGAGCCGGCTCCGATCGGGTCTCGATCAGGCCGAGGCGCTCCCGGATCGCCTTGTAGCCGCCGGCCTCGAGCTCGTCCGCCAGTTCGGCGCCCCCCGAATCGACGATGCGGCCGTCGATCATCACGTGGATCCGGTCCGGGGTGACATAGCGAAGGATCCGGTTGTAGTGCGTGATCATCAGCACTCCGAGATCTGGCGATCGCATCTCCTCGACCGCCTTCGCCACTTGCTTCACCGCATCGATGTCCAGCCCGGAGTCGATCTCGTCGAGGAGGGCCATACTGGGCCGAAGCACGGCGATCTGGAAGATCTCAGACCGCTTCTTCTCGCCTCCTGATAGCTCGTTGTTGAGGGATCGGTCCAGGAAGCGGGTCATGTCGAATCGTGCCGCCTCCCTTTCGATGCGGGACCCGGCCTCCTCCTCGCTGAGACCCCGTTCCTCCGCCGCCTCGACCATGAAGTCCCGGAGTGAGACACCAGGTACCTCGGTCGGATACTGAAAACTCTGCAGCAACCCAAGACGCGACCGCTCGTCGACCTCGAGGGCGAGCAGGTCCTCCCCGTCGAGGGATGCCCGGCCGGTTACCCGATACCCGGCCTTACCGGTGAGGACATGGCAGAGGGTCGATTTGCCCGATCCATTGGGGCCCATCAAGGCATGGACCTCTCCGAACGGGACGACCAGGTCGAGCCCCTCGAGGATCTCCTTGCCGTCGACCCCGGCCGAAAGATCACGTACTTCGAGGGTGCCGGTCACGTCGGCTCCCAGTTCAGATAGACCTGGCCGTCTTCCACCACGACCTCGTATGTGGGCACCGGCATGGTGGCGGGAAGCGAAAGCGCCTTCCCGGTGCGGAGATCGAACTCGGATCCGTGTCGGGGGCACTCGACCTCATGATCGAACACCTCTCCCTCGGCCAGAGACGCCTCGGCGTGCGAGCAGCGATCCCCGATCGCGAAGACCTCGTCCCCAATCCGGAACAACGCGATTCGCTCCTCACCGAAGGTGACCCGCACACCGCGATCCCGGGGGAGAGTGTCGAGGGCGCCGATCTCGATCCTCACGCCACCCTCCCTTCCGCTTGGGCGGTGACGAACCTGCGGAACACCTCTTCGGAGACCGGTCCCTCCAGCCCTCCGATGGGCAACCGGTCGATCACCTCCTGGAAGAAGCCACGGATCAGGAGGCGCTCCGCCCGCTCCACGGTGAGGCCGCGGCTCCTCAGGTAGTAGAGGTGCTCGGGCTCCAGCGGTCCTACCGATGATGCGTGTCCGCAGATCACATCGTTGCAGAGGATCTCGAGGTTTGGCACCGAGTGGGCCTTCGCATTCTCGGAGAGGACCAGATTGCGGTTGGTCTCGAAGGTCGACGTCCGGGCCGCATCCTTCTCGATCCTCAGCAGACCGGTGAAGACGCTCTGTGCGTCGTCCTCCACCGCTCCCTTCAGGAACACGTCCGAGGTGGTGCTCCTCCCCTGGTGGTCGATGACCATCCGGTAGTCGAGGGTCTGGTCGCCTTCCCCGAAGTAGAGGCCGACCACCTCAGAGGAAGACCCGTCACCGACGAGGCTCACCCCGAGGTCGAGACGCCCCAAACGGCCACCCAGCCCGATCTCGCCGATTCGTGAAGTGGAGTCCCGGCCCAGGATCGCCCTTTGATGCACCACCGCGGTCGCGGCGTGATCGATGCCCTGGACGGACAGGAAGCGCAGGCGCCCGCCATCCCCCACCTCGAGATCGATCCTGGGCACCATCAACAGCCTGGCCCCGTCCGCGGAGCGGTAGGCCACCAGGACGCTCGCCTCGGCGTCCTCACCGATCCGAACGCGCAGGTGCGGGAAGGAGACGGTGCCCGGGATGGTGGCTTGTACCTCGACCACCAAAGGTGTGTCCATCACGGCCCCGGGCTGGACCTCGACCGAGACGCCATCGGTCGCAAAGGCGGCATGGGCCGCGGTCAGCTTGTTGTGGTCCACCGGGACCAGTGCGGGGAACCCCGGATCGACGTCGATGTCGTTGAGCCGCCGCACCCTGGCCACGTCTGAGTCATGCTCGAGGATTCGGCCGTCCACGATGAGGACATGCCCGGATCGATCTGTCAGCGACGCCACAAAAGGCCCCGGCTCGAGTGGGGCGCCAGCCTCTGTGACAGGCTCCAGCTCGGAGAACGTGTGGTCGAATTGGACGTATCGCCAGTCTTCCTCGGCGCCGGTGGGCTCATCCAGGGCGGTGAACACCCGGTATGCCGCCTCCATCTCCGAACGGCGCCAGGCGGGGGTCGAGGCCGTGATCTGGGACAGGTGCTGCTGATCGAACGCGGTCAAACAATGCTCCGAACGGGTCGATCGAATGGTATTTCACCTATGGCCATAGTGCGAATTCCGCTTTCTCCCCTCTTGTGCGGGTGCCGGCGGTGCCGGAGAGGGGTTTGGAGAAAGACCTACTCCACCTGTAGGGCGTCCACGGTGACGTCCGACGCCGCATTCCACAACATCCAACCGAGCCCGTATTCCTCGGCCACCTCGATCTGTGCTCTCACCTGCTCGGGGGTGTAGCCGAAGTCCTGAAGCCAGGGCCGGACGACCACGTTGCGGGCCAGACGGGCCATCCCGTCCTCCAGGGCATTGGTGACCATGGGTCCAGGGTGGTCGTTGGGCTCCTCGAATCCATACCAACCGGTGTCGTAGTGGGATGGGTACACCATCGGTGAGGCGACGTCGACGATGCCGGTCACCTCCTCCCAGCGCTGCCCGATACCACCGTCGTCCACTCCCGGAGCGGTGGTGAACCCGAAGACATCGGCGGCGACCGCGCAACCCATCGGGTGGAGCAAGGCCACCGCCTCCTCGAGGAAGCTGATGATGGTGCTCGTCCTGGTCTCCAACTCGATGCCCCCATCGAATGTGGCGGTGTCGGTCCGGGCGTCCGGGAACCTGATGTAATCGAACTGGACCTCATCCACCCCCAGGGAGCACGCCTCCTGGGCCAGTGCCAGCCCGTACGCCCGTGCCGCCGGATCGGTCGGATCGAGGAAATACTGACCACGGGAGACGTAGGGCTGATTCGTCGCGGTGTCCCAAACCGCCATGTCTGGCTTGGCCAAGGCGGCCGTCGGGTCGTTGAAGACCACGATCCGGCCTATCAGGTACAGATCGGCCTGTTCGGCTCGCTCCGCCACAGCCGCGAGGTCGTAGGCATTTCGCACCGCGCCGACCTCGTTGGCGGTCGGGTCGGCGGTGTTGTACCAGACGAGGCCGGTCTCGTCCTTCAGGTCGAGCATCAGTGCGTTCAGCTCGGTGGTGGCCGCCATCTCGAAGAACCGATCGATGTCGTCTTCGGCCGCCTCGCCGGCGATATGGACCGCCCGGGCGATGAATGGCGTGATTTCCACCACGGTCTCCCCCGCCCCGCCGTCCCACTCGAAACCGGTCGGGAGCCATGCCGGCCGGGTCACCTCCACCGGGCCAGGCTCCGCGCCCCTGAGGCTGATCTTGCCCTCCGCGTCGGTCGTGCCCGAGGCGGGGCCGGCGACGACGAGCGCAGATTCGACCGGGACCCCCCCGGGATCGACCACCCGGCCCCGGAGGATCCTCGCCTTGAGAACCACGTCCACGACGCCTTCGGGGCGCTCGGAGATGGTGACGGTCTTCGCCACATGCCCTGCCGCGCTCACCTCGAGGACCGTGGCCGAGCGGCTCCCCTCCATTTCGATGGTCCCATCCTCCGCGGTGGTCCCCACCTGGCTCTGCTCGACGTCGATGGAAGCGGCCGGGATGGGGGCACCGGCGTCGTCCAGGACCCTGATGGTGTAAGGGGTGGCACGCCCGAGCAGCGACCAGCCTGCCCACAATGCCCAAACGATGGTGAGCGCCACCAGCAATCGAAACTGCGTACGACGCGCCACTGAGCGGCAGAGAGTACTTGGTGGACCTACCTAGGACTGAAAACCGTTTGCCACATTCAGCCAGGTTGGTTAGTTTTCCACAGGGGTTTGACAGGAGGGCCGGATTTGGGGAAGGCCATACGAGCCAAAGACGCCAGGCCCGAGCGAGGCTCGAGCCCGGCCGACACCGTCGGTCTGTACCTCGACGAAGTCTCTGCCCACCTCCTACTCACCGCCGAAGACGAAGTCCACCTCTCCCGCGCGATGGAGCTGGGCAAGAAGGCCAAGGCGACGCTGGAATCGGGTGACTACGAGAAGGCGGATCGAGCCAAGCTGATGAGGCTCGTCGCTGAAGGCGACGAGGCCAAGATGACCTTCATCCGCTCCAATCTCCGTTTGGTGATCTCGATCGCCAAGAGATACACGGGACGGGGACTCGATCTCCTCGACCTGATCCAGGAGGGCAATCTCGGTCTGATCAGGGCCGTGGAGAAATTCGACTGGCGCAAGGGCTTCAAGTTCTCCACCTACGCCACCTGGTGGATCCGTCAGGCCATCACCCGCGGATTGGGCAACAACGGAAAGACAATCAGACTCCCCGTGCACATGGTCGACGTGGTTCGCACCGTGCAGGACACACGACAGAGCCTGCACGACAAGTACCACCGCGCCCCGACCCTGGAAGAGATCTCAGAGGCTTCGGGGCTCGATACCGAGCGTGTTCTGGCCGCCTTGGAGGCTCCCGCAGAGACCGTGTCACTCGACCGTCCGGTTGGGGAGGACGGGGATGCTTCTCTCCAGGACTTCGTCGAGGACGCCACCGCAGTCGACCCCGAGGCCCGTGCCGCCGCTGCGTGGCGCCGGGATCGGTTGATCAAGGCCCTGCAGATCCTCGATCCCGAGGAGCAGCAGGTCCTGTGGCTTCGCTTCGGCCTCGATGGAGACGAACCGTGGACCCTGTCCGATGTGGGCAAGGTCATCAATTCGACTCGGGAGCGGGTCCGCCAGATCGAGGCAAGGGGGCTGGCGAAGCTACGTCACCCCAGTTGCGACATCGATCTCCAGGCCCTGCTCTAGCGAAATACCGGGACGAGCGGCTCGATACCCACACAACCCATCAGCGTTCTCCTCTGCCAGTGTCTCCTATTCGACGATTCTGCGTCGTCGACCTAGCACACGACATGGGGGATGGCCCCGTGGGGGAACTCCCCCATCGGAGGGCGTCCTTCGTCCTTGGGCTCTAGGCCCTGCGGAGGGCCCGCTCGAGTCGGGCGAAGCCCTCGTCTGCTTCCTGCTCGGTGATCGAGAGTGGCGGAGCCAGACGGAGAGCGTTCCCATACAGACCGCCCTTGCCGATGAGCAGCCCTTCCTCGCGGGCTGCCTCCAGCACCAAAGCCGCAGCCTCCGGTGACGGCGACCCGTCGCCCTTCACCAGTTCGAGACCGATCATCAGTCCCTTGCCCCGCACCTCGCCGATGACCTCGAGCTCATCGGACAATGGCACCAGGTTCTGCATCAGGCGGTTGCCTACCTTGAGGGCGTTGGTCTGGAGATCGTTGTCGAGGAGGTACTCGAGATTCGCCAGGGCGCCGGCGGTCGCAAGCGGATTGCCCCCAAATGTCGAGATGCCGAGTGCCGGGTAGGAGTCCATGATCTCGGCCGGCGCCACCACCCCACCGATGCTCAGCCCATTTCCGATTCCCTTGGCGAAGGTGAGCAGATCGGGCACGACGTCATGGGCCTGGTAGCCCCAGAAATGCTCACCGGTCCGACCCCAGCCGGTCTGGACCTCATCGGCGATGAACAGGATCCCATTCTCTTCGAGCACCTCCTTCATCGCCATGAAGAAGCCGTCCGGAGGGGTGACGAACCCACCCACGCCCTGGATCGGCTCGGCGATCATCACCGCCGGGCTTCCGGCGGCGGCCACCCCGAGCAGGTCGCGCAGATCGGCGACACAGGCGGCGATGAACTCGTCATCGGGTAGATGGCCGAACGGGCTCCGGAGTTTGTAGCCACCATGGACGTAGGTCACCTGGAACGGGGAGAAGCTGGTCCCCGACCATGCCTTCTGCCCGGTCACCGCGATGGCCGAGTGCGACTTTCCGTGATAGCTGCCTCTGATCGCCAGGACCTGGTTCGAGCGCCGATAGGTCGTCGCCAGCATCAAGGCCGCGTCGTTGGCCTCGGTCCCGGAATTGGTGAAGAACACCTTGGCGTCAGGGATGCCTGACAGCTCGGCCACCTTCTCGGCGAGCTCGATCTGTGACTCGATCAGATAGAGGGTGGACGTGTGGAGCATCTTCTCCGCCTGGACCTTGATGGCCTCGACGACCTCGGGGACCTTGTACCCCGTCATGGTCACCAGGATCCCACCGAAGAAATCCAGATACCGATTGCCCTCGGCATCGGTGACCCAGCGCCCGTCACCGTCGACGAGGGCTATGGGCTGCTCGTAGTAGAGGGGAGCCCAGCCGGGCAGGACCGCCTTGTGTCTCTCGTACAGATCGGCGTGCGCTCCCATCCTTCCTCCCTTGGCTTCAGCTCCGCAAATATCGCAGAAACAGCGATCGATCACCGAACATCGCCCGGTCCAGCCGCATGTCGAGGGGCGGCTCGGCCTCCGGCCCGTGTGCGACCCGGGCCGATCTGCCGGAGATCATGGTCGGGGCTACGGTCAGATTCAGCTCGTCGACCAGGTGCTCAGCCACGAACTGGCCGACGAGGGTCGGTCCACCCTCACACAGGATGATCCCGACCGCGCCGAGACGGTCGAGGATCCGCCCAGGGGTCACTTCGTCGAGGAACACCACATCGGCGGAGTCACCGAGCCTGGCCAATTTGGCCGGCTCCGCCTCGGGACCGGTGATCACCATGGGACGGTGCTCGGGATCGGAGAACACCCGGGCCTCGGGATCGAAGCCCAGCCGACCCGAGACGATCGCCAGCAGCGGCACCTCGGACAATCCGGCGGCAACCCGTCTCTCCCGTCGCTCGTCGTCGAGTGTCACTGGGCGGTAGTCCTCCGCCTCCACCGTCCCCGAGCCGACCATGATCACGTCAGCAACCACCCTCATGGCCTGGAACAACGCCTTGTCGTCGTCGTCTCCGAGGCCCGACGACCTGCCGTGAAGGGCTGTGCCGCCGTCGGCCGAGCTTATGAAATTGACCATCACCCAGGGACGGCCCTCGACCCGGCGTCCATCAGCCAGAAGCAGCCCGACGAGGTCCTCCACGGGCTCTCCGGCCACGGTCTTTCGCAACATGGACCGGGGACGGTACAGCTAATCCTCGACGATGAACGCGGTCACCATTCCGAACATCCCCTCCTCACGCTCGACATGGGTGAGGATATGGCAGTGCCAGACCCAGACCCCGGGGTCCTCCAGCTGCATCAGCACCGAATACCGCTCACCCGGGGCGACGTTCAGGGTGTCCACCCAATAGGGGTGATCGAGCGGGACACCATCCTTGGCGTAGACGAGCTGGCGGAACTGATGCTGGTGCATCGGATGGATCTGGAGCCCTTCGTTGAAGTAGTGGACGACGATCCAGTCCCCCACCCGACCCGTGTAGGGCTGGGTGGCCGGGAACGACTTGCCGTTGAGGCTGAAGCCGATCACCCCCGCGTCATTGAGGACCATGGGGATCTCCTGTGACACGACCAGATCCTCGGGGATCTCGACACCCGAGATCGTCTGGCCGAGGGGCATCGCCACCTCGCCGACCATGAAGGTCCCGAACATGCCGTTGGGGACCTGCATCTGACCGTGGTGGTGGGCGTGGTACATGGCGACCATCGGCTCTTCGACCGTGAATTCATAGACGAAGGTGTCGCCCGACTCGATGAGGGGCTGGGTGAGGGGAGCTACCCCGTCCATCGAGTTCGGCACCTTGACCCCGTGCCAGTGGACATCGGTGCCCATGGGCAGCTGGTTGTCGACCACGACGCGGACCTGGTCCCCCACCTCGACTGCGATGAGGGGTGCAGGGACCATCCCGTTGTAGGTCCAGGCTTCCACCACCTTCCCCGGCTCCACCTCCCAGTCGGCGAGCGTGGCGGTCAGATGGAACTCCTTCGTCCCGTCAGGCAGCACGGTGGGCTCCAACGGTTGGTTGCCGAGACCTTCGGTCTCGGCCGGGAAGGCCATGATCGACTCGGTCATCTGCTGATCGAGAGCGGCCCAGTCGACGTCCTCGCCGTCGTGCCCGCCCGAGTCTCCCTCGGCTGGTGGAGCCGCCCCTTCGCTCACCGTCAGAAGGGCTTCCATGCCCGCCTCCCGGTGTCCGGCGATGCTGCAGAAGATGGTGTAGCTGCCCGGGCTGAGCTCTCCGACGTCGAGCGATGCTGTCTCGCCGGCGGCCAGATCAGGTGTCGCCGGGCCACCTTCCAGTGACAGGTTGTGGGCAGCGGAACCCTCATTCATGACCTCGAAGACGGTCGGCCCGGACGCCAACTCGGTCACACCGTCGATGGCGAACTCGCTGAGGGTGAAGTGGACTGTTTGAGTTTCGGCCTCGCCTCCTTCCTGAGCAGCGGCGGGTGCGCCGCGGAAGGCCACCACCGCCGCCAGCACTGCAACGGCGGCCCCGAGCACCGCCAGGATGATGAGGAACTTGTCGAATGCGCCCGCAGGGGACAGATCGGACGCGTCGTCACGTCTAGGTGTCATGGATCGACAACGTATTGGCGGTGACCCCGGGTCATTAGGGCAAATAGGCCCTAAACCGGCCTCCTGGCACTTGCGATCATCGAAATGAGACGAAGGAGGTCTGCTCATGACAGTCCGAGATCTGGTGGCCGGAGATGTGATCTGGGTGGCTCCCGAGGCCACTCTGCGAGATGCGGCCGCGGTGATGGTCTCGACGGAGGTGGGGTCGGTCGCCGTCGAGGTCGACGGGGCCCTCGAAGGGATCTTCACCGAGCGAGACCTACTGCGTGCCGTTGCCGAGGGCGCCGACCTCGATATCGAGCCGATCAGCACGTGGATGACCGAGTACCCCGACTCCTTCCACCCCGAGATGGATGTGGAAGAGGCGGCCGAGTGGATGCTCGCCACCGGTTTCCGTCATCTCCCGGTAGTGGACGGAGGCACAGTGGTCGGCGTCATCTCGATCAAAGACGTCCTCTGGGCGGTCACCGACGAGGAGACCTGACGTAGTGGAGCCGATCTCCGAAGAAGAGGCGCTGCAACTGCTCGCAGACGCGATGGTCGCTCATATCGGCGTCATTCGGGACGGCAAGCCATACGTGACGCCGATGTCATTCGTGCTCGATGGGCGTCGACTCTTCTTCCGGACCAAGCCGGGGATGCGCCTGGAGGCGATCGAGGCCAACCCCAGCGTGAGCATCGAGATCTCCAACTTCGACGAGGTGACCGGGGACTGGGTGAGTGTGGTGGTCACAGGGAGCGCCGCAGAGAGGACCGACGAGCCCACGACCACGAGGACGGTCGAGCTCCTGTTCCAGAAATACGAGTCCGTCCTGGGATCTCCTCTGGGCCACGGCGGGCTCCAGCCGATGGCGACTTTCCCCCACGTGATCGAGGTGACGATCGAGGAGATCACCGGTATGTCGTCGGGGCGCGGATTCGGGTTCCGCACCCGCCCGGGCCGTCTCTGATGTTCGTCCGGCATGAGTCCGAGGTCGCCCTACCCCTGTCCGAAGTCGAACGTCGAATCGATGTCGTTCGGTCCGACCTGGGCTCGATGGCCAATGTCGCCTACCGGGAGGGAGAAGAGCTCCGGGCAAGAGTCGGGCCCGGCGCCGGTGCCGTGGCAAAGGAGGTCCGTCTCATCATCGGCACACCCGAGATACACCGCAGCGGGCTCATCTATCCGGTCAGCTGGTCCGCGATCGGCTCGGAGAATCTCTTCCCGCATTTGACGGCCGACCTGATCCTCTCCCATGTCGGCCACGACCGCACCAGGATCGTCCTCGACGGCACCTATCAGCCGCCCCTTGGCCCGTTGGGCAAGGTGATGGACCGGGCTTTGCTGCGCCATGTAGCCGAATCGACCGTTCGGACCTGGACCGACCGGCTTGCCGAATCGTTGGTCGCCGGGGTCAGGTGATCGGGAAGCTGATCTCGATCAGGGTGCCCACGCCGGGGGCGCTCCTCAGATCCACATGCCCACCCAGACCTGCTGCTCGTGCGGTCACGTTGGCCAGCCCCATACCTGCCGTCGACGACCCGGTGTCGAACCCACCCCCGTTGTCACGCACGGTCACACGGCACCATGCGCCGTCGGAGTCCACGAGAACGTCGACCTCGGTGGCCCCCGAGTGGCGCAGCGCGTTGCTCAGAGCCTCGGTGACGACCTTGACCACCTCGTCCTCGAGCTGTGCGCTTTCGAGCTGGTCCACCCCGATCTCCAGGACGACGTTCGCCGGATAAGCCGAGCCCAGACGCGCGACCAGCTCCTGCAGCCGCTCGTCGAGCTGGCGTCTCTCCCCGCGGGACCTGAGCTCGAAGATGTAGGAACGGAGGGTCTCGACGACCCGATCGAGACGGTCGATCGATTCCTCTATCGTCGTCGCCGCCGTGGGGTCACCGACGAGCTCGGAGATGCCTTGCAGGGCCAGCCCCACGGCGAACAAGTCCTGGATGACCGTGTCGTGCAGGTCTCGGGCAATCCTCTCCCGGTCCTCACCGACCGCGATCGAGCGCAGTCGTTCTTGAAGACGGGCCGTGGTGACCGCGGCGCCTGCGATCCGGCTCAGGGCCTCCACCAGCATCACGTCGTCGTCGCTGAACCCACCTTCCTTCTCGGTGAGGTAGAGGTTGCCGAAAGCTCGTCCCCCCGCCGCCACCGGCACCCCCAGAAAAGTGGTCATGACCGGATGGTGAGCCGGGAACCCGAAGGAGTCAGGGTGACTCGAGATGGAGTCGAGCCGGATGGTCCGGTTCTCACGGACCAACGTCCCCAGAACGCCCTTTCCGGTGGGCAGCGCCCCGATCTGGGCCACCTGCTCGGATGAGAGGCCTTCGTTGATGAACTCGGTGAGGACGCCATGCTCCCCTATGACTCCAAGCGCCGTGTACTTGGCCCCGGTGGCCGCTCTCGCCTCGGCGACGAGCCGGCGAAGGAGTTGCTCCAGGTCACCGGCGCCAACCACGGACGCCGCCGCCTCGATGAGATCTGGCAGGCGATCGACGACGGTTCGCTCGACCATGAGCGGTGGAGAGTACCGCTACCGTCTCGGTCGATGAAGAAGCTCAGAGTCCTGCTCGTGGACGATCACGAGGTGGTTCGCGCCGGAATCAAGGCCCTGCTCGATGCCGAGGACGACATCGTCGTGGTCGGCGAGGCCGGCACGGCGGCCGAAGGGGTCCGGCGTGTGGGATACGACGAGCCGAACGTGGTTGTGCTCGACGTTCGACTCCCGGATACGAGCGGAGTCGAGGCCTGTCGTGACATACGCTCGAGATTCCCCGACGTGAAGGTGCTCATGCTCACCTCGTTCGCCGACGAGGAGGCATTGATGTCGGCGATCCTCGCCGGCGCGTCGGGATACGTGTTGAAACGGGTGAAGATGTCGGATCTGGTCGATGACATACGCCGCGTCGGCGCCGGTGAGTCCCTGCTCGATCCCGACATGACCGAGCAGCTGTTCAGCCGTCTCCGCACCGGCCCCAAGGACGACCCGCTGCTGACCAAGCTGAGCAAACAGGAGCGGACGATCGTCGGTCATATCGCAGATGGCTTGACCAACAAACAGATCGCCGACGAGATGTTCCTGGCGGAGAAGACGGTGAAGAACTACGTGTCGAACCTCCTCACCAAGATGGGGATGAGCCGGCGAAGCGAGGCCGCGGCTTACGTCGCCCGAATCGAGGGTGAGCATGAGGGCGCCGAGGCAGCGCAGGGGTGGGGCGAGGACTGACGACCCAGCCGTGCAGTTAGATTCAGACGATGGAAGAACTGCTCTCGGAGGCAGCGCGCCGAGCCATCGCCTATCGGCAGCGGCTCCCCGAAGAGCCGATCAGTCCCGATCCATCCGCTGACCTCTCCGAGCTCGGCGGCGACTTCCCGGACGGGCCGACCGATCCCATGAAGGTCCTGGCGCTGATGGACGAGGTCGGGACCCCAGCCACGATGGGTTTCTCCAGTCCACGGTTCTACGGATGGGTGATCGGCGGAGTCCAACCTGTCGCCCTGGCCGCCGATTGGCTGGTGTCGGCCTGGGATCAGCCCACCTATGCAGCGGAGGCGAGCCCTGCCACGGTGGCCATGGAAGCGGCCGCGATCCGGTGGGTGAAAGAGGCGGCCCACCTTCCCGAGAGCTGCTGGGGCGTGTTCGTCACCGGAACCACCGTCGCCCACATCGCCACACTGGCGGCAGCGAGATCGGCGGTGCTGGCGGCCGAAGGATGGGATGCCACCGGGCAAGGTCTCTTCGGGGCGCCGCCCGTGTCGGTCGTGGTCGGCTCCGAGGTCCATCCCTCCCTGGTCAAGGCGCTGGGAGTGGTCGGCCTCGGGCGGCACCGGGTCATCGAGGTGCCGGTCGATGATCAGGGCCGGATGCGGGCCGACGTCTTCCCCGATCTCTCTCCCCCGGCGATCGTTTGCCTCCAGGCGGGCAACGTCAACACCGGCTCCTTCGACCCCATGGCGGAGATCATCCCCAGGGCGAAGGAGGCCGGCGCTTGGGTCCACGTCGACGGTGCGTTCGGATTCTGGGCGGCCGCATCCCCTCGGTTGGCCCATCTCACCGCGGGCATGGAGCTCGCCGATTCCTGGGCCACCGACGCTCACAAGTACCTCAACGTGCCATACGACGCCGGGCTGGCCCTGATCCGCAATCCTTCGGACCTCGAGCGTCTCATGAGCGTCGAGGCGGCCTATCTGGTCGAGGGGCACATCGGGCAGGATCCCGGGCTCTACGCCCCGGAGATGTCCAGGCGGGCTCGTGGCGTGCCGACATGGGCCGTCCTCAAGACGATGGGGAGGTCGGGCCTCATCGACATGATCGACCGCACGGTCGACATGGCCCGTCGGTTCGCCGAAGGAATGCGCGAGGCCGGCTTCTCGGTCCTCAACGACGTGGTGCTCAACCAGGTCCTCGTCGACTTCGGCGGTCCCGAGGAGACCGAACGTGTCGTTCGCGAAGTCCAGGCCGAAGGAACCTTGTTCGCCGGGCCGACGGTCTGGCAGGGAAAGAGCGCCATGCGTGTGTCGGTCTCCAACTTCGGGACGACGGAGAAGGAGATCGACGAGAGCCTCGAAGCCGTGTTGAAGGTGGCGCGCGGTTAGACCGACAGGGCTTGGCGCAGTGTGGCCGTGTCACCCTGCCACACGTTTTGGACCAGGATCGGCTTGAACCCCATCTCGATGTTGATGCTCAACATTGGGGCGTTCGACCCGGCGTTCTCGGTATCGATGCGCCGGACATCCGGGTAGGTCCTCCTCAGCTCGAGGGCCATCGCCGCCTTCACCCATCGGCCCAGGCCCAGGTTGCGGTGAGCGGGATCCACTCCGGTGTCCCATTGCTCGACCATGTCGGGCTGGAGATGCTTGTAGGCGACGTTGGTGTACCCGGCGAAACGCCCTGAGGGCTCGTGTCGGGCCACGTAGGTGAGGATCTCCCGACCCCTCGCTGCCATTTTGGTCTCGACGTCTCTCCATATGTCGGGGGTCATCACCTCCTCGTCCTCGACGTAGTCCTCGCGGGGCGCCGTGTTCATCACGAGCATCAGCTCACAGAGGGCTTCGAGGTGCTCATCGGCGATCGGGCTCTTCATGAAGAGGAGCTCGTAGTCCGATGCCCGCTCCGTGGCACGGTTCACCCAGGTCTCCATGAGAGACCAGTCCAATGTCTGGAAATCGAGCCTGCTCACCTTCTCCCGGTACGCAGACTTGAGTCCGGCCCGGGCCAGCAGCGCCTCCTCGCCGGCACCCTCGTTGACGGCGCAGGCGAATCTGTTTCGGCCATCCTTCTCGGCGGCCTCCAGCATGGGCGTGGCGATCGTCCTCCCATGACCGGCGCCCCGATGCTGAGGGTGGACATAGACCCATCCGAAGGCGTTCTCGAGATTCTGCACGAGGTCGAGGTACATGCCGGAGGTGGCAATGATCTCGGGTCCCTTCCACATGACCCAGTGATGACTCCCCACCGAGTCGAGCAGGTAGCGCCAGTCGACCACCCGTTGCGCCAGGGGGATTGGCGGATCGCCGGGAAGTATCTCGTCATCCCAGATCAGGTTGAGCTCGTGCAGCGCCTCGAGGGTTTCCTCGGGCGCGACACGCGTATCGACGTACTCGATGTGGGAAGACATGACCCGCCGACGCTAGAAACCTGCCATCTCGACTGCGGGCGAATTAGTCGGACGGCGGCCTGGCCTGCTCCCAATCATCCCGCGTGAGCCGGTACACGACATGATGCCGGAGACGCTCGTCGTCGAGGAGCCGAGGGTAGTCGAAGTCGAGTTCAGGAGCCCTCGTCATACCCAGTCTGACCATGACTCTCTGTGAGCGCTGGTTGGCAGGGATGGTCCAGCTCAAGATCTCGTCGAGATCGGCCTGTTCGAAGCCGAAGTCGACCGCAGCCCTCCCTGCCTCGGTGGCGTAGCCGTTGCCCCACTCGTCTCGGGTGAAACGCCACCCGATCTCGACCGCGGGTGTGAAATGGGTGTGGAACGTGGGCACGGAGAGGCCACAGAATCCGATGAACTTCCCGGCCCATCTGAGCTCCACCGCCCAGAGCCCGTATCCGAACTCCTCGAAATGCAGCTCCATCTGACGGATCATCTGATCCGACTGCTCACGGGTGAGCACCTCGGGGAAGTGTTCCATGACTACCGGATCGGAGTTCAGTGCTGCGAACCGGTCCCCGTCCCGTTCCCTCCATCTTCTAAGTTCGAGACGCTCGGTGTGGATGGTCGGCCCGTTGGCCATGACCCTCAGGGTAGGCCGGGGCCGTCTTCGAAATCCGGGGTCGGAGGGTCGTGGATGGCGGGTTTCATGAAGCGGAGGCGACTCGGGCCGAGGCGGGTGTCGATGCGATAGCCGAAACCGTGTACCACGACGTGATGATGGAACCAGCAGAGAGTGGTCAGGTTCTCCGGGTCGGTAGGGCCACCCTCCGACCACGGGATCACATGATGGACCTCCAGCCGATATCGACTGAGACAGCCGTCGCCCGCGCACCCGCCATCGCGATGCAGGATGAATCTTCGCAGTCGCTGTGGGATCACCCGACTGCGTCTCCCCACGGCGAGGGGCCGCCCCTCGCTGGTCTTGATCACCTCGAGGCTGCCGGCGCAGGCCACTTTGTCGAGGATCTCAGGGCCCACCGGGGTCCCGCCCGGGATTTCGACGCCCCTGTCGTCGACGAAGACTGTGATCAATGGGGTCGTTGTGCTCCCCGGAGCACTCTCCTCGCACAAGACGGTGAGGGCGGCTGCCCTCCGGTAGCCGAGACCGAGGCGAAGCCCATCGGGCATCGGCCCGATCGTGTCCGCCTTCTCGGTGAGGACCTTGTTCACCACCGGGCCCGAGTAGCCATCCAGTTCTCCCCAGACACTCCAGCGGGACTCATCCAGGTTGGGCTGCATGTTCAGGTCCATGGCGGCATGTGAGAGGTGGTCGTCGGACCGACTCAACCGCCGATGGCGAGCAGCGATTCGACGCAGGCCTTGGATGTCGACTCCGAAGTGCCATTCGCTGCGATGCTCGGATGGAATCCGGGACATCACCTCGGCACGATCGAAAGTGATGTCGCCACGAGCAAGCTGCGCGGCGATCTCTGGAGCATCGAGGAGGCGCCTGGCCGTGGAGGTGAGCTGGTAGGCAGTGTCGGGGGCGAGGTCGAGTCGGCCGGCGACCCACTCCTTCAGCGTCCGGCAGCCGTCGGCCAGCGGCAACTGCATCTGATCAGCAAGAGCCAGATTCACCAGCTGACGGGCCCTGGCCGCGGCGATGATCGCCTCGTCGGCGAGGAGCTCCTGCTCCAACTGGTCTGGTGTCAATCCCCTCATGTCACCACCGTACGAGACGGGTGTGACATTTTTCGCGGGGATCGGGAGATCAGCTGAGTTTTTTTCCGACCTTGTCGGCCGCGTCCTTCACGGAGTCGGACGCCTTCTTGGCTGTATCGCCAGCCTGGTCCGCGACATCGGATGCAACGTCCTTGGCGTGGGCGGCGACGTCCTTGGCCGCATCGCTGACATCGTCGCCGACGTCCTTGGCCATATCCTTGGCCTTACCCAACGGATCAGGCTCGAGAACCCCGGATTCCTTCAGACGCGGGATCACCTGGTCCGCAACTTCTGCGGCGCGGTCCTCACCGATGATGGGCCCGAGCTTCGATTCGAACTTCGCCCTCGCTTCGGCTTCGGTCAAGCCGTAGAAGTCCCGTCGTCGGTCCGAAAGGAATTTGGCGATCGCTGAGACGATCCCGACCACGAACAGAATCCTGAGCAGAGTCCGGAAAGCGTGGCTCTCCGTGGCCGTGTCCTCGACACTGGTACTTGCCATCTGTTTCACCTCCGTCCCCAACCATACAGAACGGCCACCGGGACTTTTCGCGTCCTACCCCAGCCGTCTTCACCCGGCCCGAGCCAGAGCGTAAGTTCGCCAGTGCAGTGATTCGACGGCTGGCCGCCGGCCTGATCGTGGTGGGTCTGGCAGTCGGGATCTGGGCCCTCTGGCCTCGTGACGACTCGGCCCCCTCCCCGACCACTACGCCCACCGCGGCCGAGACCACAACCACCACCGTTTCCCGGACGACAACCACGACGTCCCTCGGCACAACGTCGACTCTGACGACACATGTCGTTGCCACGGTGGCGGAGGCGGAAGAGATCCTGCGGGACCTGTGGTTCGGCTGGTTCGAGGGGATCTACAACCAGGACGAGGCTCGCATCCGCGAAGTGGTGGGGACTCAGGCGATGCTGGAGGCGGCGCGAG
>JBMDXS010000174.1:0-3449 GCA_048595045.1 Acidimicrobiia bacterium
CCAGCTTCGATGATTAGGCTCCCAACGAGCGGGGACCTGGGAGGTTCGCGAGCTTTAGGGGACCCTAGGTGTCCGAGAAGACCGACCGCGACCGCGTGCTTGTGGCCTCGAGCTCAGAGATGGCGCACATCGACGAACGGCTCTACATGGCCCGGCATCTCGACAGGATCTACCAACAGGTCGAGGACTACCAACTGTTCGGGGACATGGCGTTCAATGTCGACCTCAAAGCGGACGAGCACCCGCTTCTCTTCCTCCAGGGTTCCGGCGTCATCGAGATCAGGGCGGGCGGAAAGACAGCGGGGCCCGGCTCGCAGGTATTGAACTTGCGGGGGGCAAACACCTCGTCATACCCCGATCGCACCCACCACGACTTGTTTGTCTCGGAACCCAACATGCGGAAAATCATCCAGTCCGACGGCGCGACCTTCATCACCACGCGACGAGTCGTTTACTCCGCACCGAACTGGAGCCGCTCCTGGGAGTACGCCAAGGCGACCGAGATCTTCCACTCTGACTCTGTTGGTGAGGGTTGGCAAGCCTCCTATATCGGTGTATCCAACCGAGCGAGGATTTCAGGATTCATCTATCGAAGCGGCTTTGCCGGCACGGTGAGGGATCGTCTCGTACTTGCCCTGGCCGTCGCCGACGGCACGATCGAGGACATGATCCTCGCCCTCAAGGCGGAGAGATCCGAACTCGAACGGTCGTGACGATGAATGTCGTCTGCCTGGCCAGGGCGTGCCGGTTGGGCGTGCCTATCCTCGGGTGGTGACCTCCCTTCGGGGCCTGCTCCATCGGGTAGTGGACCGGCTCGCGAAGGTCGGCGCCGACCCGACCGATGACCAGGACGTGCGGCAGCGCAAGGGCCTGCTCGTCCTGATCGCGGTCCTCATCCTGCCCATCTCGTTGCTGTGGGCGGGCCTGTACCTCTCCTTCGGGGCATGGTCGGGCTCGATGGCGCTGCTCTACGCGGCCATATCCATCGCCTCGATCGCCCTCTTCGCCCGCAACCACGACTTCCCCATGCTGCTGCGAATCCAACTCTGGGACATCCTGTTGGCGCCGACCCTGTCGATGATCGCCCTGGGTGGCTTCATCCCCGGCGGCGCGGTTGGGATCTGGGGCATCCTCGCCCCATTCGGCGCACTCGTCTTCGATGGGGTGCGAGCCGGAGTCCGTTGGTTCATCGGCTTCGTGGCGGTCTTCCTTGCATCGGGGTTCATCGGAATCGCGCTGGGGATCCAATCCCCCATACCCGAGTCGGTCTCCGGCGTCCTGTTGGCCCTCAACGTGACCGTCGGTGGGACGATGTTCTTCACACTGCTGGCCCTGTTCGCCAGGCAGCGCGAGGACGCGTTGACGGCCCTCCGATCGGAACAGAAGCGCTCCGAGGACCTGCTCCTCAACATCCTTCCTGCCCCGATCGCCGAGCGTCTCAAGGGCGAGTCCAACACCATCGCCGACCAGTTCCCGGCCGCCTCGGTGTTGTTCGCCGATGTCGTCGACTTCACCGCACGGTCGAAGGACCTCACCGCTGCCGAGGTGGTCGGGATGCTCAATCGACTCTTCAGCCACTTCGACACCCTCACCGAACAGCACGGCCTGGAGAAGATCAAGACCATCGGCGATGCGTACATGGTGGCCGCAGGTGTCCCGGTCCGGCGGCCCGATCACGCCCGGGCCATCGCCCTGCTCGCGCTCGACATTGCCGCGTCGGCGGCGCCCGGCGGCCCTTGCGAGGACCTCGACCTCCAGCTGCGGATCGGGATCAACTCGGGGCCGGTGGTGGCCGGCGTCATCGGACAACGTAAATTCCTCTACGACCTCTGGGGCGACACGGTCAACGTCGCTTCCCGGATGGAGTCCGGCGGCACACCAGGTCGGATCCAGGTGACCCGGCAAACCTACGAATTGCTGAACGACGAGTTCGAGTTCGAGCCACGGGGCAAGATCGCGGTCAAGGGCGTGGGCGAGATAGAGACCTGGTACCTGCGGGGAGGCGTGGTGGCCGAGAACAAAGCAGCGGAACGTCAGCCACACGTGGGCTGACCATGCCCACCTTGGCCGTCACCCTGACAGGGCTCGATGCTACGTGTCGCCGCCTAATGGGTCGCAGCCCGAGGCGGCCGCCGCGGGTCGAGCTGGAACGAGAGACGCGACAACCGGGTTGGGAACCCTGCCGATGGGGCAAGTGACGTCGGTCAGAAAACGCCCCTCGGATGTGGAGACAATGGAGTACTGGGAGACATACTTGAACGACCACCGCGCCGGAGCCACTGCTGGGACAGCGTTGGCCAGGCGGATCTGGCGCAGCAATCGCCGGACGAAGTGGGGGCCGATCATCGAGGAGGTTGCGGACTCGATCGAGCAGGACCTGGTCGTCCTCGACGAGATCCGGGCCGCGGCCGGGGTCTCGGGCGGAGATCTGAAGAGAGCGGCAGCTCTTCTCACCGAACGGGCCAGCCGACTGAAGTTGAATGGCCATCTACTCACCTATTCACCTCTCAGCCGAGTCTTGGAGCTGGAGACGCTCATGTCGGCCATTCGCGGGAAGCAGAGTCTCTGGGTGACGTTGCACACAGCAGCCCCGTCTCATCCCGAGTGGTCCGACTTCGACTTTGCCGTCCTCCAGAAGCGGGGAAGCCAGCAGCTGGAGTCGCTAGAGCGGGTTCATGAATGGGCCGTCACTGAGATGACGGGCGCCGGAACCTGAGCGGCGACCTGCCGCTGTGCGTCCCGACTACCTCGATGGCGGCGGAGACCTTGGACATTCTCTCCACCCCGGGAGCTTTCGAGGAGATCCAGACGGTGGCCCGTTTGACCGGGTGTGCTTGCCCAACTACTCCGTGGCCTTTTTCAGGTGACGTGACCGAGGGCTTAGCGGGATCGCTGCCCAATGGAATTGGTGACGCCATGAATCGATCCGATCGTATTCCCGGATACACCCCCCGACGCTGCGTTTCCATGACAGAAGTTGTCGACTGTCAGATCGGCTAGGCGACCTGGTCAGCGGCGACTAGCCGTAGCCCCGCTTCAACAGCATCCCCGCCCCCTGAGCGAAACCCTTCGCCGAAGGAATGTCGAACTCGAACGTGTCGGCGAGCCGGGTGTAGATGTGGAATTGGGCGGAGACATGGATGGCGTCCTCGATGGCCCGATCGCTCAGACCCACCTCACGCAGAGGATCGATGTCGGCGGCGGTCACCTCAGCAGGATCCCTCATCAGCTTCTCCAGGAAGCCGAGCATCGCCTTCACCCGAGGCTCCAAGGGCGCGGCCCGCCAGTCTTCCAGCACCGAATCTATGAGCGCTTCGTCTCCAGATGCTTGCGACGCGACCGCGCCGTGGGCCCGAGTTCAGAAGACGCACTGGTTGAGCCGCGAAGTGAACGCGGCGAACAGCTCACGCTCCCACACGGCCCAGTCGGACGGGCCCCGCATCACCCTT
>JBMDXS010000175.1:0-2274 GCA_048595045.1 Acidimicrobiia bacterium
TCGAGCAAACCCCGGCCGAAGCCGGTTCCGACATTGCCTACATAGCGCAGCTCACCGTCGTCGTAGGCCGCCATGACCAGCGAGCCGATGGTCCCGGCCCGGGCTCGCTCACCCTCGGTCCATCCCACGATCACCACGTCGGCGTCGAAGCTGACCTGGACCTGGAGCCAGTCCTTGGACCGCGCCCCGGGCACGTAGCGCGAGCGGAGCCTCTTGGCCATGAACCCCTCCAGGCCCTGTTCGGCGGCGGCGGCGAACAACGCCACCCCCGCTCCTTGGGTACTGGGCGAGACCTGGATCTGTTGAGACGGGACCACCGCCTCCTCCATGATCCGACGTCTCTCCTCCAGGGCCAGGCCGGTCAGGTCACGGCCGTCGAGATAGAGGAGGTCGAAGACCATGTACACCACCGGGATCTGACGGGCCATCTCCTCGATCCGCCGCTCGTCCCGAAGATGCATTCGCTGTTGCAACTGCTGGAACGAGGGGACCCCGTCTTCGAAGGCGACGATCTCACCGTCGAGCATCGCATCCAGAGCCACCACCTGGTCGTGAAGCCGCCGCAGTTCGGGGTAGGCCACCGTGACGTCCTTGTCGTTGCGGGTGATGAGACGGGTCTCCTCGTCGCACTGGGCGATCGCCCGGATCCCGTCCCACTTCGGCTCGTAGCCCCACTCCGGATCGTCGAACGCCTCGGCCGTGAGGGTGGCCAGCATCGGCTTGGAGGGTGGCCTGTCTTCAGCAGACGAGCGAAGATCCTTGGACATCATCGCCAGCCATTGGTCCTTGCCGTCCTTCGGCCCGGTATGGACCAGATGCCAGATGCCACTGAGTCGTTCGCCATCGAGCCGAAAAGTGATTCGGTCCTCGCTCCGTCCTTCCATCCGGTATTCACCACGGTCGAATATGCGGACCTCACCACCGCCGTAGTCATCTTCGGGGATCGAACCCGTGAAGCTGCCCCACTCCATCGAGTGGTCGGGGGTACGGATGGCGAGATGACGGTCACCACGACGTCGGGGGAGGCCCTTGGGAACGGCCCAGGAGACCAGCACCGGGCTGTCCCCGCTCATCATCTCGAGACGGACGTCGTGATGGAGACGGGTGGCATGGTGTTGCTGGATGACGTATGTCGCCCCCACTGGTGCGTTGAGCGGGTCGACATCTGCCTCCCAGGCGTCGGCTCCCCGTGCTTCGCCCTTCTCGCTAGAGGAGGTCATCGATGCGCGAAGCTAGCCAAGGCTGCACGCGGGCAGATCGCGACGAGTATGGTTGCATCGATGGGGTTGGGAGCAGCCCTCGTTCACGTCGCTGCTCCATGGGCACTATGTGGAGGCGAGGAATGAGAAAGAAATGGCGCTGGCCCACGGCCGGAGTCGTCGGGCTGGTAGTAGCGGTGTCACTGTTCGTGATACCGGCGATGGGTGAGGACACGGTGACCGCCGACGTCGGTCTCCTGCGGCTGCACATGGCCGGCGATGGGGATCGACTGGTCTACGACCCGGTGGCAGCGGGGCCGGACCTCATCCAGAACCTGACGCAGACGAACTGCAAGCTGTCGAGCACAGGCGCCAGCCTGGCGACGATCGTTGGCACTGGGTCTCAGGTCAACAGGCAGCCCTACGCAGGGCTCAAGGACCACCGGATCGGGGTCGGTCAGAATGGCGAGGGGAACGGGGAGCCGTGCGCCCGGATCAACAAGGACCTCGGACAGATTCTCACGCTGAGTCTCGCCGGCGCACTGGCCGGCGACAGCATCAGCTATGCCGAGATCGACCTCGGCTTCAAGTTCAACGGAGACGTCGTCCTCGACCTGCGGAGAGGTGGGCCTTCGGGAGCCCTGGTGGACACGGTGACCGTGCCCTGCAGCGGGCTCTCCGACTGCGGCCCGGACTCAGGTGGGTCAGACAACGAACGTGCGATTCTCTGGGTCGACCCGAGCGACGATCCCGGGGCCGGTCACTGGCAATCGTTCCAGGTCGACGGGACGTTCGACACGATCGTGATCAAGCCCGGGAACGCTGCCGCCTCGGGGTCGGTTTCGCTGGAGGCGGGTTTCAACGGATCTCCCGCCGGGCCGGTCGGAGCCACACTCGGAACGGTCGACACCCTGTTCCAGGTGGTCGACTCCTTCGAAGGCGAGATCGACTGCGGCGAGACGGAGACGCTGGATGACGGCGGCGACGGCACCGTAGAGATCACCCGCGGGTTCGACACCAACGGTGGCTGCAAGGGCCCGCCGAACGGTCTGCTGTTCAGCTTCGAGTCCGGGGT
>JBMDXS010000176.1:0-5286 GCA_048595045.1 Acidimicrobiia bacterium
GCCCCGGTATCCCGCTATCTCGACGCCGGCGTCCCGGTCGGCCTCGGTGTCGACGGCTCTGCCTCCAACGACTCGTCGCACATGATGAATGAAACCCGTCAGGCGCTCCTTCTCAACCGGCTCGCCGTCTCGCCCGGAATCGGGTCGGGCCCGCAGATGACGGCGCGCCAGGCGCTGGGCCTCGCCACCGTAGGTGGGGCACGGGTACTGGGCCGGGAAGACATCGGGATCCTGGCGCCGGGCCGATGCGCCGATCTCATCGCCTACGACCTCGACAGGGTCGAGTTCGCCGGGGCGAGGCACGACCCGGTGGCTGCCGTGGTCATGTGTGCTCCGGTCACCGTCGACCACTCCTGGGTGGCCGGGCGGCGGGTGGTCGAGGATCGCCGGCTGCCCGGTCTGGACCTGGCGGATCTGGTCCTGGAGCACAACCGTCTCGCCGCGAGACTCGTGTGAAGGGGATGGGGTCCCGCGGCCCCAAGAAAGGAGTGGCATGGCCGTCCGCCATCGAGACGCGTCCACAGATGCGATCAGATACCGGTCTTGTGGGTCGAATTGCCGAGGTGTGGCCCCGACAGCGATGGCTCCACTAACTTCACCGGCCAGTGGAGATCGTTCACCCGAGTTCGATCGAAGAGGCGCTCGCCGGGTTGAGCGACGGGGCGGTCCCGCTGGCGGGGGGGACCGACCTCATGGTTGTGGTCAATTTCGGGCACATCAGACCCGAGAAGGTGGTTGGCCTGCGCAGACTCGAGCCGCTCAAGGAATGGGCCGGTCCCCGAATCGGGGCCGGTGTCACCTGGCGGCGGATCGAGAGGCAAGGGCCGACGGCCCTTGCCCAGGCCGCCCGCACAGTCGGGTCTCCCCAGATTCGGAACGCTGGGACGATCGGCGGAAATCTGGGCACGGCCAGCCCGGCAGGCGACGGCCACCCTTTCCTGGCCGCCGTCGACGCCTCCATCGAGCTCACCTCGGCCGTTGGGAGCCGGCTCGTGACATGGGACGAGTTCTTCGTCGGGGTGAAGGAGACCGCACGTGCACCCGACGAGCTGATCACCGCAGTCGAGCTCCCCGAGGAGCTGCCCGAGCGCCAGGCCTTCGGGAAAATCGGGATACGCAACGCCATGGTGATCGCAACCGTCTGTGCAGTGGTCACCAGATCCGATGACAGACGCACCACCGTCGGTCTGGGCTCGGTGGCCCCCACGCCCATTCGCGCCCCGCGCGCCGAGACGATGATCTCCTCGATGGCCAAGCCGACGGAGGCCGACCTTTCCGAATTCCAGCGTCTCGTCTCCGAGGAAGTCCGTCCCATCACCGACCACAGGTCCACCGAGGAGTACCGGCGGCATGGGGCCGGGGTCCTGGCTCGTCGTCTCCTGGAGCGGTGCCTGAGGTGATCGTCGAGCTCACGGTCAATGGCGACCCGGTGACAGCCAGGGTCGTCCACCCGGGCAATCTCCTCGACCTGCTTCGCGACGAGCTCGGCCTCCCCGGCTCCAAGAGCGCGTGTGAGCAGGGGGAGTGCGGTTCCTGCTCTGTGATCCTCGACGGAGAACTGGTCTGTTCCTGTCTGGTGCTGGCCGCCGATGCCCATGGCTCCACGGTGACCACCATCGAAGGGATCTCTGAAGCCGGCTCGCTTCATCCTGTCCAGGAGGCGATGCATCGGGCCGGTGCCGTCCAATGTGGCTTCTGCACCCCGGGGATCGTCGTCGCCGCGGCCGATCTCTTCGCGGTCAACCCGCAGCCGACCGCCACCGAGATCAAAGAGGCTCTGGCCGGCAACATATGCCGCTGCACAGGATATGGCGCGATAGTGCGGGCCCTCGAAGGCACCGAGATCGTGGCTGACCGATGAGCACCCGGACCGGGAGGAAGGTGAGCACTCCACAGGGGGTGGTCGGGACCTCGCCGCCAAGGCCGGATGGGATCCAGAAGCTCCAGGGCACTTTCGAATACGCACAGGACCTCGGTGCCGAGGGAATGCTCTGGGCAGCGACGGTCCGCAGCCCGCACGCCCGAGCCCGAATCGCCTCCATCGACCTCGCCCCCGCCCTGGCCATGGGTGGGGTTCATGCCTGTCTGACCGCTGATGATGTCCCCGGGCGGGCGACCTTTGGGCTCGAGCATCCCGATCAGCCTGTGCTGGCGGGCGGGGAAGCCCGGTTTTGGGGCGAGCCGCTGGTTGTGGTCGCCGCCGAGGACGCCGAAACGGCACGGCGCGCCGCCGCCGCCGTCGAGGTGCGGTACGAGCCGCTCGATGCGCTGACCGACCCCGATGAGGCCGACCGGCGGGACGAGGTATTCCGACGGATGAACATTCGTCGCGGGGACCAGGGAGTGCGCGGCGCGATCGTCATCGAGGGTGAATACGAGGTCGGGATGCAGGATCAGGCACCTCTCGGCACCGAGGCGGGCCTGGCCATTCCCGATGGTCAGGGCGGGGTCGATCTCTATGCCACCAGTCAGTACGTCCACGTCGACCAGGAGCAGGTCGTGGCCAGCCTCGGTCTTCGCCCCGACCAGGTCCGGTCCCATCCGACCGGCATCGGCGGCGCCTTTGGCGCCAGGGAGGACGTGAACCTCCACATCCATCTATGTCTGCTCGCTCTTCACACCGGCCGGCCGGTGAAGATGGTCTACCGGCGATCAGAGTCGTTCACCGGGCATGTGCACCGGCACCCGGCTTGGCTCCGCTATCGCCACGAGGCCGATCGGGACGGCCGTCTGGTCAGGGTCGAGGCGAGAGTCCTCCTCGACGGTGGGGCCTATGCATCCACCACCTCCGCCGTCCTGGCCAATGCGTGTTACTTCGCGGTCGGCCCGTACAAGTGTGATTCCGTGGCCGTCGACGGGGTAGGGGTTCGTACCAACAACCCGCCCTGCGGGGCGATGAGGGGTTTCGGTGCGGTACAGGTGTGCTTTGGCTACGAGTCGCAGATGGACCGCCTCGCCCACGCCCTGGGTATGGACCCGCTCGCTGTGCGGAAGATCAACGCTTTGGAGACCGGTGACCCGATGCCTACCACCGGTCAGGTGGTCCAGACCCCCCTTCCCACCATGGAAGTGATCGAGAGCCTGCAGGCCATGCCGATGCCAGAGGCCGGCCCGGGCGATCACCCCAGCGAGCTTCCGGGGGGTTCGGGTCTGACTACCGAGGCGCGGCATGTGACCAGGGGGCTGGGCTACGCCCTCGGGATCAAGAACCTCGGCTTCTCCGAGGGCGCTGACGACTACGCCCAGGCCCGGGTCAGGATCACCGACAGCGGCGCCCTGGTCGAGACCGCCGCGATCGAGGTCGGGCAAGGCCTGGTAACCGTCCTGGCCCAGATCGCCCGCAGTGCCCTCGGCATCAGCCAGGTCGAGGTGGCTCATGTCGACACATCGAAGATCGATTCGGCGGGCTCGACCTCGGCGTCCCGTCAGACTCAGATCTCGGGAGGGGCCACCCTCGAGGCGGCGCAACGCCTCCGGGAGCGGATCCTTGAGCATTTCGATGGCGACGTCATCGACGATGAAGGGGTCTGGCGCGGTGACACTCTGCTCACGCCATGGGCTGCTCTTTCTGCCGGGGATTGGGCGGAGACGGTCACTTTCAGGCACCCGCCGACCACCATGACCGACGAGAACGGTCAGGGCGTGGCGCACGCCGATTTCGCAGTTGCGGGGCACAGGGCTGTGGTCGACGTGGATGTCGAGCTCGGTTTGGTCAAGGTGGTCCGGGTCGACACCGCCCAGGACGTCGGGCTTGCCCTCAACCCGCAGTCGGTGCGGGGCCAGATCGAAGGTGGCATCCTTCAGGGTGTGGGGCTGGCTGTCATGGAGGAGCTGGTCATGGGAGAAGGTGTCATCCTCAACCCGACGTTCACCGACTACCTGCTGCCCACCATCCTGGATGCCCCCGATGTCGAAGCCCTGCTCATCGAGCAAGAGGGCTCATGGGGCCCTTACGGGGCAAAGGGAGTGGGCGAGCCGCCCACCATCTCGTCCACCGCCGCCATCGCCGCTGCCATCCGAGACGCCTCCGGCCGGGAGATCGAGAGAGTCCCGGTCCGTCCCCAGGACATCGCACTGCCGTGACCTGGCCAGGAGTGAGCGATCTGGCCGGGCGTCTGCCCAAGGCGGAGCTCCATGTCCACATCGAGGGCACCCTCGAACCGGAGATGATGTTCAGCCTCGCCGCCAGGAATGGGGTCGACCTCCCCTACGCCGACGTGGAGGAGGTACGGGCCGCATATCGGTTCAGGAATCTGCAGTCGTTCCTCGACATCTACTACAAGGGGGCTGCGGTCCTCATTACACCGGACGACTTCTACGACCTCATGGCCGCGTATCTCGAGAACGCCGCCGGTGACGGGGTGCGGCACGCCGAGATCTTCTTCGACCCGCAGAGCCACACCGGCCGGGGCATCGGCTTCGAGATATTCATGAGGGGCTTTCGCGATGCGATCTCCGATGCCCGACGCAGATTCGGGATAACCGCCGACCTGATCTTGTGCTTTCTCCGCCACCTCTCAGGTGAAGCGGCGGTGGCGACGATCATCGAGGCGGAGCCCTTTCTCGATGGTGTCATAGGGGTCGGGATCGACTCGTCGGAGAGGGGTCGTCCCCCGGAACTGTTCGAGGACGCCTACGCCCGGTCTCGGGAGCTCGGGTTGCGTGCAGTGGCGCATGCCGGCGAGGAGGGACCGCCCGAGTACGTGAAATCCGCCCTCGACGCGCTAGGTGCTGAGCGAATCGATCACGGAGTGAGGAGTCTCGAGGACGCCGAGCTGGTCGACCGGTTGCGACGCGAGCGGATCCCCCTGACGGTCTGCCCCCTGTCCAATGTCGCACTCCGCGTGGTCGAGGACATGTCGCTTCACCCGCTGCCCGCCATGATCGACGCCGGTCTCCTGGTGTCCATCAACTCGGATGACCCCGCCTATTTCGGCGGCTACATCGGCGACAACTACCGGAAGGCACAAAGCGCCCTGGGGCTGGGCGAGGAGACCGTCATCACGCTGGCCCGGAACTCGATCGAGTCTTCCTTCCTCGATGGGCCACGCAAGACGGCTTTGCTCGAGGAGCTGGAGGTGGTCTCAGCGTGGGACGAGGGCTAGCTGACGGGAGAGGGCCACGAGACGCCCGCTCGCGTCCCATATCTCACCGTCCTCCTCGAGCAGCCCGCCGCTCACGAACCTCGTGGAGAATCGACAGCGGAGCCAGCCTTCGGCCGGCACTGCCCTTACCTGAGTAGTCATCTCGAGTGTGGGGGTCCAGGCCAGGGGGAGATCGGCATTG
>JBMDXS010000177.1:0-5371 GCA_048595045.1 Acidimicrobiia bacterium
CACCCGTACTTTCGGCAGGAGCCGGCACCCGATCGGCCATTCTGGGAGGAATCGTGTCAAGGCTCTGGTACGGGACAATGGGCGGGATCAAGGAGGAGAAGGGTGCTTCGATGGTCGAATACGCCCTTCTCATCGTTCTTATCGCCATAATCGCTCTGCTCGCCATAAGGCTGGCTGGTAATCAGGTCTCCGAAGTCTTCAGTGAGATCGGGTCCGGGCTCGACTAAGACCCTCCTGGCCTCATCACGACGTAGAACTGGTCCTGATAGGTCTTCGACCATCCACCGGAATCCAGCTCGCCTACCAATTCCTCGTCGCCCCGGAGCAACACCTGCTCGATGCCGTCTCGCTCGAACACCGGCTCCCACGCCACCTCCAGGTCCCGCACCGCGACGAACTCGGCCATCCTTTCCCCGTACACCTCGGCGCGGTCGTCGATATACACGAGGCGTTCAGGTCCCTGCGCCCAGATCAAGTACCCCCCGGCCCTGTCGTCGTGGAACGTTGGGAGATCGTCCAACTCCCTCGCTGCTGCGACTGGGAACCGCTCGTTGTCGATGGTCCCATCCGATGCCACGAGAAAGGGCATGACCACGACGACCCCGGCGAACACCGTGAACGCAGGCAGTGAGAATCGCCGGGTCTCTCCGAAGCTCAGCCCGTCGAGCGCACGGCTGACCATGGGCGTGAGTCCGATCCAAGCCGGGGCGATGGCGCGAGTCGAGCTGAGGGCAAGGATCAGAAACGGCACGAGGATGAACAGATCCCTGGGTTTGATCAGTCCCCTCGCGGCTCCCATGACCGTCAGGGCGACCCCGAGGATGAAGGGGGTCAGAGCGATGGAGATCAGCTCGGGTCGTCGCCACTCCGAGAGCAAGGACAGCGCATCACCGGCGCGTGAGAAGTCATAGAGGATCTCGAGAACACCCAAGCCATGTGCGGTCAATAGAGTGGTGAGCCCGGCCACGATGGCGGTGGGCACGGCTCTCCACTCCCCCTCGGCGATGATGGTGAGACCGACGTATGCCAGCCCGATCACGAAACTGCCGTGCATCGACGCCCAGATCCAGAACAGGAAGGGCAACGTCCACCTCGTCGTCGGCCGATCCCACGCCGCCACAACGAGCACGAACAGCGCGAACGAGAAGATCACCGGTCGGGGGACCAGAAAAGTGAGAGTGATCAGCGTCGTGAGCAGCATGACGACGACGGTCGCCGAAACGCTGTGGGATTGGCGGTAGGCCACCAGTCCGATTCCGAGGAAGGTGATCGAACTGAGGAGAAGCAACATCGGTGGTACGAAGCCGAGACCCCAGTTCGCCTCCCCCCAGGCATAGAGAAGCTCGGCCAGCCAACTCTGAGTCAGCCATCTCTCTCCCAGCATCGTGAATGAAAAAGGGTCGGCGGTCAGCACCTCACCGGCGCTTGTCTGGAGCGCACCGGCTCGTATGTGCCACAGAAACGAATTGTCCCGCAGCGGCGCCCACGCATCGATGACCAGCGCGATCCAGGGAACCGCGAGGATCAGGTGCGCCAGCGAGAAGCGCCCGACCGAGGATCGCCGCTGAGACGGCTCGAGCGCCGTCCCGGACGTCAATCGACGAAGGCTTCGCCGATGGAGATGGCAGCCGGCCCGAGCAACACGATGAACAGGGCAGGAAAGATGCAGAACACCAGTGGGAAGACCAGCTTCACCGGCGCGGCGAATGCCTTCTCCTGGGCCCGCTGGCGCCGCTTGACCCGCATCTCGTCGGCTTGGACCCGCAGGACCCGTGCGATGGTGACACCGAAGGCCTCGGCCTGGATCATGGCCAGGATGAAGGAGCGCAACTCCTCGAGGTCGGTGCGATCCATCAGATGCCTCATGGCATCACGACGGCTGACACCCACCCGGGTTTCCTGAAGCATCCGGAAGAACTCCTCCGAAAGCGGCCCAGGGACCGTGGCGACCACACGGGATAGTGCCGCATCGAAACCGAGCCCGGCCTCCACCGAGATCACGAGCAAGTCGAGCACGTCCGGCAGGGCTCGCAGCATCGTCTGACGTCGATCGTCGATCTTTCTTTGCAGCCAAGCGTCCGGTCCGAAGAAGCCCAGCACGATCGGCATGCCGAACAGGAAGATCCGCTGCATGCTGTCGGCGCCAAAGTCGGACAGGAAGAAAGCAGCGAACAGACCGGCCACTGTGGTCAGCAGCTTGATGACGATGAACGATGGGGCGTCGAGGTTGCCGGGGTTGCCCGCCAGGACGAGTTGATGCTGTTTCTTCTCCAGGTAACCCACCGGGGTGAACCGACGCAGGAAACCGGAGAGCTTGAGCACCACGGGGCCGATCGTCCGTTGTGCCAGGGGCTTGGACAACTCCTCGTCGCGCACCGAACCGGCACTAGCACGGCCGTACACGGCGAGGCGGTTGTTCATGTCCTCACGGGCCCTGCTCACCCCGAGCCCGATCCAGACGATGACGAAGAAGACCAGGGCTGACACCGATATAACGGCGAGCATCTGACCGTCGAGTGCAGTGATGTTCATACTTCTATGTCCACGATCTTTCTGAGCCAGAAGATGCCGCCGAGCATGAGAATGCCGCCGGCAACCAGTGCGATCCGCCCCATCGTCGCGTCGAGCAACGGCTGCAGGTAGTCGCGGTTGTTGAACCAGAGGAATGCGCCCAGGGCGAACGGCAGGGAGCCGAGCACGATGGCCGAGATACGGCCCTCGGCAGTGAGAGCCCTGATCTCGCCCTTCAGACGGTTGCGGGCCAGCATGGTGTCGGCCACCGTCTGTAGCACCTCGGCCAGGTTGCCCCCGACTTCACGCTGGATCTCGATTGCCATCGTTGCCCACTCGAAGTCCTTCGAGCTCGTGCGGTCCACGATTCCCTGCAGGGCCTCGGGGACCGAGCGACCGAGTCGGGACTCGACGACGGCTCGGGAGAACTCCCGGGCTGTCGGATCCGGCGCTTCGGTAGCCACCGCTTCGATCGCCTGGAGCAAGGAGTAGCCGGCCCGGAGGGAGGTCGACAGCAGGGTGAGCGTGTCGGGCAACTGCTTCTCGAACCTCTTCCGCTCCCGGTTGCCGGCCCACCTGACCAGGATCGTGAACCCGAGGAGCATGATTCCGAAGGTGACCAGACCCCACAACGGCGAGTTGAAGATTGCGACGAACACACCACCCACCGCGGCGAGCCCGATCATGGCCAGGATCGCCTCTCCGGGGGACATTGGGACGTTGGCCTGCTCCAGGGCCGCATTCACCCCGGACAGCATGCCGCGCCGGCGCACCTCTTCCTCGGCGGCCTGGCTGAACCGGTTGATCAGCGGGATTCTCTGCAGAAGCGGCTTCTTCTCCTCCTCGCCGGTTCTGGACCGCCGCCCATAGGCCTGGAGCCGCTTGGCGAAGCGACCCCCTCCCTGCTCCTCTTCACGGCCGAAGAGGATGATGATGAAGAGGAAGGCGGTCAGACCGATCCCTGCCGCACCGATCAGGGCCAGGTTGGTGATGCTGAGGGGGGAGCTGCTCTCGACGACGCTTCCCGTCACAGGGACCGGGACAGTTGTCGTTGTCGGCGCGATCGTGGTGGTAGTCGCATACCCGCTGACCGGGAAGGCGACCGTCGAGGTCAGGCCACCGGGGTAGGCGGCAGCGAACTCGGCTTCACCGGGGGCGGCCACCGGGGAGACGAATCGGGCTACGAGGGTGTTGCTGATCTCACGGCTGATCTGGCCGTAGAGCCCGGAGAGCTGTGCCGGATCGGGAGTCGACAGGAACAGCCCGCCACCCGCTGTGGCGAACGCCGATACCGCCTCGGGGTTGAAGTCGGGTGACTCCAGGGCCACTCCGAACACACGGGCATCTCCGGCCTCGATCGCGGCGATGGCGGCGTCCGCCGTGGCGGCAGACGCGGTGTCCTCTCCGTCGCTGAGAACGATCATGTTGTTGAGCTGGGTCGGGGGAACGCCCTCGAACAGCGACATGCCGAGGATCACACCGTCGTTGAGGGCTGTCTCGCCATCGGCGACGAGTGCATTGACCCGCTCATGCAGCACCTCGGCATCGGTGCTGAACCCGGTCTGGACCACTGCGGTGTCGGCGAAGCTGACTATCGCAATCGAGTCCTCGGGGCGCTTCTGGTCGATGAAGCTGTTGGCAGCCGCCTTGGCCGAATCCATCGGCGCCCCGAGCATCGATCCTGAGGTGTCGATCACCAGAACCACACCCACCGGGACGCTGGACTCGCCGAGCGGGGCCACCTCCAGGTCCGAAACCGGTTGGCCGTCGACCGTGACCGCCAGCTGGGCCGGGTCCGGGGCCTCGGGGAGGTTCCGGAACTCGACCACCATTTGGGTCTGCCCGCCTTCGGCATAGCGCGAGCCGTTGATATCGACGATCTCGATCTCGGGAGCAGCGGTCTGCGCGATTGCGGCGGTGCTCACCCCGAGCACGAGGGCGCCGACCAGGGCAGAGAGACGTCTCAAGCTCATCGGCCCCTTGCGAACGGCTCGGGATCGAACAGGTCGGCGGGGAGCCGGATGCCCTGGTTCTCGAGATCTTGGGAGAAGGTCGGCCGGATCCCGGTCGCCTTCAAGCGGCCTTTGTAGACACCGTCCTCGTCGACACCCATTCCGTAGTCGAAGAGGAAGATGTCCTGGAGGGTGATGATCTCCCCTTCCATGCCTTCGACCTCGGTGACATGAGTCACCCGGCGGGTGCCGTCCTTGAGACGGGACACGTGGATGATCAGGTCGACCGCAGCTGCGATCTGCTCCCGGATGGCCCGCACGGGGAGATCGAAGCCGGCCATCAGGACCATGGTCTCGATACGGGACAGGGTGTCTCTCGGGCTGTTCGAGTGAACAGTGGTCAGGGAGCCGTCATGACCGGTGTTCATGGCCTGGAGCATGTCGAGGGCCTCGGCGCCTCGAACCTCACCGACGACGATCCGGTCCGGGCGCATACGCAGTGTGTTCCTGACCAGGTCACGGATGGTGACGGCGCCCTTGCCCTCGATGTTGGCCGGCCGTGACTCCAGCGTCAGGACGTGCTCCTGATGGAGCTGCAGCTCGGCGGCGTCCTCCACGGTCACGATTCGCTCGTCCCCGGGGATGTATGAGGACATCACGTTGAGGGTGGTGGTCTTACCGGAGCCGGTGCCCCCGGAGATCAGGACGTTGAGCCGGCCCCGGACACATGCCCTGGCGAAGTCGGCCACGCGTTGGGTGATCGTGCCGAAGTTGATCAGGTCCGCTTCCTGATAGGGATCCACCGAGAACTTTCGGATGGTGAGGAATGGCCCGCCGATCGCCAGCGGGTGGATCACGGCGTTGACACGAGAACCATCGGGGAGACGGGCGTCCACCATCGGAGTCGC
>JBMDXS010000178.1:0-23864 GCA_048595045.1 Acidimicrobiia bacterium
CTTTCGGCGAGCTCTTCTCGGCTGAGGCGGTCGGTCATCCGACCACCCTCTCAGTCGGCGTAAGCCACAGGATCGGTCATGAAGACGTCGTGACAGACCTGGGAACAGAAGTAATAGGTCTTCCCCTCGTACTCGGCAGTGGCCGCAGCATCCTCGGTATCGATCTTCATCCCGCAAACCGGGTCCGTCACCATCGTCAAGAGGTCCTCCTGAGCGTCAGAGACAAGCGACCTTACCGTCAGGTATCCCTATCGATCTCCCCACGCCAGCCCCCGGTCTCGGAGCCGCGCTCTTCGATGAAGTCCTTGAAGCGCTCCAGGTCGCCCTTGGCCCGGGCGGAGACGATCTTCAGCTTGTCACCAATCTGCTCGGCAATCCCTTCGGGCTCCATGTCCATCTGCAACGTCACCCGAGTGTGCTCGTCGTCCAAAGGGTGAAACGTGACCACGCCCCCCTGGTCGACACCGGTCCTCGATCGCCACGCGATCCGCTGATCGGGGGATTGTTCCGTTATCTCCGCCTCGAATTCACGGTCGATCCCGGCGATATCCACCTTCCACTTGAGATGGCGGTCGTCCAACTGCTGGACCGACTCCACGCCTTCCATGAAACGCGGGAACTCCTCGAACTGTGTCCACTGGTTGTACGCGGTGCGAGTGTCGACCGCCACATCCACCGAATGGGTGACTCCGCCCATCTTCGACCTCCTTGATGTCGAGCCCATGTCATACCCGCGAGTTGAGCCGGGAAAACCAAGACGATCCAAGACCCGCTTTCATGACGGGGTGAGGGCAGTCGTTTACGACCGATACGGGCCACCCGAGGTGCTTCGGGTGGAGGAGGTGCCAGTGCCGTCGCCGAGTGCGGGGGAGGTGCTCGTTGCGGTGGTGGCGACATCGGTCAACCTGTCCGACTGGGAGTGTCTGCGTGGGACGCCGTTCTACGCCCGGCTCACTGGGCTGACCAGGCCGCGTCGCCGAATACTCGGATCCGATGTGGCCGGGAGGGTCGAGGCCGTCGGTCCCGGTGTCACCACGTTCCAAACAGGCGACGAGGTATACGGCGAGATCCCCATGGGTGGCTTCGCCGATTACGCCCTGTCTCCCGAAGCGTCGTTGGCCCACAAACCGGAGGCTCTGACCTTCGCCCAGGCATCGACGATCCCCCAGCCGGGCCCCATCGCACTTCAGGGGACCGCCACCGTGAGATCGGGGCAGCGGGTGCTGATCAACGGCGGGGGCGGTGGGTCGGGCTCCTTAGCCATCCAACTCGCCAAGAGGGCCGGGGCGCATGTCACCGGTGTCGACAACGCCGGAAAGCTGGATCTGATGCGCTCGATGGGCGCCGACGAAGTTGTCGATTACCTGACCCGAGACTTCACCAGGCTCGAGCCATTCGACCTGGTGTTGGACATGGTCGCTCACCGTTCCGTCTTCGCCTATCGGAGAGCGCTGGCTCCGGGTGGTCGGTACCGCTGCGTCGGGGGCTCGGTGCCCGCGCTGCTGCGCGTCTTGACCATCGGAGTGATCGTCGGCCGACTCACCGGTCGCCGGATGGGGATGCTGGCGGTAAGACCCGGTCCGGCCAACTTTCGGCCCGTTGCCGATCTCTGCGTGTCGGGTGAGGTGAGGATCCCGATCGATCGCACCTATGCGCTCGATGAGGTGCCCCAGGCGCTGGCCCACGTGGGTGAGGGACGTGCCCTGGGCAAAGTGGTCGTGGAGACCGGCAGGCACTCCTCCGGGGACTCGACGGCGCTGTAGCTTCCCTGGGTGCGGACGGTTGGTCTGAAGGAGCGTCTCGGCGGCGTCCGCGCCGAGATGGTTGCCGCCTTTCGTCATCTCATAGAGGCACTTCGTGTCGCGGACATGAGGAAGGTGCTGGCCGCCTATCTCGGCTTCACCATCGCAGAGATGGCGAACTTCATCGCCATCCTGATCTATGCCTACGAGGTGGGAGGATCGCCGGCCCTGGGTCTGGTCGCCTTCCTCCAGCTCGCCCCTGCGGCGATCTTCGCCCCGATCGGCGCCACCCTCGGCGACCGATTCCGCCGCGAGGTCATGCTCACCGTGGCGTACTTGGTCTTTGCGGCCTCCTCGGCCTCGGTGGCGATCGCCCTGTATGTGGAGTGGCCGGTGGGGGTGATCTATCTGCTTGCGGCCCTCAATGCCACGGTCCTGACACTGGTGCGGCCGTTTCACGAGTCGCTGCTCCCGGCCCTCGCTCGGAGCACGGAACAGCTCACCGCAGGCTATGTGGCGGGCGGGACCATCGAGAACCTGGGCCTGATCGCCGGTCCACTCCTCGCCGGGCTCATCGCGGCAGTCTGGGGTACCGCGGTCGTCTTCGTCATCACAACGGTTCTCCTCCTGGCGGGTGCGTTCCTGGTCTGGCGGGTGCAGACCAGGACGGCGGCCGACAGGCACACAAACGTCAATGCGATCCGGATGACGCTCGAAGGACTCGTCCCCTTCCGAGAGACCAGACCCAGGGTGATCCTCGTCTTGCTGACCAGCGTTATCTTCCTCGCCGGAGTGCTCGACGTCGCGATCGTCGTCCTCGCCTTCGAGGTCTTCGGCTCGGATGACGCCGGCACTGCATGGCTGAACGCGGTAGTGGGTGTCGGTGCGGCGGCGGGCTCTCTACTCGCGGTCGTTCTGATCGGAAGGCGGCATCTCGCACCGTCGATGCGACGCGGCCTGGTGCTCGTTGCCGTGTCGGTGGCGATCATCCCCGTCGTCGGATCACAGGCGATCGCCCTCCTGGCTCTGGCCGCTACGGGCGTCGGGTGGACCTTCGTCGATGTCTCCAGCCGGATCATGCTGCAGAGGGTGATCCCCCTCGGCGGCCTCTCTCGCGCGTTTGGGGTCCTCGAGGGAACATCGATGGCCGCCGAGGGGCTCGGTTCGGCGGCAGGAGCCGTGCTCATCGGTCAGGTCGGCGTCGGGTGGGCACTCGTCGTCGGCTCGCTCCTCGTCATCGTCGTGCTGCTGGTCAACCGCCGCGCTCTTCAGGAGGCCGACGTCGGGGTGATCGTCCCGATCGAGCACCTCCATCTCCTGAGGTCGGCTCCGATGTTCGTCGCCCTCGGCCCTGCCGAGCTCGAGCGCCTCGCCAGGACTCTGGACCAGGAGTCGGTCGGCCCGGGCACTGCCGTCTGTGTGCAGGGAGAGCCGGGGAATCGGTTCTATCTGGTGGAGCGGGGGACGGCCCGTGTGGTGCGTGACGGCCACGATGTCGCCTCATTGGGCACCGGTGACTTCTTCGGGGAGATCGCGCTGCTGCGGGACATCCCGCGCACCGCGACGGTCGAGGCCGTCAGCGAGCTGGATCTGCTCTTCCTGGAAAGAGGGGCGTTCCTCGATGCGGTCAAGTCGACGAGATGTCAGATCGAGGCCGCCAGGATGGTTTCCCAGACCCGTTTGGACGATCTGGGAATGTGAGCATCGGGCTGTTCTGGTCTCGCGTCCACCCCGGATCCGCCTAGCCTCGTCACGATGAGTTACGGCTGGTGGAAGTTCATCCATCTCGCCGGTGTGGTCGGATTCGTCGCCGCTCATGGCACGTCGATGGCGGCGACAGTCATGTTGAGGCGGTTCCGCGAGCCACAGCAGGTGGCCGGGATCCTCCAGCTCAGCGCGGCCACCGTCACCGCCTTCTATGTCTCGACACTGGTGCTGTTGGCTGGAGGCATCGGCGCCGGCGTGGTGGGCGAATGGTTCGACCAGGGATGGATCTGGCTGTCCATCGGCCTTCTCATCGGGGTCGGGATCTTGATGTTCCCGATGGCCCGGCGCCACTTCCGGAGGATCCGCATGGTGCTCGAGCTGATGGAGACCGGGACCGCGGTCTCCGGTGACGATTTTGCTCGGGTGCTCAGCGCAGGCAACCCTGCCTTCACCGCAGGCACCGGGTTCGCCGCGGTATTGCTAATCGTCTATTTGATGGTCCTGAAGCCGTTTTGAGCGCCTACCGGAGGATCCTGGTCGGTACGGACGGGTCGGCGACGTCGGCCCTGGCCGAGGACACCGCCGCCCGGCTCGCCAAACAGCTCGATGCGGAGCTCATCCTGCTCTACGTCGGCGATGCCGACGTCCTCGCCGAGGCGGCGGAACGGGCACGGCAGGTCGGAGTCGAGGCCCGTACCGAGCAGCGGAGTGGGGACGTCCCCACCACGATCATGGACACGGCTGCCGAGCTTCGCGCCGACCTGCTCGTCGTCGGGGATCGCGGGATCGGCCCGGCAGGTCGCATCGAATTCGGAGGCATCCCCGCCGAGGTGGCCCACAACTCACCGATCGACATCCTGATCGTGCGCACTGCCGACCCCGAGTCCCATCGGTTCCCCTACGCCAGGGTGCTCATTGCCACCGATGGCTCTCTCACCGCGCACCAGGCCGCCCGTCGCGGCAATGCCCTGGCCCAGGGTCTTGGCGCGCAGGTGTCTCTGATCTACGTCGGCGACGAGCTGATCGGTGACATCGTGCTCCGTGACGCCGCTTCCCGGCTCGGCGGGGACGGAATCGAGCGCATTGTCCTGAAGGGCAACCCAAGCTCTCAGGTCACGCGTGTCGCCGGCGACTACGACCTCTTGGTTGTGGGCAACAAGGGCATGACCGGCTCCAAACGTCTCTTCCGGAAGGTGGTGCCCGACCAGGCGGCTCATGAGGCATCGTCCGATGTCCTCGTCGCCAAGACGGTGAGCCGCTCGTTTTTCGACTTGCGTCCCGGAGAGGGCGCGGTGGTCGATCTCGAAGGGGAGACGGTGGCGGCCTATCTCCACGACGATGGCACTTCCTATCTCCTCTCGGCCCGTTGTCAGCACATGGGATGCGTCGTCGACTGGAACAGCAGGGCACGGACCTGGGACTGCCCCTGTCATGGTTCTCGATACCAGTACGACGGCGCCGTCCTCAACGGGCCGACCACCAGGCCGTTGCCGCCAATCGACACCTGAGGTCGACGCGGCGATCTTCAGCCGGTTGTGTGACGCGAGTTGCTCCTCGTGGCAAGTCCGAGGACGACCGCTGCGGCGGCGACGATCCCCGAGTTGACCCAGAAGGCCCAGTGGTACCCGCTGGAATCCGCCACGGCCCCTAGCACTGGTGGCCCGATGAGGAGTCCCAGATCGCCTGCGGTGCGGAAGGCGCCCATCGCAAGCCCACGCGACCGGGCCGAGCTGACGTCGGCCGCGTAGGCGGCCGGGGCCGGCCCACTCACCGCATTGCCAAACCCAAAAATGAGGGATCCGACCACGAACACCGCCGCGGTCGTGGCCGAACCGATGACGGCGAGGCTGGCGGCGACGATCCAGAGGCTGGGGACGATCACCCGGGCGCGTCCCCATCGATCTGCCACCGTCGAGGCGGCGGGCAATAGGAGCAGGCTCATCAGGGCCATGGCGCCGAGAAGCAGCCCGATGGTGTCGACATCCATGGAGAAAGTCTCCGCCCCAGCCAGAGGGATGAGGGCCTGAGGGGAGGTGCCCCTGGTCAGGAACTGGGCGAAGCTGACGAAGGCGATGGCGATGAACGGGACCGTCAGCAACGACCGCATTCCGTGCTCCGTCTTGGCCGTGTTCGGTTGAGCGTCGGAGTGGGTCTGACGCTCGGGCAGCGTCTCGGGCATGCGAAGGTAGGCGTAGACGGCGGCGGCCAAGGCGGCGGCGGCGACCACGAAAAATGGGGCGCGAAGACCGAATCTGGCTCCTACGAAACCACCGAGCCAGGGTCCGATGGCCACACCGAGGAGCAGCGCCGCCTGATTCACCGCCAGCAAGCGGGTCCGATTCCCCGGCGTGGCGATGTCGACCACATAGGCCAGCGAACCGGTCATGTACATCGAGGAGCCCAACCCGGCGATGAACCGCCACACGATCAGCGAGAGCAGCCCGGTGGCCAGGCCGGACCCGATCATCCCCACCGCCACCACCGCCGGGCCGACCACGATCAGCAGCCGGCGTCCCCGGGTGTCTGATAGGGCGCCGAGCGGCACGTTGAAGAGAAGCCGAGCAAGAGCGAAGGCGCCCACCGCGGCCCCTGCGGCGGCGGCACCGAACCCAAGCTCGACGGTGAACAGGGGGAGGACGGGACCGAGGATCCCCTGTCCCATCATCACCAGCATGGTCGAAATGGAGACGGCAACCACCTGCTCCTGGTTGCGGAGGCTCTGCCGGAGGGCGGTCAGGGATCGCCGACCCGTCATCCGGTCACTAGAGCGCGGAGTAGAGCCCGGGTGCGATCAGGCAGGGTGGGCTTCGTCCCAGGAGACGATCGGATTGCGCAACGTTCCGACCCGGGCGATTTCGGCCTCGACCACATCCCCGGGCCGGAGATAGAGGGAAGCGGCATCCTCACTGAAGCCGGCAACGCCGGACACGGTGCCGGTGGAGACGATGTCCCCGGGGGAGTAGCCCATGGGGGAGTAGTGGGAGAGGATCTCCTCGATGGTGACCGACATGTTGCCGGTGTTCGACTTCTGCCTGACATCGCCGTTCACACGAAGCTCCACGTCGAGCGTGTGGGGGTCACCCACTTCGTCAGGACTCACGATCCAGGGACCTACTGGGCAGAAGGTGTCGATGCCCTTGCACAACGAGAAGACACCCGACTTCATCTCCTCACGCTGTATGTCGCGGGCGGTGATGTCGTTGAACACCAGGTAGCCGGCGATGTAATCACTGGCCTCCTCCGGGGAGAAGAACTTGCCGGCCTTGCCCACAACCACCGCCAGCTCGAGCTCATAGTCGAGCTCATTGGTCAGTTGATGGGGATAGACGATCGGGTCGTCGGGCCCGATGATGGCGTCGATGTTCTGGAAGAACACGATCCAGGGCAGCACCGGGTGGGACCAATTGACCCGGAGCGATTCCTCGTGATGCTCCCGATAGTTGCCTGCGGTGTGGAAGAACTTCTTGGGGATGATGGGAGCCTGCAGTTTCACCTCGGAAAGCTGCAGTTCCCGACCGGTGGGCTCTGCGTCACCGCCCTGTTCGAAAAAGGTCCGCATCGAGGGGACATCGAGCTCCACGATGGTCTCGCCCTGTTCGATCCGACCCACCCGACCGTCGTCGAATGTGACCAGTTTCATGACACCTCCTCATCGGGTGAAAGATTTGAGATTTGATCAAATTTAGCAGCCATGTCGGGTGAGGGGCCGTCGACGCGGGGAGCCCGCCCTGACCCACCTCCGGTTGGATCAGACGGTCTCCTCGGCCAAGGTCTCCGACGCCTCCAGCTCGTGAAGGGCGGCAATGGCCGCCTCGAACGAGTTGGAGAGATGGGTCCGGAGCAATTGCTCTGCCCGGTCGGGGTCGCCGGCGGCCACCGCCTCGACGATGTGGCGATGCTCCTCTATGCGTTGTTCAGGGCTTCCCCGCAGAGGGAGGGAGAGCCGGCGATAGCGCTCGCTGTTGTCCCACAGCATGGGGAGGAGGAGGAGCAGCCACTTCGACCCGGAGAGCTCGTAGAGCGACATGTGGATGTCGCCGTGGAGATCTCGGGCGATCGGATCCCCGGCCAGCGACGCCTTGGCGTACCTGTCCACCATCTCGGTGATGCGAGTCCGGTCCTGGTCGGTCATTCTCTCGCTGGCGAGTCGTACCGCCCTGCTCTCCAGATCGAGCCGGATCCGGTACGTGTCGTCGAGGTCCAGGGCCGACATCGGCGTCACGAAGACGCCGCGGTGGGGCGACCGCTCGATGAGGCCCTTCTGCTCGAGAAAGCGGAGTGCCTCCCGGATGGGGACCGAGCTCATCTGCAACCGGTCGACGTACTCCTGGAGCCGGATGGGGGTGCCGGGGGGGATCTCGCCCGACACAATGGCCTCACGCAACTCGGCGAGAGCGACGTCGGCGAGGGTCCTGGCACCGTCACCCGGCTTGAGGGCCATCAGATCCTTCTCCTTCCTCCACCGAGGAGATCGTGCGCCGACCGAGCGATCATAGGAGGAGCCTTCCCTCGCTGGCTGGCACCCGGCCCCGTCGACCGAATCAGGGGCTGTCTCCCGTCGCGGTGCCCATCGCGGAGACCATCGCGGTGAACTCCTCATTGGAGACGAGACCGCCATTCCGGATGGCCAGCTCCTTCACCTGCTCGAGGAGATGTGCCTGCTGATCCTCGGACACGGCGAGGCCGAGCTCGTCGGCCTTGATCTGGATGCTGGCGAGACCACTCTTCTTGCCCAGGACCAGACCGCGGCGCGCTCCGACCAGAGTGGAGGAGTAGGGCTCGATGGCAGCCGGGTCGTGGAATTGGGCGGCGACGGCGCCACTCTCCCTGATGAAGAGGTTGTGGCCGGTCACTGGCTTCCAGGGGGCGAGGTCGTAACCGGAGAGTCGGCGCACCGCCTCTGCCACCTCGCCGATGTGCTCGAGCCGAAGCGAGGTGCGGGCCCCGTAGATGGCCTCGACGGCGATGGCGAACTCGGCCAGGTCGGTGTTGCCCGCCCTTTCGCCCATGCCGTTGATGGTGCCCTGGACCCAGTCGGCCCCGGCCCGAACCGCTTCGATCGATCCGGCGGTGGCCAACCCGAAGTCGTCGTGACCGTGCCAGTGAATGGGAACATCGGGGCCGACCCAATCCCGGGCCATCCGAACCAGCCCGGTCACCGCCTCGGGGGCGGCGATCCCGAGGGTGTCGACGAGGGCGATCTCGGACGCCCCGGATGCGACCGCGGCCCGATAGATGTCTTGGAGAAAGCCCGGGTCTGCCCGGCTCCCGTCGACGCCGAAGAAGCAGACCTTGATCCCGTTGGCCACGGCATGTTCCACCGCGGAGCGGATCCGGTTGGTGACCTGGTCGCGATCCATACCGTAAGCGGCCAACTTCCCGTCGCTGATCGGGGCCTCGATGACGGAAGCCTCCAGACCGAGCTCGACCAGCTGGTCGACATCGGCGGGGACGGCCCTGGAGAAACCCCAGATCTCGGCATCCAGGGCGGCGTCGAGGATCAGTTCGAAGGCGTGGTAGTCATCGGCCGACACCCGGGGGAAACCGGCCTCGATCCGATTCACCCCGAGACGATCGAGTGCCCGGGCGATCTCCAGCTTGGCTTCGGGGGACAGGGCAACACCCACCGTCTGCTCCCCATCACGGAGAGTGGTGTCGTAGATCCCGACCATACGGTCGAACGCAGGATCCCTGGCGACGTCGTTGATCTCTCCGGTCCACACCTTGTCGCGGTCCAGCATCAGCTTCTCATTTCGTCGACTGGGCCAGGGTAAGAAATATCAATGATAACATCGGTGGGTCTAGCTCCATCCTGGGGAGAAGAGGTGACAGGCGACCCGATGACCGGGCGCCACCTCGATCATCCCGGGAACGTTCTCGCACACCGTCATGACAGCGGGGCAGCGGGTGCGAAAACGGCAACCCGTTGGCGGGTCGAGCGGGCTCGGCATCTCCCCCTTGATGTCCAGCTTCTCCTTGCGACTCCTCGGGTGGGTGGGCAGCGCCGCATCGAAAAGCCCCTTGGTGTAGGGATGAAGCGGCGTCTCGAAGATCTGGTCCACCGATCCCGTTTCGACGATGTTGCCCATGTACATCACCGCCACCCGGTCGGCGACATATCGGACCGTGGCCAGGTCGTGGGAGATGAGCAGGAATGCGGTTCCCAGCTCCGCCTGGAGGTCCTTGAGGAGGTTCATCACCTGTGCCTGGACGGACACGTCGAGCGCCGAGACCGGCTCATCGAGGACCAGCAGGCGGGGCTCGGTGATCAACGCGCTGGCCAGGGCTACTCGCTGGCGCTGTCCGCCACTGAACTCATGGGGGAAGAGGTCGCCTTGCCAGCGTTGCATCCCCACTTTCTCCAGGGTCACCCCGACGCGTTCTCGAACTTCTGCCTTGGTGACGCGGTGGTTCGCGACGAGGGGTTCGGCGACGATGTCCCTGACCCGCATCCTCGGGCTGAGCGAGGCCCAGGGGTCCTGGAACACGGCCTGAACGGAGGTGCGGAACCACTTGAGAGCGGCGCCGCTCAGCTGATGGACGTCCTGGTCTTCGAGCCTCACCGTGCCCCCCGTCGGCGTGCGTAAGCGGAGCACGAGACGGGCGGTGGTGGTCTTGCCACATCCCGACTCGCCGACGAGGGCCAGGGTCTGCCCCTTGTCGATGGTGAAGCTGACGCCGTCGACTGCCTTGACGTAACCGACCGTCCGGCCCCCGTACTGGCCCTCCGACACCGGGTAGTGCTTGCTCAGGTCCTCGACCACCATCAGCGGCTCGCCCATGGGACCTCCTCGCTCCTCCAACAGGCAGCGATGTGCGCGTCGGTGATCTCGAACCACGGCGGGTACTCGGCGACACATCTGTCGATGGAGTAGAAGCATCTGGCGGCGAAACGACAGCCGGTGGGGAGGTCGATCAACGAGGGCGGTTGCCCCTCGATCGTCTGGAGACGGGTCGACCTGACGTCCACCTTGGGTCGGGAGTCGAGGAGTGCCCGGGTGTAGGGGTGACGGGGCTGATCGAAGATCTCCTCGACTGGGCCCTCCTCCACGAACCGCCCGGCGTACATGACGGCCACCCGGTCACAGGTCTCGGCGATGACGCCGAAGTCATGTGTGATCACGATGATGGCCACCCCTGTCCGCCGCTGCAGGTCCTTGAGCAACCTGAGGTACTGGGCCTGGATGGTCACGTCGAGGGCGGTGGTCGGCTCATCGGCAACGAGCACCTGGGGCTGGTAGGCCATGGCCATGGCCCCGACGATCCGCTGCTTCATCCCACCGCTCATCTGGTGAGGGAAGTTCTTCAGACGTCGCTCCGGAGCCGGGACATGGACGCTCTTCAGGGCGTCGATCGAACGCTCGTGGGTGGCCCGATCGTCCAGGTCGCGCTCGTGGACCCTGATCGCCTCGGCTAGCTGGTCGCCGATGGAGAAGACCGGATTGAGCGATTGTTGTGGGTCCTGGAGGATCATCGAGATCTCCTTGCCCCTCACCGCCCGCATCTGCTTGTCGGTCAGATCGAGGAGGTTCCGCCCATTCAGGATCACCCGGCCACCGACGATCCTGCCGGCCGGCTCCGGGGTGAGCCGGACCAAAGAGAGGGCGAGCATGCTCTTCCCACTCCCCGACTCACCGACGATGCCCAGTGTCTCCCCGGATCCGAGAGTGAAGGAGACCCCGTCGACCGCCTTGGTGGTGCCCCACCTGGTGTAGAGATAGGTCCGCAGGTCCTCGACCTCGAGCACCGGAGCGCTTCTCGCCACGTCGTTGATGGTCCCAACGGGATGGTCCAAGGACATCAGGTCTGGCCTCTCTGTCGCATCTTCGGATCGAGGAAGTCACGAAGCCAGTCGCCGAGGAGGTTCAACGAGAGGACGACGAGCAGGATGGCCAGGCCGGGGAAGAAGGATATCCACCAGGAGATCAGGATCTGGTCGCGACCGTCGGCGACCATGACTCCCCAGCTCGGGTTGGGTCGCGGGATGCCGGCCCCGATGAAGCTGAGCGATGACTCCTCGAGGATGACCACCCCAACTTGGAGGGTGGCGAGCACGATGAGCGTGTTGGCCACGTTGGGGAGGACGTGTCGGAGCAGGATCTTCCATGATGAAGTCCCGGCCACATGGGCCCGGGCCACGTATTCGGTCTCCCGAACACTGAGGGTCTCCCCCCTGACCTGACGGGCGAAGCTGGCCCAGATCGTCACGGCGATGATGGCCACGATGGTCACGAACGAGGGCCCGATGGCGGCCACGATCACGAGGGCGAGTAAGACGTGAGGGAGGGAGAGGAAGGTGTCGATCAGCCAGCTGACGAAGCGGTCTACCCAGCCGCCGAAGTATCCGGCGAGCAGGCCGAGCGTCGAGCCGACGACCGCCCCGATCAGGATGGTGATGCTGGAGACGGTCAGTGAGATGCGGGCACCGTAGATGAGCCGGGTGAGGATATCCCGTCCTTGCTTGTCGGTTCCCAAGGGGTAGGTCATCGAGCCGCCCTCCATCCAGAAGGGCGGGGCGAGACGATCGGCCAGCTCGCCGCGCAGCGGATCGTGGGTGGTTATGAGATCGGCGAGGAGGGCGGGGAGCACCAGGACGAAGAGGACCACGCCGATCGACACCCAGGGGATCCGGTTGTTGCGCTTGCGCCAGATCTTCCACCAGGGCCGGCGAACCGGGTGGCCCTGGATGTCGAAGTCGAGCTCCAGGGCCTCATCCGTGTCGCTCTGGAACCGAGCCGGCTGGTTCCTGACCGACATCAGGCGATGGCCTTCTGCCCGAGCCGAACCCGCGGATCGACATAGGCATAGGTGATGTCGATGAGGAGGTTCATCACGATGATCACGGTTGCGGTGAACAGGGCCAGGGCCTGGACGACCGGGAAGTCGCGGGCATTGGCCGCCTCGTAGGCGAGGTAGCCGACCCCGGGCCAGGCGAACACGATCTCGACGACGGTTGCCCCCGTCAACATCCGCACTGCGATACCCCCGAAGAAGGTGAGCGGGGCAATCGAGGCCGGCTTCAGGGCGTGCTTCCAGACCACTTTGAACTCGGACAGCCCTTTGAGCCGGGCGAGCTTGACGTATTCGGAGCCGAGTGTCTCCAACATGGCGGAACGAAACAGGCGGAGAAGGGCGGCGATGCCGAACACCGAGATGACGATGCTGGGCAGGATGTAGCTCTGCCATCCACTGATCCCCGAGGTGGGCACCACGTTCCATCGCACCGCCACGAACCAGATCAGCATGATGGCGAGCCAGAACTCCGGGACCGATTGGCCGAACAAGGCGAGCCCTTTGGCGATCCGGTCGAGCCAGGTTCCACGCTTGACCGCGGACAGGATCCCCAGCGGCACGCCGATCACAAGGGTGAGGAAGGTGGCTACGAGGCCGAGGCTGATCGAGGCGGGCAGTCGCTCGGCGATCACCGACACCGCGGACTCGCTCGGGTATTTGAACGAGGGCCCGAAGTCGCCCTGGGAGGCGTTGGACACGAACGCGACGTACTGCTCGGTGACCGAGCCGTTGAGACCCCATCGTTCTCGGAGGGCCGCCTCGTCTTCACGACTGATGTCGACAGGCGCCAGCACGTCGATGGGATCACCGGTCAGGCGGGCCAGGGAGAACACGAGCACCGAAACGGCAAAGATGGTCAGCAGGCCTCGAACTGCGTTGATCATTATGTAGCGGGCCACTAGCCGTCCCTTCTCGCTCCGCATCGATTCACAGGCTCATCTCCAGGATGTAGAGGCCGTCCCCATGTCGATCGCTGACGTAGATCAGCCCGTCTTCGGTGACGAAGACGTCGTTGAACTGAATCGAGTCGCGACCCTTGGGGGCGGCGGGCACGAGATGTGCCACCTCGACCGGCGTCGAGGGATCGCTCAGGTCATAGACACGGAGACCGCCCCCGAAATAGGTGAGGAAGATCAGATTGGGATCGACGAAGGTCCCCGGCTTCATCTCGTGCAGGTTGTGGGGGCCCCAACGCACCCCGTCGGCGTGACGCGCCCCCTGCGGGACGGGGAGACGGGACACGACCTCCGGGTGAAGCTCGTCGGACACGTCCACGATCCAGACATGACGCTGCACCCCTATCCAGCGGGTGAGCTGCTCGTCGGTGACCACGACGATGTCCCGCCCGGGCAACCGTTGCGCGGTGTGTGTGTTCCGGCTCTCCGGGCCGAGCTCGAGTCGGCTGATGAACTTGGGGTTGGCCTTGTCGGCGATGTCGAGGATGACCAAACCACCATCCCAGTAGCCGGCATAGGCCCTGTCTCCATAGGGGAGGGCGTGGTGGAGGAGATATTGGCGGCCTTCATCGCTCGGGCCAGGGTCGGGTTGCTCGTCCCAGTCCGGCAGCTCGCCGCCGGCCCGATGCTGCCCGGGATACCACCATCGCCCCGCCTCGGTCGGATTCTCCGGGTCGGCGATGTCGACGATGTGGAGGAAGCGGCCCACGTATCCCTCGTCGCTCCCGGAAACGTAGACCAGGTCGTCGTCCCACCAGGCCATACGGTGGACTCCTGCCCCCGGGGTCGGGTAGAAGCCGATCTGGGTCGGGCGGAAGGGCTCGGAGACATCGAAGATCGCCAACCCGGCGCTCCAGTTCTCCGGCGTGGATGACTCGAACCGGTTCCGCTCGTGGTTGACCAGCAGGATGCCGTCTCGCACCTGGGTCTTGTGTGTGTGCGTTCCTTCCGGGCGGGGGATCTGGGTGATCAAAGAGGGCCGGGTTGGGTCGGCGACGTCGATGATCGAGGTGCCCAGCTCGTTGTAACCCATGTGACCCAGGTAGGCCACCCCGTCGACCACCTCGACGTGCATGCCGTCACCCTTGCCGTCGAGGTCGATGTGGCCGACCACTGACATGTTGAGCTTCTCGTCGATGACCGGTGCCGTCATCTTCTGATCCCATCGATGATCCGTTGCACGTTGCCCTCGAGGACCGCCTTCCGACCCTCCTCACTCAGACCGGTAACGGAGTCGATGAATGCGACCGGAGCGCGTTCCGCCATCTCGTAGGGATAATCGGTCCCAACCACCACCTGGCTCGGTCCGACCAGCTCGAGGAGGAAGTCGAGGGCCTCGGGGATGTGGACCAGGCTGTCGAAGTAGAGCCGCTTGACGTACTCGAGAGGGGGCTGAGTGATGTTGGCCCCGACCAGGTGAGGCACCACCTTGTAGCCCTTCTGCCAGCGACCGAGCTGGTACGGCATGTAGCCCCCGCCGTGCACCATGCACAGGACCAGGTCGGGGTAGCGCTCGAACACGCCGCTGAGGAGCAGGTACCCGATGGCGACCGTCGACTCCGCCGGCCGCCCGACGATGTTCCCCATGAAGTACCGGTCGAGGTCGAGGCCGGGCAGGGGGTCGTTGGGATGGAAGAGGACGAGACAGCGCAACTCGCTGGCGGCCTCCCAGAAGGGGTCGAGACCGGCCTTGTCGATGGGTGTGCCGTCGACGTGGGTGGCGATCTCCACCCCCACCATCCCCAGGTCCTGAACCAGGTGGGCCAGCTCGTCGGCTGCCCGCCGCGGGTCCTGGAGTGGGACCGTGCCCAGGCCCATGAGCCGGGAGGGGTGCCGGGCGACGAGATCGGACAGTATCCGGTTGAAGGCGCGCGCATACCGAGCTCCCTGCTCTCCGGGCAGCGCATAGGCGCTGAACTCCGTGCGATGCCCCACCAGCTGGACGTCGACCCCGCCTTCGTCCATGGCGGCGAAGCGGGAATCCAGGTCGAAGAGCTCGGCGGGGAAGGGGCCGAGCTCCTGACGACCGGCGACACGCAGTTTCTCCTTGCCGTCGGCGGTGGTGAACAGCTCCAGCCCGACATCGGGCCCGTCCATCCTGATGTAGTCCATCAGCTCCGTGGGGACTATGTGGGCGTGGACGTCATATACCGGCATGGGAGCTCCGTGAGTCTCGTATCGCCTGCCAGACCTTGGCCGGCGTGATCGGGAAATCGAGGGATCGGACCCCCAGCGGCCGCAGCGCGTCGTGGACCGCATTGAGCACAGCAGGGGGGACTCCGATGCACCCCGCCTCGCCGGTGCCTTTAACACCGAGCGGGTTCGTCGGCGAGGGATGGACGATCCGCCCCGAGAGGAGGGGCATCGGCTGGGTGGCCGTCGGGATCAGATAGGTCATCAGATTCGAGGTGAGCGGCTGTCCGTCCTCGTCGTACACCACCTCCTCGAGGAAGGCCGTGCCGAGTCCCTGCATGATCGATCCATGGAGCTGGCCCTCCACGATCATCGGGTTGAGCACGTTCCCACAATCGTCGACGGCGACCAGGCTGAGCAGTCCGACGTGTCCGGTCTCCACGTCGACTTCCACGACCGCAACGTAGGTGCCGTAGGGGAAGGTCATCGATTCGGGGTCGAACATCTCCTCGGCCGCCAGCTCGACGTCGAGTTGCGCGGCCCTGCTCGCCACATCGGCCAGGGAGATCTCCGAGCCAGGGGAGCCCACCACCCTGAAGTGCCCGTCGACCAGCTCGAGATCGGCATCTGCCGCCTCCAGCATCTCGGCCGCCACCTTCCGGGCGAGGAGCACCACCTCATGGGCGGTGCGGTACACGGCCGCCGCCCCGAGCTGGGCCGATCGACTGCCGAAGCTACCGATCCCACCGGCCACCTCATGGGTGTCCCCCGAGTAGAAGACGACCCGGTCCATGGGGACTCCGAAGACGCTTGCGGCTACCTGAGCCCAGACCGTGCGATGACCCTGACCGGCCGACATCGAGCCGGTGCGCACGGTGACGGTGCCGTCCGCCGACAGCTCCACCCTCCCGTACTCACCACCCCCGCCGGCCCGCTCGATGAACGATCCGATCCCTATGCCGATCGGGCTGCCCCCGTCCCGACGACGTCGCTCCTGTTCGTCCCGCCATCCTTCGATCCTGGAGATGTCGAGGGCCAGGTCGAGCGCCTCCCCATAGTCGCCAGAGTCGTAGACAGCGCCGGTGTGTGTGGTGAAGGGCATCTGGGCTCGGGTCACGAAGTTTCGCCGTCGCACCTCCTCGGGCAGCATCCCGATCTCGGCGGCAAAGGCATCGACGGCGCGTTCGATCGCGATCGCCCCCTCCGGTCGTCCTGCTCCCCGATAGGGACCGGTGGGTGCCCTGTTGGTCACCACCGAGACGGCGCGCACTTCGACATGTTCGATGTCGTAGGCGCCTTGTGCCACTAGCTGAGTGAAGAACGGGATCCTCGATCCGGTCAAGGGGTAGGCGCCGGCATCGCCGGTGATGTCGATCCGGGCAAACTTGATCCGACCGTCCCGGTCGCCACCGACGCGGACACGGATGACCTGGCCCCGACCGTGGGTCCCGGAGAGAAGCTGCTCTCCCCTTCGCTGGATCCAGGCGACCGGCCGACCCAGCTGGCGTGCGATGGCGCAGACCACCGGGTACTCCACATAGAACTGGCCCTTGGTGCCAAAGGCCCCGCCTACGAACGGGACCCGGGACCGGATCGCCCGGGGCGGGAGCCCGAGCATCGGCCCAATCAGGTTGGGGATGCGGGCCGGCGCCTGATGACCGCACCAGACCTCGAGACCGTCCTCCAGCGGACGGGCCAGGATGGCCAGCGGCTCGATCGTGACCGGTGAGACCCGGGGGATGTCCACCACGACCTCCGTCTCTACATCGACCTCCGGTCGTGGTCCGGGTGATCCGACGGTCGACTCATGGACCTGGTTGGTTCCGACCCCCGGGAAGAGGAGGGTCTCGTCGGTGAGAGCCTGGCGTGTGTCTGCGACCACGGGGAGCGGGTCGAAGTCCACCCACACGGTGTCGGCGGCGTCTACGGCTCGACGCTGGGTGTCGGCGACCACCACCGCCACTGGATCACCGACGTGGCGCACCCGGTCCCGGGCCAGGGTGGGCTGGCCCATCCCCTCAGCCTCGGGCGCCCCCCGACCCGGCGTTGAGGGCATGTCGGGGAGCCCAAGGGTCTCATTGGTGAACACGGCGACGACGCCTGGCATCTCGAGGACGTCCTCGAGGTGGAGCGAGCCGAAAGTCCCGTGGGCGACGGGGCTGCGCACGAAGGCGCAGTGGAGGGTGTCTTCGGTGACCACGTCCGCCACATAGGCACCATGGCCGGAGACCAGCTCCTCGTCTTCGAGTCTCCTGACCGACGCCCCCAACAGCTCCTCGCCATGGCCCAGCAGGGTGGTCATCGAGGGCCCGGCCCCCCATTCCCGGTCTCCTCGACGATCCAAATACCGTCGTTCATCCCGCTGAGGTAGACGTAACCGCGCGGGTCGACCAGGACGTCCTGGCTGCAAACGTCGCGCACCCCACCATGGACCACGTCAAAGATCCTCATGTAGGGACGCGGGTCGACGATCGTCTTCGGGGTAGGCGGCACGAACGAAGCGGTCTCCACCGGGTTCGCAGGGTCCGAGACGTCGAACACACGCAGCCCGGCGTTGAAGTAGGCGTTGTACACCTTGTCCGTCACCTGTTTGGTGCCCTGGTGGTTCTCGTGCATGTTGTGGGGACCGAAGCGCTCACCTTTGTGGAAGTAGCTGGGATAGGGCTCGGACTCGGTTGGCTCGGGGATGGGCAGGGTGGAGATCGCAGTCGGATTGGCCTCGTCGCTGATGTCCCACAGCCTGATGTTCTTGGGGCCCTCCAGCCCATAGTTGGCCATCGGTTCCTCGCACACCACCAGGATGTCACGGTCGGGGAGGGGCACACAGGTGTGGGTCTGTCCGTCGGTTAGCTCGGGGAAGGTGCGGACATGGCTGATGAGACGGCACTCGGTCGGATCAGACACGTCGACGATCCCGAATCCGCCGTCCGAGTAGGCGATATAGGCGCGATCGCCGTGGACCAGGGGGAAATGCACTCCGAAGGTCTCGTCGGGAAGGGCGGGGGCTCCTTCCCCGAGCTGAACCGGGTGCCAGAAGTCCGACACACGCTTCGGGCTCTCCGGATCGGAGACGTCGAGGACGGTCATGACCCGAGTCCGGCCCGAGCGCCAGTGGTACGACACCCCGGGGGCGTCGATCATGTTGGAGAGATAGGCGTAGTTGCCGCCGTTCCACCAGCTTCGATGGACGCCGTAGTCGATCGGGTCCTCGCCTCTCCAGTGTGAGAGCAGCCGTGGCGAGGCAGGGTCCGAGACATCGAAGAAGCGGACGCCTCGCTCCGCCTGCCCCCCGTCTACCCCGGGTTTGAAGAACGCCACCTCGCACGAGGCCATGAGGATGTCGTCGGCAACCTGCTGCTTGATGTGCCAGGTGTGCTCGTTCGGAGCGGGGATGAATGCTGCCACCTGGGGATCCGACGGAGTGGTGACGTCCAGGACCGTGATACCCCCGGAGAAGGGGTGGCCCACATACAGATAGTGACCGTCTCCGACCGTCTGGAACTGGAGCTGCTGGCCGTCGACCCGCCCTCCCATGTCCGAGTAGCCGACCACATCGACATTGGTCGCCACCGGTTCCTCGAGTGGGGTGGAGATGCGCTTCCTTATCCAGCTCTTCCACTCCGGCTGCTCACCCATCGGCATCGCTCCCATCTCGACCGACCGCTTCGCACCCGATCCGGAATCTCCGTGCCATGTCCGTCGGAACCTGTGCGAAAATATCATTGATCAAGTTTGCGGTCAACATGCCTCCGGCGTTGCTCGACCGGATATCGAAACCCTCCTCATGGTCTTCCGACCGAAACCCCACCGTCGACGGTCACCGTCGTCCCATTCACATACGACGCCTGCTCACTGGCGAGGAAGAAGACGACCCGAGCCACCTCTCTCGGCTCGCCCATCCGACCCAGCGGCACCGTGGCCCGGACCCGGGCCTCGAACCCGGGCCGTTTGGCCCGGGGCTCGACGAACTCGGTCAGGATGGGCCCTCCAGGCGCAACCGCATTGACCCGGATCCCGTGAGGGCCCAACTCGATGGCTGCCACCTTGACGAGCATCTCGACCCCTGCCTTGGCTGCTCCGTAGGCGGCGTGGCCAGGTCGCGCCTGGTGAGCGGAGACCGAGGACACCATGACTACCGATCCGTGGCGTCCCTCGGCTATCCAGTAGCGCGCTGCCGCCCGGGTACAGGAGAAGGCGCCAAGGAGGTTCACCTGCAACGCTTCTTCGAAGTCGGCCGGGTCGGTGTCGACCAGAGGTGCGAATCGGATGATTGCGGCGTTGTTGACCAGGACATCGAGACGCCCGTGGCGGTCGATCACGGCTTGGACGAGGCGCTCCGCTGCCCCCGGCTCGCCGATGTCACCGGGGTGAGAGCTGACTGTGGCTCCACCGGCGGCCATCTCCGCGACGGTCTCGTTGAGCCCCGCGTCCTCCAGGTCGTTCAGGGCGACCCGCCATCCCTCCTCGACGAACCTCTCTGCGATGGCACGGCCGATGCCGCGCCTACCGCCGGTGATCAAGGCAGCCGGCGCGGTGGTGGAGTCGGCGTCTGAATCTGCTGTCATGTCTCCTTCACGATCCAGATGCCATCGTTGTATCCGCTCAGATAGATGTAGCCACGCGGATCGACCACGACGTCCTGGACACAGCTCTTGAAGGTGCCGCCGCGAAGTGGGTCGGCCAGCCGGTTATACGGCCTTGGGTCGACCTTCTCGGTCGGGTCGGCAGGGACGAACGAGGCGGTCTCCACCGGGTTGCCGGGATCGGTGATGTCCCAGACCCTCAGCCCTGCATTCATGTAGGCGTTGTAGACCTTATCCACGATCCTCGCCTTCCCCTGGTGGTTGTCGTGGGTCCCGTGGGGTCCGAATCGCTCTCCTTTGTGGAAGTAGGTCTCGTAGGGCTCGGCTTCGGTGGGCGTAGGGATGGGGAAGGTGGACACGAGGTTGGGGTTGCGCTCGTTGGAGATGTCCCAGAGCATGATGTTCTTCTCGCCTTCGAGGCCGAACGTGGCCATCGCCTCGTCGGAGACCACGAGCAGGTCTCGCTCGGGGAAGGGGACACAGGTATGGGTCTGCCCGTCGGTGAGCTCGGGGAAGATCCACTGATGGGTGATGAGCTTCTGATCCTCGATGTTGGAGATGTCGGCAATCGCGAAGCCCCCGTCGGCGTATGCGATATAGGCCCGATCCCCCTCGATCACGGGTTCGTGGACCCCGAACGTCTCACCCGGACCGGGCTGGGGCCCGTCTCCGAGCTGAACGGGGAGCCAGAAGTCGGCTACCCGTTTCGGGTTCTCCGGATCTGAGATGTCGAGGGTGGTCATGATCCGGGTCCGGTCCGGCCGTCCGGCGTACATGAATCCTTCCGCAGCGACCCCATGGGAGAGGAACGCGTAGCGGCCCCCGTTCCACCACGACCGGTGCACCCCGAACCCCGGGCGATCCGAGGCCCAGAACGACAGCTCCTTCGGGTCGGTGGGGTCCGACACGTCGAAGAACCGAACTCCGAGATCCGCCTTGGCCGGGTCGGGTCTCGGGTCGAACATCGGGGCCTCGCATCCCAGCATGGCGATGCCGTCGGCCACCTGGACCTTGGTGTGCTTGGTGCTCTCGTTCGGGCTCTGGATGAATGCGGCCACCTGGGGGTCGGTCGGGTCGGTGACGTCGAGGATGCTCACCCCGTAGGACCAGATGTGGCCGGCGTACAGATAGTGGTGGTCGCCGACCGTCTGGAACTGAAGCTGGACCGCATCGGCCCGGCCCTCCATCCGGCTGTGGGCCACGAACTCGGTGTTGATGGCCACAGGCTCTTCCAGGAGGGGAGCCGGCCGTTTGCGAAGGCTCCTTCGCCCATCGGGTTGTGGGGCGGACAGTGGGAACACCTCCAGATGGCGAATGCAGAAGCGGTGAGCCGCCGGGTCGACCTCCCAGCAGGCCGACCCGGTCGACTCGTCCGATCAGCAGGCCGAGATGTACTCGACGAAGCTGTAGGGGGCGCTCATGTTCGCCCCGGGGAAGATGTAGTCACACACCACCTCGGGGTTGACCACGATCTCGTCGTACGTTCTGAGCAGCGGGATGTGGGGGACGTTGTCGAAAATGACATTGCCGAACTCCAGCCAGAGCTGCTGTTGGGCGGTTGGATCGAGCTCGGCCAGCACAGCCTCGTACTGGGTGTCCCACTCCACCATCTCCACGGCTCGACCCGAGTCCTGGTTGGCATAGCCCGCCGGCTCGAATCCGGTGATGTTCTCGCTCGCGGTGTCATCGAAGTCGACCATGCGGTCGAACTCCCTTCCCTCCCGCTGGGCGGTGAACTCGGCGTCGTCCATGGAGACGAGCTCGACGACGAACCCGACCTCCTCGAGCATCACCGCCATCGCCTCGGTGACGTCATTTCGGGCGAAGACCTGGATCTCCACTGGCGCACCGACTCCGTCGAGCAAGGCGCGCGCACCTTCCGGGTCGTACCCGATCTCGGCCGCGTAACGCTCCTCCCATTCCGGGTTCCAGGACTCGGTCTGCTCCGGGAGCCAGTACCACATGAAAGCGGTCTCCGCCTCGCCGCCGTAGAAGGCCTCGTTGAGGGCGTCGCGATCGATGGCCTTGCTCACTGCCCGGCGAATGTCCACGTTGCACCATGGGCTGTCTGGGAACTTGCGCTCACCACTGACGAACACCTCGGCGGAGGGAACACCCGGCTGGGGCGGCTCGACGTAGTAGCACCCTTCGAGGGGGATCCCATAGCGCCGGCCGGGGAGCTGTGACCTGATGATGCCCATCCCTTGGGACTCAGCCTCGTCGCCGAGCTCCGTGGGCAGGCCGGTGAGATGGACCTCCCCGGCGAGCAGCGCGGAAAGGCGGGTGGCGTCCTCGGGGATGTAGCGGTATTCCAGCTCCTGGAACGATCCGTTCTGACGCCAATGGTCGAAGGGAACCATCTCGAACACCACGTTCTGTCCCGGAGTCCGCTCGACGAACTGGTACGGACCGGTCCCGGCGATCGGGGCCTCGTCGAGGGTTGGGGACGCCGGCGATCCGCCGCCGCGTGACTCCCAGTCCGCCTGGCTCTTGATGGCGGTGCCCGCCGCCCCGTAGCTGATCCCTTCGAAGAAGGAATAGCTCAGGCCACCCTCCGCGATGTGGAAGATCACGGTGTAGTCATCGACGATCTCGAATTCCGCCACCGCGTTCCGCACTGCCTCGGCCACGCCGGAGATGGCTCCCGGGGGGTCGATCAGATCGGTGAGCGAGAACACGACGTCCTGGGCGGTCATCTCGCCGAAGTCGTTGTGGAACTGAACACCTTGCCGAAGGTTGAAGGTGAGTTGGTCACCCGCCTCGTTCAGCTCCCAGCTCTCGGCCAGCATCGGAGTCCATTGCGCCGTCTCAGGGTCGACAGCGACCAGGTTCTCGTACATTGGCTTCAGCTGATACTCGTCATTGGGCTGTATCTCGCGGTTGGGGTTGTTCGATTCGCCGTCGGGTGGTGGTGGGACGCCGAAGATGAGCCGAGTGACCTCCTCGCCGCCACCTCCATCCTCAGCGCCGGTGGTGGTGGGACCGGCGGCCGTGGTGGTGGTGGGTTCCTCACCGCCGTCTCCGCCGGCCGTAGTCGTGCTTTCGTCGCTTGTCTCGCCAGATGTGCATGCCGCCGAGATCATGGCCAGGCAGAGCAGCACGGCGAGGACCCTCAGGGCAGAGGGTTTGTTAGATCGCAAGATGAACCTCCTCCTCGATCCAATCTGCGCGAAATTATCATTGATCAAGTATCGTGGCAAGCGTCTGCCCTATGGTTCGGCCAGGACGCGAAGATCCAATCAGGTCAGGGAGAACATGGAAGTCACGGACAGCATCCCACGTCGGTTCGAAGGCAAGACGGTGCTGGTAACGGGCGCCGGGACCGGCTTTGGTAGCGCCCTCGCCCTCAGAGCAGGCCAGGAGGGAGCGCGAGTCGGTGTCCACTACAACCGGTCCCGTGGGGGTGCCGAGGCGACGGCAGAGCGAATTCGTGGGCAAGGCGGGGAGGCGGAGGTATTCCAGGCCGACATCAGCTCCTGGGATGCGGTGAAAGCCATGGCCGAGGCCGTAGACCGGCAGTTCGGCAGGCTCGACGTCTTGGTCAACAACGTAGGTGACATCGCCACCGAGCAGATGTCATGGCGTGACGTGACCCAGGAGTTGATCGACCGGGTGATCGACGTGGACATCAAAGGGACCATGTACATGCTCCACGAGTTCGGGTCCAGGATGCTCGACCGGGGTGGTGGCGCAATCGTGAACATCGGCTCGACAGTCATAGTGCGAGGGAGCCCCCGCGCCCCTCAGTACGCAGCCGGCAAGTACGGGATCCTCGGTCTGACCAAGTCCTACGCCAACGCGTTCGCGCCAACGGTCAGGGTCAACACATTCGCTCCCGGTTTCATGGAGACCGAGTCGACCCTATCTCGAGAGGATTGGAACACAGGGCGACGTGAGAAGCTGATCGCAGCGACACCGGCCGGCCGTATCCCGCCACCGGACGAACTGGC
>JBMDXS010000179.1:0-34315 GCA_048595045.1 Acidimicrobiia bacterium
GCCGAGTTCTTCGGCACGTTCATCCTGGTCTTCTTCGGGTCGATGGGGATCCTGGCCGTGAATGGGGCGAGCGGCGCCGCCGAGATCGTGGCCATCGGGCTCGGTTTCGGTCTGGCCTTGCTTGCCGGCATCTGGGCGGTAGGTCATGTCTCCGGTGGGCACTTCAACCCGGCAGTGACCCTGGCCATGTTGTTCGACCGCAGGACGTCGTTCTCTGATGCAATTGGCTATTGGGTCGCGCAACTGGCGGGGGCGGCGGTTGCCTCGCTCGTCGTAATGACCGCCACCAGCCGAGATGACGTGGCCGGGACGGTAACCGGGTACCCGGACCTCTCCACCGGGATATTGATGGAGGTCGTCCTGACCACCGTGTTCATCTGGGTGATCCTGTCCGTGACCAGGACCGGCGGCAATCACGCCCCACTCGGGATCGCCCTGACCCTGGTGGCGGTCCATATCGCCGGCATTCCCTTCTCAGGGGCATCGGTCAATCCGGCGCGTTCTTTCGGGCCGGCCGTGGTATCTGGATCGTCCGAGGCCCTCGAGCAGCTTTGGGTCTACATCGTGTTCCCGCTGGTCGGCGGCCTCTTGGCCTGGGGTTTGCATCGGCTGTTCGCTCCGGTGGAGGGGGAAGACCACCCCTCTGACACGATCGAAGCGTCGGAGACCTGATCAGGAGAACAGCGGATCTTCGCCGAGATCCTCCAGGCCCAACACCCACCCGGCGGGGAGCGACCAGTGACGTGCCCCCTTGATCATCGACTCGAGGTGGCCGAGACCCGGCCGGTGCTCGCCATTGGGTGAGGCTTTGGCCACGAACGTGAGGCAGTCGTGCTTGTTGCCTTCGCGGTCGACAGCCTTCACATCCCAGCCGGCAACGCGTCCCTCCGATTCCTCGGCGTCGGTAAGGGCAGCCAACTCGTCGTCGGGCACCTGGAAGATCCCTCCCCATACGGTGTGCCCCGACTCGGCCAGGAGGGATGGGAGACCCTTTGCCTCATCCGAGTCGATGAAGACCAGCCTGGTCTCCGGGAAGTGGGCGGTGAAAAGGAAGGTTGCGCCCGGGGCGACGGCGGCGATCCTGTCCGGATCGAGGAACGATGAGTAGGCGAAGTACAGCGTCGATTTCACGGGGAACCGAGTGTAACGAGGGATTCGCCGACTCCGTTGCACCCGGCCGGGGCCCGGGTAGCCTCGCATTCCAGTCCCGCCCAGGTGAGGAATGGTCTGGTGAGGGCAATTCTTCCTCCGGCCGGGGCCGTCACGCGGTGACCGAGCCGCCATCACCCGGATGAGCCAGGAGAAAGAGACCAGTTCGCCATATTGGCGGGATGAGCTGCTCGACCTCGAGGAGCGTCTGCTCGACTCATCGGTCAGGGGGTCGCCTCAGGCAGTGATCCCATTGCTCCACCCTGACTTCGTCGAGTTCGGGAGTAGCGGTCGGGTCTACACGAAGGACACGATGGTCCAGATGATGCTCCAGCAGAGCCCGGGCGTGGTCAGGATCAAGAATTTCGACGTCAGGGAGATAACCCCGGAGGTCGCCCTGGTCACATACAAGACCGTGGGCACCGAGGGCCGGGAGACACGCAGGAGCTCCGTCTGGGTGCGTCGGGGAAGGGCTTGGCAGATCGTGTTCCACCAGGGCACCCGGGTCCACGACCGTTCCCCCGGCAGCCAGGTGCCATAGCTGACCGGGCGGTCTTAGGCTCCACCGGCTTTGAGGCGTTTCGAGTTACTCCTCATCTTCACCGAGGTGTTCGCGGTCGCCTGGGCCGCCATCTTCGGGATTCGGACGCGACGCGGCATCTCCGCCGGGCTCCTTCTGGCCGCCTTCGTTGCCCATTGGCAGATCGAGGGACTCCGTTGGCAGATGATCCCCGTCTACCTGGCGGCCCTCGGCCTGGCGGTCGGGGACCTGTTGTCAATGGAGCGACGACTCGACTGGGCACGACGAATCTCCCGCGGCCTGTTCGGGCTGGCCGGTCTTGCCCTCGGGGCGATCCTCCCACTGGCGCTGCCAGTGCCTGAGCTCCCTGTTCCCACCGGTCCCGAGCCGATCGGGACGGTCAGCCTCGAACTGGTCGACTCCGAGCGCGAGGAGATCTACGGGCCCGAGCCCGGTCCAGGGAGGACCATCATGGCTCAGGTCTGGTATCCGGCGCTCTCCACAGGAGAATCCGATCCGATTCCGTGGAGCGAGGACTGGGACGTGGTGGCCCCAAAGGTCTCGAATCTGATGGGTTATCCAGGCTGGTTCCTCAGTCACACCGGATACACCTCCTCGCATGCCAATTCCGGTGTGCCGGTCGCGCCCGGCACATTCCCGGTTGTGGTCTACAGCCACGGATGGACCGGCTTCCGCACCAATGCCGTCTACCAGGTGGAGGGCCTGGTCAGCAATGGTTTCATCGTCGTGGCCATCGATCACACCTACCTCGCGGCCACCACGCGTTTCCCCGATGAGGAGGTCGTGCCCTACGACCCTGCTGCCCTGCCCGATCCGGCGGAAGTCGGCGAGGAGGTGTTCGCCGAGTCCACCGAGGCGCTGCTGGGAGTGCTCAACGATGACATCGTCACTGTGGTCAATGCCATGGAAGCCGGCCCGAATGGCCCGTTCGGCGAGCTCGCTTCCAGCTTCGACACGACCCGACTCGGTGTCTACGGGAACGAGGCCGGCGGGGGGGCGGCCATCACATTCTGTCTACAGGACGAACGTTGTGACGCCGTGCTCGGACTCGACCCGTGGGTGGAGCCGATTCCCGACCGAGCCCTGGCCATCTCCGCTACGCGGCCTTCCCTGTACATGAGGTCCGATGATTGGCAGCGGACGGACAACGACGCCATCCTGCGCGGTATCGCCGAGCGGTCGACTGCCACCACGTACTGGGTTGGGGTCGATGGGACGGCGGAGACCGACTTCCTCAGCATGCCGCTGTTGTCACCGATCGGATACAGGCTGGGCTGGAAGGGGCCGATCCCGGCCGGGGCAATCATCCCGATCGTGGACCGCTATCTGCTCGGGTTCTTCGAGGTGTATTTGCTGGGTACCGGCTCGGCTGCCATCGACACCGCCTCGTTCGACGAGGTCAGTCTCGAGGTGATCCTGCCCGATTGAGCGGTTCTGTGAAATGATCTGTGGTCATGGCCCGCTTCCCCTTCGAGGAACGTCAACTCTCCGGACGCTGCTGGGTGTCCCCGGTGATCTGCTGTCCCGGCTGCTCACCGTTCCTTATCGCGTCGATCGTCGCCCCGAGGACGAGCGCATCGGATTCCCCGATGATCTTTCCCACCACGGTGCCGTCGGCATCGATGAAGAAGGTCTCGGGGATTCCGAAGACGCCGTAGGCGATCGCGGTCCTACTTCCGGGATCGGCCAGGTAGAGGGTGGCGGCAGAGGATCCGGCCTGATCGAGATAGGAGAGGGTCTCCTCTGCTCGCTCCTGATAGGCGATCTGGACGAATCGAACACCCTGCCCCGCAAAGGACTCTGAGGCGGCAACCAGGTCATCGTGCTCGTCCCGGCACTCCAGGCACCAGGAGGCGAAGAAATTGAGCACAACGATCTCACCTCTGAGGGCGGACAGCTCGGTGCCGTCGGAGCCATCGAGACCGGGCAGGTCGAACTCGGGTGCGGGCATGCCGAGAAGGGGAGAGTCCACCAACCCGGGGTCCGAGCCGAATCTGCTGGCGAGCACCACTGCCAGAACCACCGTTGCCGCCACCACGGCGAGACCCGCCCAGCGCAGGCCCTTCCCTTTCATCGGCAGTCCGCGCCTGCCCGGGCTGCATCGAGGTCCGACTCGATCCGGGCTCGTGTCTCAGGCGGCAGGTCGGGCTGGGTGAGCAACCCCTCGAAGGCCTCTACAGCCTGCTCCGTCTCGGCCGACCCGCACCAGAGCACGCGTGCCCGGACATAGAGGGCGAGCTGGGAATCGGGGTCGATGGCCAGTGCCTCGTCGACTAGACGAATGGCGGTCTCGACCTCGCCGTTGCCATCGAACGCCATCCATCCCAGCCGGACCAAGGCTGTGATCGCCTCCGTGTCGGATGCACCCGGGTGCTCGGCTACCTCGAGATAGTGGGGAAAGGCCGAGCGATAGTCCGCTGCCTCGAAATACCGCTCGGCCAGCGCCAGCCGCATCCCGTTGATCTGCGGATCGTCCTCGTTGGCGGCGATCACCGCTTCCATCGTCTCGTTGCTGACATCGGAGAGATCCCGCTCATCGAGGTCGGCTGCGCCTGCCGCCGCGGCGGGGCGGTCCTGGAGAGAGTTGGCGGCGAAGACCACGATCCCGGCGAAAACGAGGACGAGGACCACTCCGCCGATTATCAGCCTCGCCCTGCTCCTGCCTGGGGGCGCAGGCTCTTCCCAGTCCTGGCCGGGATGACGCCGCCACCAGAGGATCACCACCAACCCGAGGACCAGAGCGGCGGCAGGCGCCAGCCATAACACCAGGGTGCTGCCCGACGCGGGAGGGTCGAGAAGCACTGCGCCTGAGTACGACCCGAGAAGCTCGTCGACGATCTCCTCGTCGGGCAGCCCCGACGAGACGCGCTCCGCGATGAGGTCCATCATGTCCTCGGCCATCTGCGATGGAGAGTTGGCTATGGACTCGCCCTGGCAGACCGGGCATTTGATACGGGATCCGATCTCCTCGACACGGTCGACGGTGGCCGGGCGGGTCGACACCAAGAAGAAAAGGACGACGGCCATCCCCACGATGACCGAGACCGATGCGATGTGGCGAATGCGTTCAGACATCGGCCATGACCTTGGGCGTAGTCATGACGCGGTCCCTGCGGCGGGCTGCCAGGGACCAGAAGCCCCCGGCCGCCGTCACCAGACCACCCAGCCACAGCAGCCAGATCATCGGTGAGGTGTCGAGCCCAAGCTGGACGGTCTCGGAATCGAGGTCCCGCATCGTCAAGTACAGGTCGCCCCCCGGGCGGCTCATCACCGCCGGAGTGATGATCCCGCCCATCTCGTTGTCGTAGAAGTTGGCCCGCGGCTCCAGGGTGGTGATCACCCGGTCACCCCGGCCGACCTGCACCCGAACTCCCTGCACGAGGCGGTTGGGCTCCTCACGACGAAAGGGCGCCTCGTAGGTGAGGGTGTACCCGGCGAACACCACCGATTCACCAGGGGCCAGCTCCACCTCGGCGTGAAGGGGGAGATTGGCGGCGAAGGCAATCCCGACGGCAATGAGGGCGACCCCGATGTGGCTCACCTGACCGGCCCAGAAGGGCTGATCGTTGGCTATGACGGTCTTGGCCTCCGCGTACAGGGACCTTCCCGATCTCGCCGATCTCTTCGCGGCCAGCTCGATGAGGAGCCCGACGATGGCGGCGGCCACCCAGACGCCGAGGACGATGGCCAAGATCACCCATGCGACGCGGGTAACGGTGAGAGCCACCACGAGCCCGGTGGCGAGAGCGACGATGGCCGGTCCCCGCAGGCGCCGCCAGAGCAGCCCGGCCGGCGCTCCCCGCCACGGGGTCACTGGACCGAACCCCATCGTGAGCAGAAGCATGAAAGAGAGGGGCACGGCAAGACGGTTGAAGAAAGGCTCGCCGACACCCACCTGGGTTCCCGTGAAAGCCTCGAGGAGGAGTGGATAGGTGGTGCCGATGAGGACGATGAACGCATAGACAGTCAGGAGGAGGTTGTTGAGGAGAAACGTCCCCTCGCGGGAGACGAAGGTCTCGATGCGCGGTGACGAGGACACCAGGTGGGAACGCATCGCGAACAGCGTGAAGGAGCCGGCGAGCACAAGCACCAGGAACCCGAGCAGAGCGGGCCCGATCGCCGATTGGGTGAAGGAGTGGACCGAGTTGATCGTTCCCGACCGGGTGAGGAACGTTCCCAGGATGGTGAGGGCGAAGGCGCTTATCACGAGCACGAAGTTCCAGGCCTGAAGCATCCCGCGGCGCTGTTGCACCAGGCCGGAGTGGATGAACGCGGTGGCGGCCAACCACGGCATCAGCGAGGCATTCTCCACGGGATCCCACGCCCAGTAGCCGCCCCATGAGAGAACCTCATATGCCCACCATCCCCCGAGCAGGATGCCCAGAGTGAGGAACGACCAGGCAACCAGGGTGGCCCGATGGCTTCGCCGGAGCCAATCCGGGCCAGGGACGCCCAGTGCCAGGGCACCGATGGCATAGGCAAACGGCACGGTCAGCCCGACATATCCGATGTAGAGGACCGGCGGGTGCACTGCCATCAGAAAATGGTTCTGCAGCAGGGGGTTGGGCCCCGGTCCATCGACGGGTGTCTCGATGACGGCGAACGGCCACGGGCTGGAGGCCGCACAACCGGTGGTCAGGGCATCGACGCAGACCTCGAAGGGGTTGGCCACGGTCAGCATGAGGCCGAAGAAGAAGATCCCGACCCCGCCCATCACAGCCAACGCCGCCGCGCCGAGACGGTCGGCGCTTCGGCGCGCCACGACCCAGGTGAACACGGCGAGGACGAGGGCCCAGAGGATGATCGAGCCCTCCAGAGCCGCCCAGGCGGTGGCGACGTCGAAGGGGAAGGGCGTCGTGGTGGCGTGGTGGTTGGCGACGTAGGCCAGGCTGAAGTCGTCGGTGAGCAGCGCGATCTGCATCGAGACCATGGCGACGACGGCTCCGGCCAACACCAGCTTGGCCGGCCCACGGAGGTCGCCCTCACCCCCTCGGGCGAGCCCAATCCCCCTGATCACGAGGATGACCGATCCGACGAGGGCGGCGGCGACGCCGGCCGATCCGAGCAACGCCAGCATCAATCCTCGGGGTCGCGATAGGCCCCGCCCTCCTCCGGGACCTCGTAGTTCTCGTCGTGGCGGATGAGAGCGGAGTCCGCCCGGAAGACGTCGCCCGACCATGCTCCTTCGAGGAGGAGGGGCACCTCCTCGGCGAAGAGGGAGGGCTTTGGCCCCGAGAGGACCACCGGTATCTCGGCGCCACCGTCGGAGACCTGAAAAGAGGTGGTGTCCCCGTCTTCGGAGACCGAACCGGTCATCACTATCCCAGCAAGGCGGAAACGCTCGCCATCGGGGAAATCGGGGCGCTGATCGACCGCCTCAGAGGGGTAGAGGTAGTAGGTCAGGTTGTCGTCGAGGCCGCTGACGGTGAGTGCGAGCACGATTGCGATCACCCCCCCGATGCCGAGGTAGACGAAGCGACGCTGATTCACGGTTCAGCCCTTGGCTCGCCGATAACGGAGATGGAGTCGGGCGGCGTACCACACGAATACGGCGTAGCAGATGAAGAAGGTGCCGTAGACGACGACCTCGTCAGACATCTTCCACCTCGGACAACATCGGTGGCGTCACGGCATCGCCGGCCGGCGCCGTCGCTGCAGCTTCCTCCTCTTCGGCCTTGGCAACCTGGATCCGAGCCCCGGTGAGGGCCGCGTAGAGCACGGTGAAGGCGACGAAGTTGACCAGCAGCGCGACGACCATGGCATCGGGCATTGTGGCCCCGTCCGGTCGGATCGACTGGGTCTGATGGAGACTGCGGAACAGGTTGACCGAGAAGTACACGAGCGGTACCTGGATCACCGCGATCGCCCCAAGGATCGCCGAGCGTCGGGCCCTCATGATCGGGTCGGGGATGGCCCTCCGCAGAGCGAGGTACCCGATGTATACGAAGAACATGACCGCGGTCGAAGCCATCCTGGGATCGGCCCAGTCCCAGGCACGACCCCACACCGCCTGACCCCACACCATCCCGGTGAACAGACCGGTGGCGGTGAAGATGACACCGGTCTCCACCGAGGCCTCAGCCAGCCTGTCCCAGGCCGTGCTCTTGCGAATCAACCACATGATCGAGGCCAGCGCCGTCACGCCGAAGGCGAGGAAGGCGACCCACATCGAGGGAGCGTGGATGTTGACGATGCGGGTGAACTCCCCTTGGAGACGATCGGTGGGAGAGGTGAAGGTGAGATACAGCCCGGAGGCGAGGGAGATCGCGGCGATCACCATCAGGATGCGAGTTGTTCTCATCTCGAAGCCTCCTCGATGGGCCGGGCCAGCCCGACCCCGGCCACCGCCAGCGCCAGGTCGGTCGCGAACAGCAGCAACAACCAGGGCAGGATACCGGTGTCACGGGCTAGTGATTCCAGGGTCTGTGCGCCTCCAAGGACCAGGGGAATGGCCAGGGGCGCCACGATGAGAGAGGCCAGTGCGGTGCGATTCCTCAAACCGGCCGTGACCTCCCCGGCCAGAGTCCCCAGCTCGGTGAGCCCTATCGAGGTGAGGAGGATCCCTGCCGCCGCAGGGATCGGCCAGCCCTCGGGGAGCCGGGGGCTGTAGAGGAGAAGGGTGGCCACCATCAATGCGAGCATGAACCCGAGCATCAGGAGCGAGCCCGACATGGAGCGGCCAACGAACCGGGCTGCCGGGTCCACGCCGAGCAGTGCGTAGAGATCTCGTCGCTCCGGGCGGTCGTCGGCTGCCTGGCGAAGCGCCACCTGCATCCCGAAGAGCACTCCAATGGCCCAGAAGACGGCCGGCCCGATCCGGGTTATCGCCGCCAGGTCGATCCCGAGGGCCAGGGGGAAGACGAGCAGAGCAACCACGGCGAAGGGGAGGATGATGCGAAGAACGTCGCCAATGCGTCGTTCCACCTGTAGGTCGACCCTGGCGATCTCGACCGCCTGGTCCCAAAAGCTCACGCAGCCGCCTCGATCCGGCCCGAGGCGATGTTCATGATTCGATCGGCTCGGGAAGCGAGCTGGGTGGCGTCGTGGGAGACCATGACCACCGACCCCCCCGCTGACACGGAACGTTCGACCAGGGTGTCGATCAGTTCGCGGGCACTGATGTCGAGACCCGAGAACGCCTCGTCGAGGAGGAGGAGCCGGGGTCGTGTCAGGAGGAGCCTGGCCGTCTCGGCCCGTCGCAGCATGCCGGGAGAGCTCTGCCCCACCTTGCGATCGGCGGCGGCCTCCAGGCCGACCACCCGCAGAGCACGATCGATCCGTGAGACGTCTTTTCCGGCAAGGCGGGCCGCGTGCTGGAGGTTCTCCCGCAAGGTCAGCTCCTGGATCAAAGCGGGGACGTGCCCGATCAAACCGATGTCATGCCGGACCGCATATACCTCCGCCGTCCCCAGCGTGGCCCCCAAGACCCTGCCCGATCCCTCGTCAGGCCGTGCCAGTGTGGCGAGCAGGCGGAGCAGGGTGGTCTTGCCGGACCCGTTGGGGCCGGCGATCCCCAAGACCTCGGCCGGACCGATGCTCAAGGAGATGCCCCTGAGGACGACCAAGCCACCGAGGGAGACCCCGGCCTCGTCGAGGGTCACATTGGCGCCCACCGGGCCAAGTCTCATGCGGCGCCCTGCCGGACTCAAGTCGGGGCCATCTTCGGCTTGGGTGTCCGAAGACTGGTGACATCGTGATCGACCGCTGCTTTCGTGACCGCCGATCAGCGGATATGGGGGTAGTCCTGTGGCGTGCTCGGTGATCGGTTGGACGGGCACATCGGATCCGACGGCCGCAAGCACTCCGGGGGGTGAAGACCTGGCACATGCCATCGCCACCCGGAGCTAGGCAAAGCTTCTACCGGGCTGAGGGCCGCTGGAGGCGAGTCACCGGCTCGGTCGGGAGCGACAGTGTCCCGCTCGCTTCGACGATGCGAAGCGGTGTCTTCTCCATCCATGTCCAGATCAGACGTGCCTCCTCGGCCGTCTCCACCGAATCCGGGACGGACGCGGCTCGATGCTCATCGCCGTCGGGGGCCGGGCGCAGAGGTGGGGGCGACCCATCGGTCCAGGAGCACACGAGATGGCCGTGGTCGAGCACGACATGAGATCCGTCATCACCCACTAGCTCGGCAACGCCCAGCGTGTGGAGTGCCACCCAAGACCTGGCGGTCTCGATGGCTCGGGCCAGCGCATCGTGACGGTCGCGGGCCCATGCCGCCTCTTCGTAACGCCGCTCCGACGAGAGCTGCCCCATCCTGGCAGCCAATGGATCGAGCAGGATCGAGGGATGAGCGTTGATCCCCTCGACGACCTGATCGACCACCCTTCTGTAGGTGGCGAGGTCCAATGTCCCATCACATGGGCAGTAGGCCACCCCCATTTGGGCAGGTGCACAGCATCCGGATCTCGATCCGGGCCTGGTTGCGCACCGCCGGATCATGGTCGCCTCCCAGAGGGCGGCAACCACGAGATCGGCTGCCGACTTCGACCGGAAAGGGCCGAGATAGGCCAGTGCATCGGTGCGCAGGGTTCTCACCACAGAGAGACGGGGGAATGCCTCGTCGGTCAGCTTCACCCAGTGCGAGGTCTTCGGGGGCCGGGACCGACGGTTGTAGCGGGGGCGGTGAGCGTGGATCAGTCGTAGCTCCGTGACCTCGGCCTCCAAGGGGGTGGGGCACACGATGTGGTCGACCGTGTCCAGCTCCCGCATCAGGTTCCCGATGATCCGGCGTTGGTCTCCGTAGAAGTACTGCCGGACCCTGGCCCTCAGGTTGGTTGCCTTCCCCACATAGATCGGGTTGCCGTGCCTATCACGGAACAGATAGACGCCGGGCCGCCGGGGGAGCTGGTTCGTCAATGCGATCTTGGAGTAGTGGGCCGAGCCGCGGGCCTTCGGGAGCTGGAGCAGGTCGTCCAGGTTGGTAACGCCCAGGCTGCCCGCTCGCTCGAGGAGCCCATGCAGCACGTGAGCCGTGGCACGGGCGTCCTCCAGGGCGCGATGGTTGGGTGTCACCGGGCTACGGAAATAGGCGGCCAGGCTCTGCAGACGCAGGTTCCTCACCTCCTCCCGCACCAGACGTCTGCCCAGTGCCGCGGTGTCGACCGTGTCGTTGCCCAGCTTGGGGTACCCATGCTCGACGGCGGCGGCATCGAGGAAAGAGACGTCGAAGCGGACGTTGTGCCCGACGATCACCGAGTCGCCGATGAACTCGAGAAAAGCCGGCAGGGCGGTGGCGATGTCGGGAGCTTTCACCACCATCGCCTCCGTGATGCCGGTCAGGATGGTGATGAACGGTGGGATCGGGAGGCCGGGGTCTACCAGGGTCTGGAACGTCCCCAGCAGCCGGCCGCCCCGATATTTGACCGCCCCGATCTCGGTTATGGCGCAGTCACGTGGGGAGCCTCCTGTTGTCTCCAGGTCGAGGACGCAGAAGGTCACGTCGAAGAGTGGGGTCGACAGATCGTCGAAGCTGGGCTGGAGCAGGGCGGCCACGCCCCTCCGAGGCTAAAGCGAACATATGTTCGATGCAATGTTCTGCATGGCGTCAGGGACGTGGCCCACGAGCTCAGGGATGGGGCAGACGTTGGCGCAGAGCCTCGTAGGCGAGGATCGCCATGGATACGGAGACGTTGAGCGAGTCGGCGTCGCCATGCATCGGGATCCTCACCAGGGAGTCGGCGGCGGATCGCGCGCTCTCCGACAGGCCGGCATGTTCCGAGCCGGCAACGAGCGCACACGGCCCCGTCAGGTCCACGCTCCAGAGGACATCGGCTGCGCCCGGGTCGGCGGCGTAGATCCTGATGTCGTGGCCACGGAGCCAGGTGACGGCGCGGTCCAGGTTGGCGACTGCGATAGGGATCGAGAACAGCGCGCCGGTCGATGAGCGGATGACGTTCGGATTGAAGGGGTCGGCTCCGGTGTCGGTGACGATCAAGCCGGCGGCGCCCACAGCATCGGCCGTGCGGAGGAGAGCGCCCAGGTTGCCTGGTTTCTCGATTGACTCGGCCAGCAGATAGAGCGGGTTCGGGGGTGGGGCCAGACGGTCGAGGTCCATGTCGAACCTGGCGAACACGCCGATCACACCCTGCGATCGGCGTCGGTAGGAGGCGCGGTCCATGCCGTCCGTAGCGACAGAGAGCGCCACCTCGGCAGGGACCGGCGGACCGGGGAACCGGGCAGGGTCGTAGTAGATCTCCAGCGGCCGCAACCCGGCGGATACGGCACGCTTCAGCTCTCTGATCCCCTCGACCACAAATACCCCCTCCCGATCTCGTTCGTGGCGGTCACGGAGCCCGACCAGTCTCTTGATCCTGGGGTTGGAGGCCGAAGCTATGTCCATCAGCCGGCCCACCGCTCGTAGTGGACCACGGTCTCCCGGGGCCTCTTCCCACGGGCCAGGCTGCCGGAGCGACGATCGGCCATCGGATATCCAACTGTCACCACGCCGATAGGCGTGTGGTGCGGCGGGATCTCGAGCAGGGCACCAAGGCGGGGGACGGAGTGAACACCGAGGAATCCTGCCGCCAGCCCCTCGTCGACCGCGGCCAGCAGCACCGCCATCATCGCGGCCCCGGAGTCGACCCACCAGAACGGGACCGGCCATTCGATCTCCTGACCCTCGGCGTCGAGCTTGTCGGGCTCGCGGTAGCGGTCTCTATAGAGCTGTTCGCTGACGGTGATGATGATGTGGGCCGGTGCCCGGGAGATCCAGGGATCGAATCCTGAAGCGACGTATTCCTCCTCGTCGGCAACGACGGCGATAGCGCGGCGTATCTCCTGATCGGTCACGATGACGAACCCGAGGCCCTGGCTGTTGCCCGCCGAAGGTGCCCTGAGCCCGGCATCGACGATGCGGTCGAGGGCTTCGGGTGGGACCGGCTTCGGCCCGTAGTTCCTGACCATCCTCCGCTTTCGGATCACCTCTCTGAACTCCATACCCCATGTTGTCACCCGGCGCCGGCTCCGGCGCCACGGGAAACCGATTGGTGACAGCACTCGTTGTATCCCTTATGGTGTGGGACGGCCGTCCGGGGGCTCAGCCCGGGGCTGCGAGCGAAGACGGAGGACAGGGGCGAGTGACCCCAGCTGCGGGGAACGAGATGAGGGTGGTGTGGACGCGCGGCAGCGGCTGCGCCGAGCTGGCGACTCTCCTCTCGGCAGGCGAGGCAGACCGCATCACCGGCGACCTGATCCAGCAGTGCATCGACCATCGCGCCGACTTGCTCGTCTCTAGGCGCTTCCCGGGGTCGTTCGACCTGGTGAGCGTGGCGGTCCCCCTCGACTTCGTCCCGGGCAAGGTGACCCGGGTCGTGTCTGCTGTCGCCGGTGGCCCCCATTCTTTCCTGGCTGCGGATACCGCGTCCCGACTGGGACGGAGCCTGGGTGTGGAAGCCGAGATGCTCTCCGCAATCAGGCCGGGCGAGGACCCACGCGTGGCCGAGGAGTTACTCGATCACATCGCATTGTCCGTGCCCGAGACCCGGGGCCGTGTGGTCGAGGTGGACGGGATGTCGGAGCTGGTGGAGAGTCTGGAGGAGGGAACACTGGTCGTATTCGGGGCTCCAGGTGGATCCTGGCTGCAGCGGTCCATGTTCGGTCCCGGCGCCAAGCTGAGGAGCAGGGCTCCGGCCGGGGCGATCATGGTTCGCAGTGCCCCTGATAGGGTGTTCCGTTGGATGGGCGACCCGGTCTTCGTCAGCCCTTTGCGTCTCGCCGACGACACCCTTCGGGTCCACGAGGAGAAGGTGCTGGCGGTTGCCGCCGAGGGTCTGTTGGTCGGGTTGGTCCGTCGTGAGAGACTGGTCGGGGCCGGAGCGGCGGCGGTGGGCTCTCTCATGGAGGAGGCGATGTCGGCCAAGGTCGACGAGACCATCGCCGAGGCGATGACCCTCGAGCCCACGTTCGGTCGGGACCCCATCCCTGTGACCGACCACGACGAGCACCTGGTGGGCGCCTTGTCATTGCCTGTCGGCTGAGTCCGGCGAGAATCTCCTTCCGTGAGATCCAGGTTCTCCCTCCGGGGCCTCCTCTGGCTGCTCCTCACGCTCGTCGTCATCTTCCACCTGGCGGGGGGCTGGTATTTCTCCAATGAGCTCATGGAAGACGCCTTCATCCCTGATCCCGAACCGATCATTGCAGTCGAGGGTGGCTACGAGTTACAGGAGGTCACGTACGAAACCCCGCTCGGGCCAATGGACGCCTGGTATCTCCCGGCCGGTGGCACGACGTGGGTGGTGCACGTCCACGGCCTGGGCGCGACCCCTGCCGAGGCCGAGCCGCTCTTCGCTCCCCTGCAGCAGGCCGGGTACCCGCAGCTGTCGATCACGTACAGGAATGACCAAGGTCAGCCACTCGACCCCTCCGGTTACTACCAATACGGGGCCACCGAGTGGGAGGACGTGTCAGGGGCGGTGGACTACGCGCTCGCCAACGGGGCCTCGAACGTGGTGCTGAGCGGGTTCTCGACCGGAGCGGCCCATTCGATGTCGTTTCTGTCCAGACAGCCGCGCGAGATCGTGGGCGGGATGCTGTTGGACGCCCCCAATGTGGATTTCGGTCGCACCATCGACTACGCCGCCAGCCAGCGCGAGCTTCCCCTGGTACCTCTCCCGGTGCCCGTCACCGTTTCGGCCATGGCGAAGTTCATCACCTCGCTTCGGATCGGGGTCAATTGGAAGCTGCTCGATTACATCGCAGACGCCGATGAGACGATTCGCCAGCCCGTTCTCATCCACCACGGTACCGTCGACCTCAGGGTTCCCATGGAGACCAGCCTCGACCTGCAGGCGACCAACCCTGACCTGATAAGGCTGATCCAGGTGGAGGGCGCCGGTCATGTCGAGTCCTACGACGTGGACCGTCAGGGCTACATCGATTCCGTGCTCGCTTTCCTCGGTGGGCTGGGGAGCTGACGGGGCGTACCGTGTCGCCGACCCCGGAGGTGCATTGATCGATGACGTGATGATCCGCCTGGAGAACCTGAGAAAAGACTTCCCGGGCAGCGCCCGGCCCGCGGTGACGGATCTGACCATGGACATCGCCCGTGGTGAGTGTGTGACGCTGATCGGGCCATCGGGGTGCGGCAAGACCACCACGTTGAAGATGATCAATCGCATCATCGAGCCCACCTCCGGCCAGATAACCGTCGATGGCAGGAATGCGATGGCCATACCCGCCCACGAGCTGCGCCGCTCGATCGGTTACGTGATCCAGCAGATCGGTTTGTTCCCGCACAGGACCATCGCTCAGAACATCGGCACGGTCCCGTCTCTGCTCGGTTGGGACGACACCAGGATCGCCGACCGGGTCGAAGAGCTGGTCGAGACGGTTGGCCTCGATCACGAGATGCTCGGCCGGTACCCGTCCGAGCTGTCCGGAGGACAACAACAGCGGGTCGGGGTGGCCCGCGCCCTGGCCGCCGACCCCCCGGTGCTGCTCATGGATGAGCCGTTCGGGGCGGTCGACCCCATCGTGAGGAATCGTCTCCAGGCCGAATTCCACCAGCTCCAGGCCAGTCTGGGCAAGACCGTGGTGTTCGTCACCCATGATGTCGACGAAGCCATCTTCATGGGTAACCGGATGGCGATCCTCGAGATGGGAGGGATCCTGGCCCAGTACGACGCTCCCGAGAAGATCCTGGCCGAGCCGGCGTCGATGTTCGTGGAGAGGTTCCTCGGTGGCGAACGCGGCCTCAAGCGCCTGTCTCTCCTCGCCGTCAGAGACGCGGGATTGGAGCGAGGCCCGTTCGTCGACGTCACGGCCGGCCCGGAGGAGGCGCGTCGGGTGATGGAGGCCAACGGGGTGGACTGGCTCGGGCTGCTCGAGGGCGACCGTCTCCTCGGCTGGGTGGACGGGTCTCGTGTGGGCTCCTCGCAGCTACGTGACCTGGAGCCGAGGCCATTCCTCGTGACCCTCGACAGTCGAGACTCGCTGCGGACCGCACTCGACGCCGTTGTCACCAGTCATGCCCGGGTGGCGGTGGTGGTCGATGACGGGATCTATCGCGGCATGCTCGACCTCGAAGCCATCGCAGGGGAGGTCACCGAATGACCCTGGTCGGGCAGACCGCCCCCCTCATCGATTGGGAATGGGTCGGCCGCAACATGGATCAGATCGTCGAGCGAACCTGGGAGCATCTCGGGCTCACCGCGGTCTCCGTGCTGCTCGGCCTGGTCATCTCCGTCGGACTGGCCATCGTCGCCCTCCGCTGGAGATGGACTTACACCCCGATCACCTGGGTGACCGGTCTTCTGTACACGATCCCCTCCCTCGCCCTCTTCGCCCTCCTGGTGCCAATCGTGGGCCTCAACGCCACCAACGCCGTCATCGCCCTGACCTCGTACACCTTGCTCATCATCATCCGCAACCTCGTGGCCGGAATCGATGGGGTCCCCGCATCGGTGATGGAGGCGGCCGACGGGATGGGGTATACCCCTCAGGCGCGTTTCTGGCGGATGGAGGTCCCGCTCGCCCTGCCGGCGATCATCGCCGGGCTTCGCATCGCGACAGTCACCACCGTCGGTCTGGTCACCGTCACCGCGGTCTTGGGTCTCGGCGGTTATGGGTTCTTCATCCTGCGCGGTCTCAACACTTTCTTCTGGACCCAGATCCTGGTGGGCGTCGTGCTCTCGGTCGTGCTGGCGACGCTGCTCGACGTCGGATTCGTCTGGTTGGAGAGGTTGCTCAGCCCGTGGGCCAGGAGTCGGCAATGACGGTCTGGGAGGAGATAGAGGCCTTTCTGACGGCCCCGGATACCTGGTCGGGCCCGGATTCGATCCCGACCAGGCTCTGGGAGCACGTCTGGATCTCGGTCGTCGCGGTGCTTGTCGCGTCCCTCCTGGTGCTGCCTCTGGCCGTGTGGTTGGGCCACATCCGTCGTGGGTCGGGCTTCGCCTCGACAGTGGTCAACATCGGACGGGCGCTTCCCTCGTTCGGGATCCTCGCCATCTCCTTCCTGATCCTCGTTCAGATGGGGGCAGGGGTAGGGGAGCCGTGGGCGGTGCTGGTCGCCCTGATCGCTCTGGCTGCCCCTCCACTGTTCACCAACACCGTCACCGGGATTCAGTCGGTGGAAGCCTCGACGGTCGAAGCGGCGCGAGGCATGGGGCTCACCGGGAAGGAGGTGCTTTCGGGGGTGGAGATCCCACTGTCCACGCCTCTGGTCGTGGAAGGGCTGCGTATCGCCACAGTCCAGGTGATTGCGACGGCCACCCTGGGAGCGCTTGTGGCGTGGGGTGGCCTGGGTCGTTACATAGTCGATGGGTTCGCCCGTCAGGACATGGGTCGGCTGATCGTGGGGGCGGTCTTGGTCGGTCTCCTCGCCATCTTCGCCGAGCTCGGTCTCGGGGCTTTGCAGCGTGCATCGGCACCCAAGGGGGCCCGGCGGGGCGATGTCGGGAATCCGGCACAGCGCTCTACCGTTTGAGTGGTTGGTCCGGGTGGTACCCGGCTGGCCAACTCACAACAGAAGGAGATACCCATGCGGAGAAAGCTCCGCTACCGCGCCGTTGGGGCGGTCCTGGGTGTGGCGTTGATCGCCACCGCCTGTGGATCGGGTGACGACGCAGGAGACGGCCCCGTCGAGGGCGACCCGATTCGGGTTGCGTCCTTCAACTTCAACGAATCGGTGATCGTCGCCGAGATCTACGCACAAGGTCTGGAGGCGAATGGCTACCAGGTGGAGCGCCAGCTCAACCTGGGGAACCGAGAAGTGGTCAAGCCTGCCCTCGAGTCTGGGGAGATCGACCTCGTGCCCGAGTACACCGGGACGGTGGCCGGATTCCTCGAAGTCGAGGCCTCCGCCGATTCGGACGCCACCTGGGAAGCAGCCCGGGCGGCCTGGGAGGATCAGGGAGTGACCCTGCTCGCGTACAGCCCCGCACAGGACAAGAACGCATATGTGGTGACCGGTGAGACGGCGGAGGAATTCGGCCTGGCGACCGTGTCAGATCTCCAGCCTGTGGCCGGGGAGTTGACCTTCGGCGGCCCACCCGAGTGCCCGGACCGTCCGCTCTGCCTACAGGGCCTGACCGAGGTCTATGGCATCGAGTTCGCAGAATTCGTTCCCCTCGACGCCGGTGGCCCGATCACCGTCGCTGCGTTGGAGGGTGGCGAGATCGATGTCGGCTTGTTGTTCACCACTTCCGGCGTCATCTCGGCCAACGGCTGGGTGTCACTCGAGGACGACATGGGGCTGAACCCGGCGGAGAACGTGGTCCCCGCCATGCGGACTGAGGTGATAGAAGCCTACGGCGATGACCTGGTCGCCCTGATCAACTCCTTCTCGGAGGCGCTGACCACCAAGGACCTGACCGAGATGAACGCCAGGGCCGACCTGGAGCAGGAGGATCCGGCTCTGCTCGCCGAGGAGTGGCTCACTACCAACGGCTTCATCGAGGGCTGAACGAATCTGTCACAGTCAGCTCGTACCTTCCTCGGGAGGAGGTATGAGATGCTGATCGATTGCGAGCAGTGTGCGATGCAGGGCACGAGCGCCTGTGACGACTGCGTGGTGACATTCCTGCTCTCGGACGGCCCGGTGGATCTCGACGAGAGCGAGGTGATGGCCCTGGCCAACCTGGCCGGTGAGGGCCTCGTCCCCAGGCTCCGTCTCGTGCCCACCGAGCGCCGGGCGGGCTGAACGTCCCGATACCGGGCGGGGCCGGGGTTACGCTCGCCGGCACATGGTCAAGTTCTATGCGATCGCCCTCGTCTTGGGAGTGATCGGGCTCATCGTCGTCATCCTCGGCGGGACTCTGGCCGAGAATGTGGGGAGGAGGGATCGGGACCCCGGCCGCCGAATAGGCCGATCGGGGCGGGCAGCGATCGGTGGGCTGGTCGGGTTCGGCATGGCAGGGCTCTCCGCCGAGTTCTCCACATTCGACCTCGATTGGCCCGCCGCCCTCGGCCTGGCATTCGTCGGGGCCGCAGTTGGCTCATGGTGGGCGTGGTACTCCTCCCGGGAGCGGGACTCCGATGCTGGTCCTGTCTGACATCCATTTCGCCCTGGAGCCCCTGCGTCGGGTCGTCGCCAGCGGAGAGACGCTGGTGATACTCGGCGATCTGGTCAACCTCACCGATTACAGGACCGGGGAGGGGGCGGTGGCGGATGTCTTGGGGATGGAGTTCGCCCGCGCCTCGGCTTCGGCACGCGGTTCGGGGGACTACCAGCGGATGAGGGGTCTGTGGCTGGAGACGGTCGGTGACCGCATCGAAGAGGTCAGGGAAGCGATCGGCGACGCGATCGGCGCCCAATACGCCAGGGTTTCGGAGGCGCTCCAGGGTGGGCACGGTTTCGTCATTCACGGGAACGTCGACCGCCCCCGGTTGCTGGCCGAGGCATTGCCGGAGGGCTATGAATACGTTCACGGCCAGGCCAGGCAGATCGATGGAATGCGCTTTGGATTCGTCGGCGGTGGGGCGGCCACCCCGCTCCAGGCGGAGGGTGAGGTGTCCGACGAGGCGATGATCGGTCTCCTCGCCGGCCTCGGGGAGGTCGACGTCCTGTGCACACATGTCGCGCCCGCCGTCCACCCGCTCCAGACAGACGTGATCACCGGTCGGGCCGAGCGTGGCTCGGCCCCGGTATACGACTTCATCCGGTCGAACCGGCCCCGCCTCCATCTGTTCGGCGACGTCCATCAGCCTCAAGCCAGCAGCTGGCGAATCGGGCCCACCCGATGCCGGAACGTCGGCTATTTCCGCGCCACCGGGCGTCCTCTGCGTCTCCAACCGGCCGATCTCGCATAGACGGCAGACGGCTAATCTCGCGTTGGCTGCCCATGACCGAAGGAACCTTTCAAACCCTGGAGATCGACGCCCCTGCGGAGGCCCTGTATGACGTGGCCGCCGACATCGGCTCGTATCCCGAGTGGGCGACGGGGGTAAAGGAAGTCGAGGTTCTGGACACGACTTCGGATGGGATGGTCCATCGCGCCCGCTTCGTCCTGGAAGGGTTCGTCAAGGAGATCGAATACGTCCTTCGTTACACCCACGACCGCCCCAACATGCTGAGCTGGGTCGCGGAGGACGACTCCAAGGATGTCAAGATGCTCGAGGGCTCCTACACCTTCAACCCGGTCGATGGCGCAACAGAAGTCGTCTACGCCCTGACCGTGGAGCCCAACTTCACCATGCCCGGGTTCATCCGTCGCCAGGCCGAGAAGCAGATAGTCACCACGGCGCTGCGTGGCCTCCGCAAGAGGGTGACAGGGAGCTCCTTGAGATGAGGATCGTCCTCGTCACCGGGAAGGGAGGAGTAGGCAAGACCACGGTGGCGGCCTCCACCGCCCTGAGGGCGGCCGATGCCGGTCATCGCACCCTGGTCACGTCCACCGACCCCGCCCATTCCCTATCCGATGCCATCGGAATCGGTCTCGGATCCGATCCCGGCCGGATCGTCGAGAACCTGGACGGGCAGCAGATCGACACCCAGCGACAGCTCGACCGTTATTGGGGGTCGATACGCCGCCAGCTCATGGACGTCCTCGATTGGGGTGGAGCCGGTGGGATCGAGGCCGAGGAGTTCCTGGTCTTTCCCGGGATGGATGAGCTCTTCGCCCTTCTCGAGGTGAATCGGCACGCACGCTCTGGGGTCTACGACGTCATCGTCGTCGACTGCGCCCCGACGGCGGAGACACTCCGTCTTCTCTCGCTGCCGGAGGTGCTCAGCTGGTATTTCGAGAAGGTGCTGCCCACCGAGAGACGTCTCATGAAGGCAGCCCGCCCCATCCTCAGCCGGCTCACAGACCTGCCGTTGCCCCAGGACGAGGTGTTCACCACCGCACAGTCCGTCTTCGAGTCGATCGAAGGAGTCAAGGAGCTGATGTCGAACCCGGCGGTGACCTCGGCGCGGTTGGTGGTGAACCCGGAGAAGATGGTGATCGACGAGGCGAGGCGCACCTACAGCTACCTCGGGTTGTTCGGCTACGGGGTCGACGGCGTCGTCGTCAACCGCGTCCTCCCTGAGGAGGTGGCGGATCCCTATTTCGAGCGGTGGAGAGCGATCCAGAAGGGTCATCTCGACACCGTGGAGGACGCTTTCGCCGAAGTGCCGCGTCTGCGTCTACGGCTGTTCGACGACGAGATGGTCGGGGTGGACCGTCTCCGGTTCATGGCCGACGAGCTCTACGGCGAGCGTGACCCGATATTCGACTTCACCGCGACCCATCCATTCCGGGTCTTGGACGACGAAGGAGGGGTCGCCATGGAGGTTGACATCCCATTCGTGGACAAGTCGGACCTCGATGTCTACCGCCACGGCCACGAGATCTACATCCAGGTCGGGCCCTACCGCCGGTCTTTCATCCTCCCCGACGCCCTCCATCGTCGGGAGGTCACCCGTGCTCGCCTCGACGGGGGCACCCTGAGAGTCTCGTTCTCCGACCCCGACGCCAGGTCATGAGGGAGCAGTCCGACACCATGCAGGCCCTCGGCCGGGCCGGGCGCCGCGCCGGGTATCACCTCATCCAGGCCGTGATCGAGGGTTTGAAAGCCGTCGAGGCGGTGTTCGAGGAGATGAGCCGGATCGGCGACAAGGACGAGCCCGACACACGGGACGATGGCACCCGAACCAGGATCGAAGTGGAATGACCCAAGAACCGAACACCGTCAAGCCCGACGAAGTCCTGCCTCCGGAGGGGGTTTCGCTGCAGGGTCGTCAGCTGGTCAAAGACGCCGTGCTGATGTTGCCGAATCTGGTCAAGCTGGTGGCTCGGCTGCTCAGGGACCCCCGGGTGCCTCGTCGGTCGAAGGTGGCCCTGGGCCTGGCCGCCGCTTATGTGGCCAGCCCGATCGACCTGGTGCCGGAGTTCATCCCGGTGATCGGTTGGGCCGACGATGTGATCTTCATCCTCCTCGCCATCGACTCCCTCGTCGAGCGGGCAGGCCCGGAGGTGGTGCAGGAGCATTGGGATGGCCCCGGCGACCTACTCGCGCTGATCAGAGAAGTGCTCGGTGTCACCCGCAGTGTCATCCCCAACAGACTGACCAGGGCCCTGGACCGTATCTCGGGATAGGTGCCGGGTATCGATGCCGTAGGGCATTGAGTCGGTGATCTTCCCCATCTGAGCTACCTTGACCGGTCTCGTGATCGACTTCCGCCGGATCGGCTCGCTGCCCCCATATGCCTTCGCCGAGGTCAACCGTCTCAAGACCGAGGCCAGGCAGGCCGGGGTCGACGTGATCGATCTCGGCTTTGGGAACCCCGACATCCCCTCACCACAGATCGCGGTCGACACCTTGGTCGAGACGGCCCGACAACCCGCAAATCATCGCTATTCGGCATCGCGGGGCATCGACGACCTGCGACGGGCCCTTGCCGGGCGATACCGGCGTCGGTTCGGGGTGGAACTCGACCCCGAGACCGAGGTGATCTCGACGATCGGGTCCAAGGAGGGGCTGTCACACCTGATGTGGGCCCTGCTCCAGCCCGGTGATGCCGCCATCGTCCCCGACCCGTCATACCCGATTCACATCTATGCCCCGGTCATCGCCGGGGCCGAGGTGCGGACTGCGCCCATCGGCTCGGATGCGGACTACTTCGAGGTGGTTCACCGGATGTTCCACGACTCGTGGCCGCGGCCCCGGGTCATAATCGTCAGCTTCCCTCACAATCCGACTGCTCACACGGTCGACCTGGGCTTCTTCGAGCGGCTCGTCGATCTGGCGCGGTCCAACGAGGTGGTCCTGGTCCATGACTTCGCATACGCCGATCTCGGGTTTGACGGCTATCGCCCGCCCTCGGTGCTCGAAGTGCCGGGGGCCAAAGACGTTGCGGTCGAGATCTACTCACTGACCAAGGGGCATTCGATGGCCGGATGGCGAGTGGGCTTCATGGCAGGCAACGTCGAGGTGGTGGCCGCCCTGGCCAAGCTCAAGAGCTATCTCGACTACGGCACCTTTCAGCCGATCCAGATCGCGGCGGCCGCCGCCCTGGACGAAGGCGATGAGTTCGTCGACGAAGTCAACGAGGTCTATCGGCAGCGACGCGACGTCCTGGTCGACGGTCTGGCCGAGCTCGACTGGAAGATGGAAAGGCCGAGGGGGACCATGTTCGTCTGGGCTCCGATCCCCGCTTCGTACGAGGACATGAGCTCCGCCGAATTCTCCATCCATCTGCTCGAGACCGCCGGGGTGGCGATAAGCCCCGGAGTCGGCTTCGGTCCGAGTGGCGAGGGATTCGTCCGATTCGCCCTGGTCGAAGAGACGGGCCGCATCGAAGAGGCAGTGACTCGTATCGGGCACGCCCTCGATCGTCTGTAGCCTGGGCCGATGCCCTTTCCCGATGGGACAGCCGATTTTCGCTCGGACACGGTCACCAGGCCCACCCGGGAGATGCTGGAGGCGATGGCTTCGGCCCCGGTCGGCGACGATGTCTACTCGGACGATCCGACCGTCAACCTCCTCGAGGAGGAGTCGGCTGCGGTGACCGGCAAGGAGGCCGGGATGTACGTCCCCACCGGGACGATGGGCAACCAGCTCTCGATCATGGCGCAGACCCACCCCGGTGAGGAGGTCCTGGCCCACGAAGGCAGCCACGTCCGCAGCATCGAGGCCGGCGCCCCACAGGCGCTGTCCGGTGTCGGGTTCCGCACCGTCAGCGGTGACGGCGGGCGTATCGAGCCCGAAGACGTCGAGCGGGCGATGGCCCTCTCCGGTTTCTTCCCACGAATCCGGTTGATGGTCTGGGAAAACACCCACAACCTCTCCGGGGGAAGGGTCATCCCGATCGATGTGATGGAGAAGACCTCTGAAGTGGCCCGTGCCCACGGCCTCAGCATCCACGTTGACGGGGCCAGGATCTTCAACGCTGTCGCCGCCAGTGGCGTCCCGGCCGATCGATACGGGGCGGTGGCGGACACGATCCAGTTCTGCTTTTCGAAAGGCCTCGGCGCACCGGTCGGCTCGATCGTCTGCGGGCCTGCCGAGTTGATCGGCGAGCTGCGCTACCTGCGAAAGCGACTGGGAGGAGGGATGCGCCAGGCCGGGGTGATCGCAGCCGCAGCCAGGGTGGCCCTCGCCGGGCGTGCCCGCCTGATCGAGGACCATGCGCTGGCTCGCCGTCTCGGCGACGCCATCGCCGAGCGCCACCCGGGGTCACTCGACGCCTCGCAGGTCGAGACGAACATGGTGAGGCTTGACTTCGCCGCACTCGGGATCGACTGGCCCGACCTGAAGGATCGACTGGACGGGGCCGGGATCAAGGTGAATCCCCCCATCGGCGGTGCCTGGCGAATCGTGACCCATCGTGACGTCGACGCGACCGATGTCGAGCGCCTGCTCGGCGTGCTCCCGTAACCGCTCGACGGCAGGCCGAGTCGGATACGGGTGAGTGTCGGAATCCTCTTCCCCGGTCAGGGGAGCCAGACCGTGGGCATGGGGGCCGACCTCTTCGACGCACGGGACGATCTGCTCGGTGACAGAGCCGACGAGATCCTCGGCTTTTCCCTTCGCAAACTGTGTCTCGACGGCCCTGAGGAGGACCTGACCAGGACCGAGCATGCTCAGCCCGCTCTCTTCGCGCTGTCCTTCGCCCTTTGGGACATGGCCGGCCGGGAACGAGGCTTGGTCGCGCACGGAGCAGCCGGGCATTCACTGGGCGAGTACACCGCTCTCGCCGCCGCCGGTGCGTTCGGGTTCGACGCGGGCTTGGGCCTGGTCGCGGCTCGGGGGCGGGCCATGGGCCGCGCCGCCGAGTTGGAGGCCTCGGGTATGGCTGTTCTCCTCGGTGCGGGCCGTGACACGGCTGAGGAGGTGTGCGGTGCGCGCCGGGAGTTGGGGGGTAGTCTCCAGGTGGCCAATGTCAACGCACCCGGGCAGATAGTGGTCGCCGGGGGCAGGGACGACCTGTCCTGGCTGGCAGCCAATGCCACCGAATTCGGGATCAGGCGTGTGGTGCCGCTGAACGTTGCCGGCGCATTCCACAGCCCTTACATGGCTCCCGCCCAGGCAGACCTGACCGCAGCCTTGAAGGCGACGACACTGGCCGAGCCAGGTTTCCCGGTTTGGTCGAACACGACGGCGAGACCTCATCGATCCGGCGAGATGGAGTCGATCCTGAGCCGTCAGTTGGTCGAGCCTGTCCTCTTCTCGGATTCCCTGCTCGACATGGCTGCGGCCGGGATCGACATCTTCGTGCACGTCGGGCCCGGCGACGTAACCGCCGGCCTCGCCCGGAGAACCGTGGACAGGGCGACGGTGCTGGCCATCTCCGCGATCGATGACATCGGGTCCGCGATGGAAGCCGTCGTTAGCATTGAGCAACCCTGAGGAGACCTGAATGCGGAACGCCGAGATAACCGGGTGGGGCAAGTGCATGCCCCCCAATGTCCTCACCAACCACGATCTCGAGCAACTGGTGGACACCTCCGACGAGTGGATCACGACCAGGACCGGCATCAAGGAGCGCCGCATCAGTCACGTCGAGGCCTCGGAGCTGGCTGCTGTTGCGGGTCTGCGGGCCCTGGCCGCTGCAGGCAAGACCGTCAACGACGTGGATCTCCTCCTGGTCGCGACCTGCTCGGGTGACTCCATCATCCCCTCCACTGCCTCGGTGGTCCAAAGACACCTGGAGGCATGGAACGCAGCCGCCTTGGACCTGAATGCTGCCTGCTCGGGATTCGTCTACGGCCTCGTGGTGGGGACCAACATGATCCGGGGCGGGACCAACAACACCGTGCTACTGATCGGGACCGAGAAGCTCCACTTCGTTACCGATTTCACCGACCGGACCACTTGTGTGCTCTTTGGAGACGGGGCGGGGGCCGTGGTCCTGGAGCCGACGGATGAGCCGATCGGCCTCCTCTCCTCGGAGTTGGGCATGGACGGGTCGGTGGGCCACATCCTCGGCGTGCCTCGGGACGGCACCGCCGGGGACCCGGGCCCGATCGATCCGCGAGCTTCTGCGATCGGCATGGAGGGCCCCGAGCTGTTCCGCCGCGCCGTGACGACGATGGGTGACTCGGCAGCCCGTGCCGTCAAGGACGCCGGCCTGTCGCTGGAGGACATCGACCTGGTGATCCCCCATCAGGCCAACACACGAATCATCGACGCAACCGCTCGCCGGCTCGGCGTGGACGAGAGCAGGGTCTTCGTCAACATCCATTCGTACGGGACCACCTCGGCGGCCACGATCCCGGTCGCACTGACCGAAGCCCTGGAGCAAGGCCGGGTCGATCCCGGCGACAACATCGTGTTCACCGCGTTCGGTGGTGGGCTGAGCTGGGGTTCGGCCGTATACCGGTGGGGGGAACGGGTCGAACCGCTGGGGGAGAGCGATGCCGAGCTTCCCCCGCCTGATCGCACGACGATGGAGCTGTTGCAGGCCAACTTCGACTTCTTCGGCCTTCCCGAAAAGCTCACGTGAGTGGAGACCCCCAGGCGAGGGTCGCCCTGGTCACCGGCGGCTCCAGGGGGATCGGTCGAGCTATCGCCGTCCGGCTCGCTGCCACCGGGCATGTCGTGGCCGTCAACTACTCGAAGAACACGGGGGCGGCGGGCGAGGTAGTCCGGGTGATCGAAGAGGAGGGTGGCCGGGCGAAGGCATATCAGGCGGACGTGTCCGACGCCGGCCAGGTCGAGATGATGTTCGAATCGATCGGGCGTGACCTGGGGCCGGTCGTGGTGCTGGTCAACAACGCCGGGATCACCCGGGACACGTTGCTGCTTCGAATGAGCGAGGAGGACTTCGATCAGGTCCTCGCCACGAATCTGCGTTCCACGTATCTATGCACCCGGCTCGCCCTCCGCTCGATGATCAGGGCGCGTTGGGGGAGGGTCGTGTCCATAGCCTCGGTCGCCGGCATCACCGGCAACGCAGGACAGTCGAACTATGCCGCCTCGAAGGCGGGGATGATCGGCTTTTCCAAGGCCGTGGCCAAAGAGGTCGGATCCCGTGGCATCACCGTCAACGTGGTCGCCCCGGGCTTCATCACCACGGAGTTGACCGAGGACTTGAGCCAGGCGGTCAAGCAGGAGGCGGTGGGCCGCATCTCTGCTGGGCGTTTCGGGGTGGCGGATGAAGTGGCGGCGGCCGTGGAGTTCTTGGTCTCCGACGCCGCCTCATACGTCTCGGGTCAGGTCCTGGCCGTGGACGGCGGTCTTGCCTTGTAACTTTCCGCCCCCAAGAGAGAAGGAGGAAGAAATGGACAGGAACGAGATATCCGATCGACTGGGCGAGGTCCTCGTCTCCGAGCTCGGGCTGGATGCGTCGAAGATCACCGAGGACGCTCATTTCGAGGAAGACCTCGATGTGGACAGTCTCGGCGTGGTGGAGCTATTGATGGCGCTCGAGGACGAGTTCGGGGTGAAGATCCCCGACGAGGAGGCGGAGTCGATCATGACCGTCGGCCAGGCGATCGACGTGGTCCACGGGAAGCTCGGGGGCTGATCTCGATGGCACCGGAGCGACGGCGGGTCGCCGTCACCGGGCTCGGGGCGGTGACGCCACTCGGTGAGGATCCCGGGTCGACCTGGGAGGGGATGCTGGACGGCCGCTCGGGCGTCGGTCCGATCACACAGTTCGACGCCGACGGGTATCGCACCACCATCGCCGCCGAGGTGAGCGGCTGGGAGCCCGAGAAGCACTTCGACAAGCGAGAGGTGAGACGTGTCGACCGCTTTGCTCAATTCTTCCTGGTCGCGGTCCGACAAGCCATGGAACAGGCCGGCATCTCCTACGCCGATGATGACCCGGCAGCGACCCGGGCCGGCGTCGTGGTCGGGGCCGGGTTCGGCGGCATGGGCTCCTTCATCGACGAGATCGTCACTCTGACCGAACGTGGCCCTGATCGGGTGAGCCCTACCGGGGTGCCCAGAGTCATCCCCAACATGGCGGCGGGTCTGGCGTCGATCGAGCACAACCTGCTCGGCCCGGTCACGTGTGTAGTCACGGCGTGCTCCGCGTCGGCCAACGCCATCGGCGATGGCGCCGAGCTGATCCGCCGCGGTGCCGCAGATGTCGTGATCGCCGGGGGATCGGAAGCGGCGATCACCACCTTTGGCATTGCCACCTTCGCCCAGGCGCGAGCTCTCTCCACGAGGAACGACGATCCGCAGCGGGCCTCGCGTCCGTTCGACGCCGATCGTGACGGTTTCGTCATGGGTGAAGGGGGCGCGGCCCTGGTGCTCGAGGACATGGAACAGGCAACGGCGAGGGGCGCCACCGTGTTGGCCGAGCTGACAGGGTACGGGATGTCGGCGGACGCCTACCACATCACGCTGCCTCGTCCCGGTGGCACCGGTGCGTCTCGAGCAATGGTCAATGCCGTTGAAGACGCCGGGCTATCACCGTCGGACATCGGTTACATCAATGCGCACGGTACCTCCACTGAGGCGAACGACTCGACGGAAACCGCCGCCATTCGCATCGCGATGGGTGAGGTTGCCGACTCCATCCCCGTTTCCTCGACCAAGTCCATGACCGGGCACATCCTCGGGGGAGCAGGCGCCGTCGAGGCGATCGCCTGCATCATGGCTCTTCGTGATCAGGTTCTCCCACCCACCATCAACCAGGAGACCCCCGACCCCGAGTGCGACCTCGACTATGTGCCGAACGTGAAGCGCGAGGCGAGTCTCGAGCATGCCATGTCGAACTCTTTCGGATTCGGCGGGCACAACGTCTCATTGGTCTTCAGCAGAGTCTGAAGGGCGCCTCCGGCTGCGTCGTTTCAACGTTCACGTCTTGTGTTGGCCCTCGCGCCACTCGGCGAGCGACCGATAGACCAGGACCAGTACCAGGGCCGCACCGATGGTGACGACGAGAAACGAGATGACCGCAACGAGCGCAGCCCATCCGAGGCACGTCGTGAAGCCGCCCGCGTCGTCGGGCTGGCGACAGCTGAGATCGGTGACGATCCAGCCCAACGCCCCCGCGATCATCCCAAGGGCCAGGGACGGGACGGCTATCCACGGGTTGGGCCGGCGTCTCAAGGGTTGGGGCGGCCCCGCTCGTCCAGGTCGGCAGAGTCGAGGACCTCACGTGGAGCCAGCTCCGGTGGGATCGGGTAGACAGTGCCTCGCTCCCGGGGCGGATGGAAAGCGACCCCAACCGTGCGATGCCAGGCCAGTGCGGCAACCGAGACCCCGCCCAATAGAGACACGACCGCCGGGGCGAGCCACTGTGTGAAGGCGAGTCCGATGGCCAGGGCCGGCCAGGCGATCCTGACCCCGATCAGGCCTCCGGGTAGCACCCGGGCAAACCACAGTGCTGCGAGGGGAGCGGTGACCCCTGTGACCAGCGTTGTGGTAGAAGGTCGATCCCAGGCGGCAAGCCCGAGCGGGAATGGGAAGCCGATCAGGGCCAGCGGAACGAGCACCGCGCGTGTGGGAGGTCCGGCCGCGGAAGGCAGACGGCGGAGGTTTCTCGTCAGTGGGGGGAGGAGCATGGCCATGGCGCCGACCACGGTGATGATGAGGGAGATGACCCAGAACACGTCGATCGGTCTGGCGATGGCGATTGCGAACATGCCGGTCAGCGCGACGAGTGATGTCCGATGGGCCCACGTTCCGCCGGTCACGGTCAGGCCGACCATTCCAACCGTGGCCATGGCTAGAACCCCGATCATCATCAACAGCACCGACTCCGGGGCGAACGGGCCAGGGTCCACTGCCAGGGCTGCCGCCCATGCCAGCGCGGCGAGGAGGGGGGTGGTGGCGAGGATCGGAACCGTCACGTGCCGAGTCTCGCAGCGGGGGCCTTCAAGCCGAAGTCGGGCCTTCCGGGCTACCGGCAGGCTCGAGAACCCTGAGCCCGGTCTTCTCTCCGAAGCGGGGTGTGTCTCCTGGGTCCCACTCCGTCTCGACCCGCCAGGCCGGGCCGGGCCGAAGGCTGACGACGGCTCCGTGCCCCGGCTTGCCCTCGTGCAGGCCGGATAGGGGCGAGCCGATCAGCCTCAAGACGGCCGACTGGATCGGGTCCTGATGGGAGACGATGACGACGTCACCGTGGGGGTGCTCCTGATCGAGTCGCCTCGCCACCGTCGCCATACGGTCCGCCATCTCGATGAGGCTCTCCCCGGCAAAGGGGAGGTTCTCCGGGTGCTCCAGGTAGGCCTCGAGGTCGCCCGGGAACACGTTCGGGATGTCCCGCCAGGCATGACCCTTCCATCTTCCGATAACGGCCCACTCGGTCAGCCCGGGATCCACCTTCACCGGCACACCGGTGCGGGCGGCGATCGCCTCGGCGGTGCGCAAGGCTCGTTCCAATGGTGACGACCAGATGGCCACGACCGGCCGGGGGCCGAGATAACGACCCACGCGCTTCGCCTGCTCGATGCCGTGCGGGGAGAGGCCGAATCCGGGGAGGTCGGCGTAGACCAGATGGGCCGGATTGTCGACTTCGGCGTGACGAACCAGATGTACCAGGGCAGCCATGCCACTCATTGTGGTCTGGACCGGACGCGACCAGAGGTAACTCCGCCGTTAACTTCGTGCAGGCATGTGGGCCGAGTCGATCTTGCACGTGGATCTCGATGCCTTCTTCGTCGAGGCGGAGAGGCTTCGTGACCCGGGGCTGGTAGGGAGACCGGTGGCCGTGGGAGGCACCGGCGGCCGCGGGGTGATCGCCAGCGCGTCGTACGAGGCCAGGGCCCATGGCGTCAGATCGGCACAGCCGACCTCGATAGCACTCCGCCTGTGCCGGGATCTGATCGTCGTGCCGCCCTCCCACGGCCGCTACGGAGAGCTCTCCGCCGCGGTCTTTGCCATCCTCAGGCAGTTCACTCCGTTGGTGGAGGGTTTGAGTGTCGACGAGGCGTTCCTCGACGTGTCCGGATTGCGACGGCACTACTCGGGACCATTGGAGGTGGCCACCATGCTTCGGGCGGCGATACGGGCCAGGGTCGGGCTACCTGCCTCGGTCGGTGTCGCCGCCTCGAAGTTCATGGCCAAGCTCGCCTCGGAGGCGGCGAAACCCGACGGGGTGCTCCACGTGCCCAAGGAGACCGAGTTGGCGTTCTTGCACGCCCTCCCGGTCGAGGCGCTCTGGGGTGTGGGCCCGGCCACGCTCGCCGGGCTGCATCGTCTCGGTGTGGGGACCGTTGGGGAACTGGCCGAGCTGCCCGAGGCGACGGTGGTCAGGTCGCTCGGGCCCACGCAGGGGCGCCACCTCCTCGACCTCGCCCATGGCATCGACCCCCGGCTGGTCACTCCGGACACCGGGGCCAAGTCGATATCCGTTGAGGAGACCTTCGACCGGGACCTCGAGGGTGTCGAGGTGATGACGACCGCTCTGCTCGCTCAGGCGCAGCGGCTCTCCGATCGGCTACACCGCTCGGGCCTGGCGGCGAGGACGGTGACGCTGAAGGTCCGGTTCTCGGACTTCACCACCATCACCCGGAGCGCGACCGCGGAGGGTGCAATGGACAGCCCACGTGCCCTGTTTGCCGCGGCAACCGAGCTACTCGGCCAGGTGACACTGGACCGCCCGGTGCGTCTGCTCGGCTTGGGCGGCTCCGGGCTGGAGCAGGCAGATGAGCCGAGACAGCTGCCCATCGAGTCCGACGAGAGTTGGGCAAGGATCGCCGAGGCGGTGGCCGGGGTTCGTGATCGATATGGTGAACATTCTGTGGAGCCGGCCCGGCTGCTGAAGACCCCTCGGCCCAAGCCATGACTTACCCGGTGAACTGTCTCCGTGCCGGGTGTATTGTGTCAGAGGGCCGTTGGAGGATGTTGAGAGGTCGATGATGCCCCTCGATGATCACGAACAGAAGATCCTGGCGGAGATAGAGCGGCAGTTCTACGAGGAGGACCCGGAGCTGGCCCGCGCAGTCCGCCAGATAGCCAAGCCGTCGCGCATCGGTGTGCGACTGGCCATGCTCGGAGTTGTGGCCGGTCTTGCCGTGGTGATCGGATTCTTCGCCACCAACACCGTTGTCGCCTTCCTCGGGTTCGCCCTCCTGGTCGGATCGGCGGCTGCCCTGGTCGCCGGGCTGCGGTCCCGCGCATGGCGCTCGGCCAGTGACGAGACGCAGAGCCAGGAGCCCGGCGACTGGCAGGATCCCTTCCGTCGCGACTGATTCCGAACGGCTATTGTTGCCGACCCAGCGACGGTCTCCGGAGGTTCCGACGCTTGTGGTGGAGGGCAACGGTCCACGACTCCGGGCCGGTGCGGTTGGCATTAGGAAGGGACGAGTGGACCAATCATTCACAGCCGAGCAGGCATGTCGGCTGACGAACTGCACGCATCATCAGCTTCGCTATTGGGATCGTGTAGGACTGGTCAAACCCTCGGTCCAGACCACAGGTGGGAGACCCGGGGTGCGGCGTCTCTACTCCTTTCGGGACCTGGTGGCTCTGCGGGTGGTGCGCAGCCTTCTCGACAACGGGATGTCATTGCAGCGGGTACGGCGGGCCTGGGACTACCTGCGTCGGGAAGGCGGAATGGATGATCACCTCGCCGAGGTGAAGCTCGTCACCGATGGCCAGACCATCTTCCATGTCGGCTCGGACGAGGGCGAGCTCATGGATGCCCTGCGCACCGGTCAGTTGGCCTTCTTCGTCGCGATCGACGAGATCGCACGAGAGGTCGAAGAGGACGTGACCAGGTTCGAGCTCGACCGCAGCACCTTTCTGACCATGCTGCGAAGAGTGGAGGACGACATCAGCGACGAGCAGGCCGCCGCCGGCGGCTGACCCCCGCTACTCCCTGTCGATGAGCGACCGGGGGTTGAAAACCGCCACCGCTCGGTCCCAGGTCTCGTAGGTCCTCCCGATCCAGGTCTCGGCGTGGGTGAGGTCGGAGACATGGCCGAGCCCAGCCCGGTTCCCGTAAACCGTTGCCGAATATGACGACGCCAATGGGACCAGGTCCCGAGCGGTGGCGCGAGCAAACTCGAGCGGAGTCTGATGGGCAGGAACCGGCGTTCTCAGATCGGTCAGGCGGTCCACGATCTCTTCCCACGCCGCGGTGACATCCCCTTCGTGAAGACGCTTGATCCGCCGCCGGCGACGCAAGACCTTCAGCATGGGGATCAGCCCGATGAGGAGGGCGAGCACCGGGATCGCCAGCCATGCTCGAGAGAGTCGGAAACCGGCGCCCGCGCCGTCGGCCGGCGCGGCGAAGTCGGTGAGCCCTTCCTCGAACTGGCTTTCGAAGAACCCGGGCTGGTCCAATGTCAGCGAGCCATCCGACTGGGGAAGGTAGGGCTCCGGATCGAAGTCGGCTGTGATGCTGTCGGGCAGGGCGTCGTCGTTCCGGGGCGTCGGGTCGAAGCGCACCCATCCGAAGCCATCCATCCACATCTCGACCCAGGCGTGCGCGTTACGGTCTCGCACGATGATGAGCTCCGTCCCGTTGGGCTGCCGCTCCACCGATCCCGGCGTGAACCCCCATACGACCCGGCTCGGGATGCCCACGGCACGCCCGAGCACGGCCATGGCCGCGGCGAACTGCTCGCAGTAGCCGGTACGGAAGTTCTCGCTCTCTTCGTCGTCCAACCAGGCATCGAGGTTGAGCGCTCCGTGGCCGGTCGAGACCTCGGTCGAGTAATCGAACTCTCCGCTGTCCCTGAACCAGTGCTGGAGGAGCCAGGCAGCCTCGAACGGTGTCGACGCCCCGGCCGTCTGCCTCCTGGCGATCTGCACCAGGCCAGGCGGCAGATCGGGCAGATCGTCGAACCGTTCGAGGTCGGCGGGCGGGGTGACGTCACCCGGAGGTGGGCCGGGCTGCAACGAGGTCTCTCCCGCCTCGGCGGCATTGGCGAACAACGGGCTGAGGGTGCCACCGGGCACCGTGGCCAGGGCACCGAGGTCTGCATCGGTGAGAGGGAGGACGGACTGCACCTCGTACTCGTCGTCCTGGTCGAGCTCCGGCTGGTAGATCACCGAGCCGTCTGCCGTGATCTGGAATCCGCTGACGTCGACGCTCTCAGAGCGGAAGAGCTGCCCGATCCCGACGGTGGGGACCACCGCCGATCGGAGGTCGACGATCCGCACCCGCTGCGTCACCTCCTGACTGGTCCCCCGATAGGCATGCTCGGGACTGCCGCCGGCGAGCCCCGGCTGATAGAAGTCGGCCCGACTGAGGTTCGCCCGCCAGGCCTCGCCATCGAAGTCATCGAGGCTCTCCATCCGCCAATAGACCTCTTCTGCCGGAGGGGCGTTCGGGTCGAGGGTGGCCACGAACATGACGGCGTTGGAACGTCGGATGAAGCTCTGCCGCAGATCGGCGAGACGATCGAAGGCGATGCCCCCGAAGCCGGGCCCGTACCCGCCCCCATGCCGCCATCGGATGTTGCCGGTGGCAGGCACCAGTGACGAGGCGGTGTCCGCAAGCAGAAGCGATGTCCCGGCGAGGACGATGGCGACGATGAGAGCCATGCTCCCGGCCCGCCGGGCCAGGGGCCGGCCCTCGGAATCACGGGCCCGACCCGCCTCGCTCCGTCGCTCGACGCCGAGTGCGGCCAGCGACAGTGCGGTGACGGCGGCCAAGGCGATCATCCACGGCCACCCCGCCTGGATTCGGTCCATCACCGCGAACTGGAGATAGAGGCCCAGCGAGGGGGCGATCATGGCGATGGTGGGGCCCCCGGAGGCGCCCCACACGTAGAGGGCGCCGGTACCCCACATCAACAAGGCCAGGATCGCCACCAGCCCGGAGTTCGGATCCGGGAGGGGGGCGATCCC
>JBMDXS010000018.1:0-4135 GCA_048595045.1 Acidimicrobiia bacterium
GAACATGAATGTCCGCGTCACCCGTTCTCCGGCACGTCCCGGGTCGAGGGAGAACAGGACTCCCTCCACCTGGCGCAGGTCGGGCTTGGCACCGAGGCGCTCGAAGACCGAACGAGCCGCCCCCAGCTCCATCCGGGCCAGATCGAGCTCATCGGCGGCCACATGAGCTTGTCCGAGCAGGGCTCTGGCTCTGGCCGAGTCGTACGGGATCCCGATCTCGTTCCATCTCCTCCATGCCCGACCCAGTAGATCGATGGCGGCGGGCACATCCCCCTCGTGCATGGCGACCTCGCCTCGCACGGTCTGAACCACCGCCCCGAACAGCGGCTGGTCGAACTCACCGGCGAGTTGCTCGATCTCCTCGGCCGCCAGCCGGGCAGTGACCAGGTCGCCGCGAGCAAGAGCCACTTCCACCTGAGCGGGCAGGAGGCTCAGCCTCGTCACGAGATTGCTTCGATTGCTGCCCTTGTCGAGACTCCTCTTCAAGGCGCGGGCCGCTTCATCGGCTTTCCCACGCGCCAGCATCAGTAACGCCAATCCCGGCTGCGGGTCGTACCCGGATTCGTAGGCCTTGGTGAACGCCTCGTCGGCCCCGGCCAGATCGCCCATGCGGAGGCGAATCTCGCCCACCTCGTACTGGGCGAGCGCGACGCCGTCGAGAATCCGGTAACGCTCCAATTCCTGGCAAGCGTCGAGTGCCTCCCTCTCGGCTTCGGGCCAGTCACCTTGGAGCCGTTTGAGCTCGGCCCTGTGAACCCGGCACACCCCCGGATAGCCGCCCAGCGAGTGCCGTGTCATCCACTGGTCCGCCTTGTCGGTCCACTCACCGGCGCGCCGGATATCGGCGAGGTCACGACAGGCGGCGATAGTCAGGCAGTAGACGTCACTGGCGGACCGGAGCCCGGCATCGCCGGCCAGTGCGATGGCGCTCGCCTCGTCGATCAGTGACAGGCCCTCCATCCAATGACCGGTGGCGATGAGCGCATAGCCCTTGATCGCCTTGGCTTCGGATTCACTGTCGCGGCTGCCCGTCCTGCGGGCCAGCGCGATCACTTCGTCGGCCACGCGGAGACCTTCTTCCATCTCCCCTCGAGCCGCCACGATCTCGGCCAGCTCGAAAGTCCGCATCATTGCGTGCACCCTGGACTCGGGCTGGTCCTCCAGCAGCCCGGCCGCAATCGCATGCCAGCCGGATGCCACGGACATGGCCAGTCGTCTCACAGCCAGATAGCCGAGGAGTAACGCGACACTCGCCGCGTCCAGGTTCATGCCGGCCGCGAGGTGACCTGCGTAGGCCCGCTCCAGGGCGTCCACCGACTCGTCGGGGTGACCGGCCCACCATGCGGCGTCGGCCAGCAACTCGAGATCGGGCGGTGACAGCGGGTCCTGTTCATCGGCCTCGGTCAGCGTTCTCCAGGCCTCCTCCCAGGCTTCGCCGGCCGCTGCGGCCCTCCCCGCTTCCAATGTCTGCACGACTGGCCAAGAGTACTCACGCGTCGTTCGGTGCCCCCTGGTTCCGGTTTCCTGTGGTACACCGTTAGGGTGCCGACGAGGGTCGCGGGAGGGCGATCTGACAATCATCTCGAGGTCCACCATGTATCGACGTCTCTCTGTTCTGCTCGTTCTCGTCTTCTTCGCCACTGCATGCGCCCCGGAAGCCGATCCCACCACGACATCGAGAGAGAGCACCACCACCACCACTAGTCGCCCCTCGACCACGACCACGACCGCCCCCGCCCCGACACTGGCCATAGAAAACGCGCCGCCCGAGCTCCTGGCGATGGTCGGGGGCTTCTACGCATACGCCACCGGCGAGTCGACCGAAGCACCACCTGCGCCCGAACCGGTCCTCGCTGCGATCAAGCCCACACCACTGGAGACTCCCCTGCAGGGTGTCGCCTCGATCGGAACCTTCCAAGGACAGGGCGTGGCCACGGTGGAGCTGGACGGCGACTTGTTTCTCGCAATCGACGACGGCAGTGGCTGGCGCATCGTCGGTGGCAGCTGGCCGAACGTGACCGTGCCCGCCTACTACGGCACGGGCCCGCGTCTGGTGGCGGTGGTCGGCTCGGACGCCAGGCCCTGGGAGGACGTGGTCACCAGCCGGGCCGACAGCATTCATTTCGTGGGTTTGGACGGGGCTGGAAAAGGCGGGATCGTGGGTGTGCCCCGTGACTCCTGGGTCCCCATCGCAGGTGGTGGCCGGGGGAAGATCAACTCGGCCCTGGCCAACTACGGGACCGAAGGGATGATGCAGACCTTCCGTGACCTGACCGGGCTCCCGCTCGAGGGGTATGTGCTCACCGGGTTCCTCGGATTCCAGGAGATGCTGGGGAATGTGCTCGGCGGCATCGACCTCGTAGTGCCGTACCCCATCAGTGACTCCGCGTCGGGTGCCGACTTCCAGCCCGGCACCCAGTATGTCAACGGGCCGGCCGCTCTGGCGTTCTCACGGGCCCGCAAATCCCTGCCGAATGGCGACTTCACCCGATCCGCCAATCAGGGCCTGGTGCTGATCGACACCGCCAAGAATCTCCAGCACAAGGGTTATGGCTCCATCCCCAGGCTGCTCGAGCTCTCGGAGCCTTTCTTGCTGACCGATCTGAACGCCGAACAGCTCCTCACCTTTGCCGCATTGCTCATCGGGACGGATCTCGACACGATTCCGAATCAGGTGGTGCCCGGTTCGAATGGCTCGGCGGGAAGTGCCAGCGTGGTCTACCTGTCAGACTCTGTTGCGGAGGTTTGGGCGGATCTGGCCGACGGGCGCTTGGGCGCCTGACCGGGTCAGCCGGGCCGTTCTAGGCGGGAGGGTCCTCGAAGAGGCCGAGGTCGATGACGTTCTGATGGACCCGAAAGTGGTCCCAACAGGGATCGCAGAACAGGACCTTCCAGGTGATCGCCTTGCCCGAAGCTCCCACGACGAACTCGCCCCGGTCGGCCTCGTGGCCATGCTCACAGTTGGCGGTCAGCTCGCCTACCGGCGCCCGACCCACCACGGAGGCGACGAGGTCTCCCGATTCCCGGACCAAAGTGACCGTGGTATCAGTGGCAGCTGGCATCTCACACATTGATTCGGCATATAGGTCCAGCGACCCAAGCCGTTTCTATAGGACTTCTCACCGGTGCGCACCGATGGACCACCACCAGGCCACGGAGCTCGTTTAGCGTGCTCGGCCGGATGAACCCATCGATCCGTGTGATGACTGCCAATCTCCTCGTCGACCGGGCCAATCTCACCTACCTGAGCAACGTTCTCCAGGTGGTCGACCCCGATGTGCTGGTGATCCAGGAGCTCGGCCACAAGGCAGCCGACCTCATCTCCTCGCGGTTTCCCTATCACGATCTCCGTCCTCAGCTCGACTCCAAGGGCCGTGGCATCGCCGTGCGATTGGAGGCTCGGTTCGGTGAGATCCCGCTGCCCTGGCGGCCCGGCATGTGGGCCAGGATCGGAGAGGGGTCTCAACAGTGGCTCCTGGCCAACGTCCACATCAGGAATCCGATCGCTTTCCCTTGGTGGCGATCGGCACGGCTCCGGGAGGGTCAGGTCGATGCCCTCTTCACCTGGGCCGACAACGAGACCGAAGGGCAGCCGTTCGTGCTGGCGGGGGATATGAACGCCTCACCGTTGTGGCCGGTCTATCGGCGTCTGTCCGGACGTTGGGACGATCTCTCGACGGTGCCCGATGGCGGCCAGGTGAGGCCGGAGCCGACCTGGGCATGGCGCCCTGGCTGGCCGCGTCTGCTCCGCATCGACCACGTCTTCGGGGCGGGCGCCCGAGGGGTCTCCTCCCAGGTGATCCCGCTCCGCGGCTCGGATCACGCCGCGGTCGTCGTCGATCTGGTCCTCGAAACCCGCCCAATGAGCCCGTTCTGATCTGACCGAGACTGGGTCCCGTGGCCTATGGCCCCACCGGGCCGGCACAAGGTCTGAGGCTACGCCTGGAGTGCGGCGACCAGCACGTCGTTGGCGGTGTCGGCGATGGTGAAGATAATCTCGTCTCTGACCTTCTCCGGCACATCGTCGAGGTCGGCCTCGTTGCGGCGAGGGACGATGACCTCCTTCAACCCGGCGCGATGGGCGGCCAGTACCTTCTGCTTGACCCCACCGATCGGGAGGACCTTGCCCTGCAAT
>JBMDXS010000180.1:0-6106 GCA_048595045.1 Acidimicrobiia bacterium
GTCGGAGCGGTGGAGGGGTTGGAGGCGATCCTCGACCTCATCCCGCATGTGCTCGATCTCCTGATGGGGGACACCGAGCACCGTTAGGGCTACGCGGACCCAGGTAACTACCGTGCAGGCCGCCTCGTACCCGGAGAACCATGAAGATCGAGCACGAATTCACCGTGGCCCGCCGCCCAGACCAGGTCTGGGATTTCTTCCAGGACATCCCGTCCGTGGCCCAATGCTTGCCTGGAGCGGAACTCCTCGGTGCCTCCGAAGACGGAACCTATGACGGCAAGCTGGCCGTGAAGCTGGGGCCCATGTCCGCGTCGTTCGAGGGTAAGGCGACGGTGACGCCCGATCCCGAGACGAGGACAGCGGTCATCGAGGGCAAGGGCGTAGACAAGACCGGTGGCTCCAGGGGCCAGGTGAAGGTGAGCTATCAGATCGTGCCCGAAGGCGCGGGCTCGAAGGTTGGGGTCGACGCCGACGTCACCCTCTCCGGGCCGGTGGCCCAGTTCGGGCGGACCGGTCTGGTCAACGAGATGTCGAAGCGCCTGATCGGGGAGTTCGTCCAGTGTCTCGAGGCCAAGCTCGGCGCCGAGTCACACGCCGAGGCGGCCAAGGTGGAGGCCGGGGAGGTGCGTGGCATCTCCCTGTTCTTCGTCTCGTTGTGGAGCTGGATCAAGGGTCTGTTCGGTCGGGGAGACAAGTAGTCGTGCGAATCGCCTCCCTGGCCTTGTTGGGGGTCCTGCTGATCGTGTCGTGCGGTGGTGACGAGGGCGAGACGGTGACCGGCGACGACGTCGTCGTGCAGATGTTCGACAACCGATACGAGTTCAGCGAGGTCACAGTCCCCGTGGGTGGGACCGTCACCTTCGTTGGGGCCGGGCGCAACCCCCACAATGCCGTTTCGGCCGACGAGTCGTGGTCGACCGAGGATGTGTTTGGCAGCCTGGAGCAGCTCGAGGGCGACGAGGCGGCCCTCATCTTCGATCAGCCCGGTGAGTATGTCTTCTTCTGCACCTTTCACGGCAATTCCGAGGGTGATGGCATGGCCGGCACCCTGATCGTGGGTTCCACCGAGGGATGAAGTGGGGCTGGCTCCTGCTCCTCGCGGGTACGGCTATGACAGTCGGCGCGTGTGCGGGCCCGCCCGAGGGAGAGCCGTCGCCCGCGGCTCTCGGCGACCCGGCGACCGACTCACCTTCTGTCTGGACAGGGGAGACCCTCCAGGTCCCCAGGGATTACCCGACGATCCAGTCGGCCGTTGATGCCGCCGACCCGGGGGACATGATCCTCATCGATCGGGGGACCTATCACGAGGAGGTCCAGGTGACCACACCGGGCATCACCTTGCGAGGCGTCGATCGCAACGAGGTCGTGATCGACGGCGAGTTCCAACGCCCCAACGGCGTCAGTGTCCTCTTCGCGGACGGCGTCGTGGTGGAGAACATCACCGCAATGAACAACACGTCGAACGGGTTCTTCTGGAGTGGCGTGCGGGGATACCGCGGGTCGTATCTCACTGCGGTGAACAACGGTGTCTACGGGATCTACGCATTCGACTCGAGCGATGGGCTCTTCGATCACTCGTATGCCTCGGGCTCACCAGACGCCGGCTTCTACATCGGGCAATGTGACCCGTGTCAGGCCACCATCACCACCTCCGTATCGGAGTGGAACGGCCTCGGCTACTCGGGGACGAATGCATCCTCGGAGCTCAACATCGTCGACTCCGTATTCCGTCACAACGTCGCCGGGATCGCCCCCAACAGCCTCGACGGTGAGCTCCTGCCTCCCTTCCACAACGTGAACGTGGTCGGCAACCTGGTCCACGACAACGGCAACATCGAGGCACCGGCCCTTGCCTTCGAGTGGGCGGCTCAGGGGAACGGGATCCTCCTCGCCGGAGGCGGGGACTCTTATGTGGCGAGGAACCGGGTCGTCAACCACCCCCAGAGCGGGATCGCGATCTTCCCCATGCTCGACGCCAACTTCTACATGTCCTACGACCACCAGGTGGTGGAGAACGTCGTGGAAGGGTCGGGTCTGGCCGACCTGACCCTGGGTGGTCCGTCCGACTCGGGAAATTGCTTCGAGGACAACGAGTTCACCTCCACCCTTCCCGCGGCCCTCGAGGTCAAGCAGCCATGTGAAGGGTTGCGTCTGCCCGCCCTGTTCGAGATGGGCTCCACCACCGCACAGCTGGGCCGTCTCTTCGAGAGCGGTGTTGGCCAGCAACCGGATGTGGACTTGACCGCAGTGCCCCACCCGGGCCCACAGCCCAACATGCCAGACCCCGCGACCGCCCCTGTCATGCCCGCAGTGGATGTCTTCGCCTCGACCCGACCCGACGTCGACGCCATCGCCATGCCTGAGATGCCATCGGATCTGGAAGTCACTCAGCAGAAAGGAATCAACATCATGGGCGTCAGCTTCGCCTCGGCCGCCGGGGTGTTCTTCGGCCTATACGCCTACGTCCTTCCTCTCGTCCTCTACACGTCATGGGTTGTCCTGGCGCTGTGGGATCTGGCCAAACGTGAGGATCTCACCCGGGGGACGACGATTGCCTGGATGGCTGCCATCCTGATCATCCCCTTCCTCGGGGTCGTCGCCTATTACATCTTCGGCAGGAGCACCATCCCGGTCTGGCAGCGCTGGGTGCTCATGGCCGGGGGCATGCTGGTGTACCTGCTGTTCCTCGGGCTGGGCATGGTGGTCGGGGGGATCGTCTGAGACTATGACCGACGGCATCTCCCGTCGCGAGCTCCTGAGGAAGGCCGGGCTGGGCGGGGCGGTCTTCATTGGTGGATCGGTGCTCGGCCATACGGTGCAGCACCGGGCCGAAGCCGCCGAGAGCGACTACACCAACCCGGGGCTGGTGGGCCACTCGACGATGCACGAGGCGGGCGCCGGCCGGCTCTATGGAGACATCTATACCCCGCCCAAGGATCTGGGGCCCGGTGCCCTGGACGCACATACCTTCCCGCCCCCACCCGACGGTCTTCCCCCTGGATCGGCCCGTGACATCGACATCACCGTCGAAGAGCGCTTGATCGAGGTCGGCACCGGCGTGCACATCGAAGCCTGGACTTATGGTGGGTCCGTACCTGCCCCGATCATCCGGGCGACCGAGGGTGACACCCTCCACGTGCGTTTGCGGAACAACACCGGCAATCCACACAACATCCACTTCCACGGCTCTCACCTCCCCGAGCACGACGGCTGGGAGCCAGTGGCCCCTGGCGGTGAGACCACATATGAGATCCTGGCCGGTCCGGCCGGGGTCCACCCCTTTCACTGCCACACGGCGCCTCTCGCCGAGCACATCGCCCGTGGCCTGTACGGGATGATGATCGTGGACCCGCCCGGTGGTCGATCCCCGGCTACCGAGGTTGCTCTCCTCCTCTCCGGGTTCTCCAACGACGAGATCGGGCGCAATGCCATCGTTGCCTGGAACGGTGTAGCCGGCTTCTACCAGCACCATCCGATCAAGGTCCCCTCCGGAGGACCGGTGCGGCTCTATCTGGTCAACATGCTCGAGCACGAGCCGATGGCCTCGTTCCATCTACATGCGGAGACCTTCGATGTGTACCCGGGTGGCATGGGTAACTCGCCCGCCTCCCGCGAGGACACACTCCTGTTGGGGATGGCGCAGCGGGCCATGCTCGAGTTCACCCTGCCCACCGTCGGAAGGTACATGTTCCATCCCCATCAGCACTGGCTCGCCGAGCGGGGGGCGATGGGTTGGTTCGCCGCCATCTGATCGGTTTGGGTCGATAGACCCGTGATGCCACACACTTCGGCGGCCGATTCCTATGGTGAACTGCAACCAGCGGGCCCGGGTCCCATGGTCCGGGCCAGGTCTAGAGGTCGGGGTGCGATATGAACTATCCACTGCTCTATCTGGAGCATCTCTCCCAAGGCGACCTCGACCTGCTGGCCCAGATCGCCGGGACCGACGGTGGGGCCATCAGGCAGCGAATGCTGCAACGCCCTGAGGTGATCGACGACCTGCTCGCCTCGCGTCGCCTCTTCGAAGTCATCTTCGACTCCTCCCGCGATCCTCTCGACCCGGGCTCATCGTCATTCTTGGCTTTTGCCGCGCTGGTCAATCGGTCGGCGTCAGACCTGCACGATGCGAGTTACGTGTCGGAGTGGTCGGGCCCGGGCAAGCGTCTCCCGGTGTTCGACGTCGAGTGTTTGCGTGAGTTCCTCGACGACGGAGCGCGGCGCTACTTCCTCGTCGAATTCCTCAACTCGTTCACCACGGTGGCGAGTGGGACGTTCGTGGTCCAGACCAGGGAAGGCATCCGCCACCGACGATTCAGCGAGCTGGACCCCGTAGGCCTCGCCGAGATGGTCGAGCTGCTTCCCCCGGCGGAGCGTCCCGGGGGCTACCGGCGTCTCGGCGACGTGGCCCTCTTCCTGAGTGGTGTCCTTCCCGATCACACCGCTACCCATCCGTACACCCCGACGCAAAGGGAATGGATCGCCCGGTCCGCCGAGCTGGGCGTCAGCGAGGTCGTGGCGAAGGACGAAGGCCTCGGATTCATGGAGGCGGCCGGCGCTGGCTGGTACCGGAAGGCCGTCGAGCAGGCTGGCGGCTCGGTATCGACCGGGCCCACTTTCCTGCGAGGCCTTGCCGATCGGTTCTCCGAGGCACGCCGCATCCTCAACTATCTGGCCGATCGTTATCTGTTCCGCCAGGAGCTGGGTCTGGTCACCGATCTCGGGTAGACCGTTGGGCTCCGGCCCGGCTTCAATGCGTGTTCATGGATCTCCCCAGCGGGCTCAGCACGCGCTCACTGACCCTCGGTGACGTCGGAGCGGTTCTCGCCGTGATCAGCGCTGAGCAGCTCGCCGACCTCGGTGAGATAGTGATCGACGAGGCCGACATCGTCAGCGATTGGCAACGACCCAGCTACGACGTTCGGGACAGCACCATCGGCGTCTTCGACGGAGACCGGCTGGTGGCTTACGCGGAGCTCTCCGGCGCGGATCGTGGCGACGCCGCTGTGATTCCCGACTATCGCGGGCGCGGGATCGGCTCCTATCTGGCGCGCTGGATGCAGGAGAGGGGGAGGGAGCGTGGCCTCCATGTGATCGGAGTGCCCGTTCCAAAGGGCTCCCCGGGAGATCGGCTGTTGGAGGATCTCGGATACCGGATCCGGTGGACCAGCTGGTTGCTCGCCCTCCCCGAAGGCAAAGCCATAGGAGACGGGGCGCGACCGGCCGGGTACTCGATCCGAACGGCCGCGAAGGACGAGTTCCGGGTGGCATGGGAGGTGGTCGAGGATGCCTTCCTCGAGTGGTCCGTGCGCAGGCGGCAGAGCTTCGAGGACTTCATGGCGGGGGTGGCGGAACGTCCTGGATTCGAGCCATGGAACCTCCGAGTCGCCACAGACAGCAGGGGGGAGGTGGTGGGTGTGGTCTTCCTGGTCATCTCCGAGGAGGTCGCCTTCGTCGAGAAGCTGGCGGTCCGACGAGACCAGCGCAATCAGGGTCTCGGACGTGCTCTTCTTGCCAACGCCTTCGAGGTGGCGAGAGCGCACGGTGCCACCCGATCGGAGATCGCCACCGACTCTCGGACCGGCGCGCTCGGTCTATACGAGAAGATCGGGATGGAGGTGACTTCGGTTTGGGTCAATCGAGCCATCGATCTCTGATCGGGTGCTCGGTCAAACTACGACGTCTGGTGGGGCTCGGGTGGGGGTGCGGGTGAATCGGATTCGCCCGTTGTGGGGGTGTGGGTGTGGGGTGAATCCTTGCTGGTGGATGATGATCTGATGGTGATACCAGCAGAGGGTGATCAGATTGTCCGGATCTGTGCTTCCGCCTTGATGCCAGGGGATGAGATGATGGATTTGGAGTCGGTTGGTGCTGTCACATCCGTCTCCGGCGCACATGTGTCCGTCGCGGTGGAGGATGGCCCGTCGTAGCTGTGGGGGAATGGTCCTTGTTTTCCGTCCGTAGACCATGGGGGTCCCGTCTTCTCTCCGGGCGGTGATTTCGACCACCGATTCGCAGAGGACCGCTTCTAGGGCTTGTCTTCCCACTCTGGGTCCGGCTTCCAACACCACTCCGGCTTGGCCGTTGGATTCGGGTGCTTCTTTGGCGT
>JBMDXS010000181.1:0-1530 GCA_048595045.1 Acidimicrobiia bacterium
CTAAAGGGGGGGCCTCCTTGTGGTAGGCCCCCCCTCAGGGTGATTTCAGGAACCTCGACCAGGCACATTCGACCTGCAAGCCAAATGCCGAAGGGGTGAGCCCCCAGTGTCGGTCCCCGACTTGCGCTCTCTCCCAGCGCACTCACCAATCTCCTCGTCGCCGGGCACTCTGAACAGGACCGTTGCGAATTCACCCACCGTGACTAGTCCAAAGCGGATGGCACTGCGAGATTGGGACCGGGAGCCCTCGTATACGGCACTACTCAACCCGATTTCACGGTGGCCACCCACTAGGCAAACGAACGTTCGTTTGTAGTATCCTGAGGGCATGACCCCCGGAGAGAGGTTCGAGGCGATCGTCGCCGCCGAGGAGAAGATCGAGCCGCCCGACTGGATGCCGGATGCGTATCGCAACACCCTGATCCGCCAGATCGCACAGCATGCCCACTCGGAGATCATCGGGATGCAACCCGAGGGGAATTGGATCAGCCGGGCCCCGACGCTGCACCGAAAGGCGATACTGATGGCGAAGGTGCAGGACGAGGCCGGGCACGGCCTATATCTCTATTCGGCGGCGGAGACCCTGGGGGTGAAGCGTGACGAGCTGCAGACCCTTCTCCATCAGGGCAAGCACAAGTACTCGTCGATCTTCAACTATCCGACGCTGAGCTGGGCCGACATCGGCACCATCGGCTGGCTGGTCGACGGGGCCGCCATCACCAATCAGGTGATGCTCACACGCTGCTCCTACGGTCCTTACGCCCGGGCCATGGTGCGGATCTGCAAGGAGGAGTCGTTCCATCAGCGGCAGGGATACGAGAGCCTGATCGCGCTCTGCTCGGGCTCGCCGGAGCAGAAGGCGATGGCCCAGGATGCGCTCGACCGGTGGTGGTGGCCGTCGCTGATGATGTTCGGCCCGCACGACACCGACTCGACCCATACCGAGCAGTCGATGGAGTGGAAGATCAAGCGGGTCTCCAACGACGACCTGCGTCAGCAGTTCGTCGACATGACCGTTCCCCAGGCCGACTACCTCGGCCTCACCATCCCCGATCCCGAGCTGCGCTGGAACGAGGTGCGTGGTCATTACGACTTCGGGGAGATCGACTGGGACGAGTTCTGGGCCGTGGTCAAGGGCAACGGGCCGATGAATCGAGACCGCGTCGACCACAAGGTCACCGCCTGGGACGAGGGTTCCTGGGTCAGGGAGGCCGCCCTGGCCCATGCCGCCAAGCGAGCCGCGTCGGCGGCTTAGGGAGGGCCGATGACCTACGACGTGCCTGTGGCGCCTGGCGAGAGCGCGGTGGTGGAGGAGAGGGCGGAGCTGTCATCGGAGACCTGGCCTATGTGGGAGGTCTTCGTGAGGGCGCGGCGGGGCATCGCCCATGTCCATATCGGGAGCCTTCATGCCGCCGATGCCGAGACGGCCCTGCAGAACGCACGTGACGTGTACACGAGACGGGGCGAGGGCGCCAGTCTGTGGGTGGTGCGCAGCACCGAGGTGCATGCCTTCGAGCCCGAAGAGATCTC
>JBMDXS010000182.1:0-1949 GCA_048595045.1 Acidimicrobiia bacterium
GACCCGGCCGAGACCCTCAGGTCTTCCATGGTGATGCCGTGGGCGGCGTCGGAGCAGAGGAAGAGGGCGAGGGCGCCGATCTCGGTCGGCGAGATGAGACGACCCTGGGGGTTGGTCTTCTCCACATCGGAGATGTACTCGTCCCCCGACCGGTTCTCCTGTCTCTCGGCGATGTCAGCCATCCACTCCCGGCCGAATGAGGTGTCGACCCAGGTCGGGCTGATCGCGTTGCAGGTGACACCGTGTGGCGCTCCCTCCAGCGCAACACACCTGGTCAAGCCGACCACCCCGGCCTTGGAGGCGCAGTACGCGCCCGAGGTCACCGCCCCCACCGTTGCCGCGGTCGAGGCGATGTTGATGATCCTCCCCCAGCCGCGCTCGATCATGCCAGGCAGCACCTGCTTGATCGCCCGATATGTGCCGGTGAGATTGACGTCGATGACCTTGTCCCACAGGGCGTCGGAGTGCCCGACGATGGTCTGCTCGGCGGTGATGCCGGCGGCGTTGGCCAGGATGTCGACCTGGCCGAACCGCTCGATCGTCGCCTGGAAGAACGCCGCCACCGAGTCGCCCGAGGTGACATCGAGGTCGAGTCCGATGCCGGTTGCCCCCTCCTCCTCGATCAGAGTGAGGGCGTGGTCCATCTGGTCCTGCCCCGGCATGTGGACCACCTCGCCCTCGGTCTTCTGACCACCGGCCAGCAGCGAGCCGATGCTGACGTTCGCTCCCTCGGAGGCAAAGGCCACGGCCATGGCCAGGCCCATCCCCGAAGCACCACCGGTGACCATCGCGGTCCTGCCTGCCAGGAAACCATCACCCACTCGATCCACCTCCCTCGGTTGGCCCCGGCCTAATACGGGGCCTCGACTTCACCCATCTCCACGTAGACACTCTTCACCTGGGTGTAATGGTTGAGGGTGACGAGGCTGTTCTCCCGACCGATCCCCGATTGCTTGTAGCCCCCGAAGGGCATCTCGATCGGAGTGATGTTGTAGTTGTTGATCCAAGTGGTCCCCGCTTCGAGCCGGGCCACCACCCGGTGGGCACGCTGAACATCTCTGGTGAACACACCGGCGGCGAGGCCAAAGGCGGTGTCGTTGGCCCGGGCGATCACGTCGTCTTCGTCGCGGAAGCTGAGGACCGCCATCACCGGACCGAAGATCTCCTCCTGCACGATCGTCATGTCGTCACTGCATGCGTCGAAGACGGTCGGCTCCACGAAATAGCCGCCGGCCAGCGACGGGTCGGTCGGCCTCCCCCCACCGATGACCAGCTTGGCGCCGGCCGCCTTGCCCGCCTCGATGTATGAGAGCACCTTTTCCATGTGCTCCTCGGAGATGAGCGCACCGACATGGGTGTCGGGGTCCATAGGGTCGCCGATCTTCATCTTCGAGGTGCGGGTGACCAGGCGATCGAGGAAATCGTCGTGGATCTCCTCATGGACGTAGACCCGGGTCCCGTTGGAGCAGATCTCACCCTGGGTGTAGAAGTTCGCCATCAACGCCGCCGACACCGCATTGTCCAGATCCGCATCGTCGAAGATGATCAGCGGGCTCTTCCCACCCAGCTCGAGAGTCACCTGTTTGAGAGTGGATGCAGCGTTGGCCATCACGATCTTGCCGGTGCCGACCTCCCCGGTGAGCGAGACCTTGGCCACGTTGCGGTGTGAAACCAGGGCCTCGCCGGTGCGATGGTCGCCTTGCACCACGTTGAACACCCCATTGGGGAGACCGGATTCGGTGTAGATCTCGGCGAGCCGCAGCGCGCTGAGGGGAGTCAACTCGGCCGGCTTGAACACCATGGCGTTTCCACAGGCGAGTGCCGGCGCGGATTTCCAGCAGGCGATCTGAAGCGGGTAGTTCCAGGCCCCGATCCCGACACAGACCCCGAGCGGCTCGCGGCGGGTGTAGACCCAGGCGCTGCCCAGCTCGAAGGTCTCACCGTGGATG
>JBMDXS010000183.1:0-3822 GCA_048595045.1 Acidimicrobiia bacterium
CTCCCTCGACGGATACGCCTCCGCAGAAGGCTGGCCCGGGTGGTGGGGCCTCGAGGGCCCGGAATACCTCACCTGGCTGGGCGAGCGGCCGGAACGCGACTACACGATCTTGATGGGAGCGAACACGTACCGGCTGATGTACGGGTTCGCCAGCGAATCCGGGGCATCCGAGTCGGACGAGAGCACAGATGAGGACGCCGCCACGGCCGAGCTAACCAGGCTGGCCAAGGTCGTGTTCTCATCGACCCTCCAGACCCCCTTGTCGTGGGCCAACACCCGGCTAGTCCGTGGGGACCCGGTCGAGGCAGTGAGCGCAATGAAGCGGGCGGGCGACAATATGATCACACTCGGCAGTCTCACTTTGTGCCGTTCGCTGCTCGAGGCAGGACTGGTGGATCGTTTCCGCGTGGTGGTATTCCCGGTCATCACCGGGAGCACCGGCCGCGAGCGGATCTATGACGGTTATCCCGATGTCGCCCTCGACATGGTCGACAGCCGGACCTTCGACGGCAGGATCCAATTGCTCGAGTACGTCCCGACGGTGCTAACCGGCCCGCAGCCCACGTCCTGACCTGGTCACTGGATACCTACCTGCCTCCGGGAAGGTGACGGGCCATTAGGGCTCGTGACGGCTCGATGACGGCTCGGCGATGGTCCTCAACAACGCCGGCTGGGATTGGCGCTACTTGGACACCCTCATCCCCCTAGAAGTCGCGGCGGCCGTGTCGATCAGGGCGGGGACCGAGGTACCGGGGAACCCTTTGCTGGTACATCGTGTATTCCTCGCCGAACTGCTGGGTGAGCCGCCGTTCCTCGATCGCCACCACCCACCAGTGCGTGAGGGCGATCGAGATCGGCCAGCTGGCCAGGATCCAACCGTTTGACAGGAGTAGCGCCACGCCGACGTGAATACTGCTCCATCCGACGTACATCGGATTGCGTGTCAGCCCATGCAGACCGCCGGTGGTGAGTCGCTCGGGCTCTTCTAGGTCTCCTCCCCCGCGTTCCTGAACGGCGACAGCATTGGCGACGATGCCGGCGGCCAGGAGCAGCCAGCCCACAATCACCAACCGACGTGGCAAGCGGAGGGGCATCAGGCGTTGCAGCAGAAGCCCGATTGCGATCGCGAGCGCATGGTGCTCAGGGAGGGGAAGGCGGCGCCAGAGCTGCCGGACAGCGTCCATTCCACCGTTCGACGTCTCCTCTTGGAGCAGACTCGTCTTCCCATCAATCATCAAGGCAACTCATCGCTGACTCGCGGTGCTTCGACCTTGCGCTGACCTGTTGCGGGATCCCAGCGAGTCACGCTTGGATGCTACGCCCCCTCCGGTGCCCCGTCGCGAGGCGGGGAAGGGAGTAGGAAGCTCAACGACTGCACGCGCTCGGGAAGCTGCACCGCCATCACGGCTCTTTGGTCTCCCTCTCTGACACAGATGATGCCCGTCGACATTGGTGTCCGACCGAGCTTTGCAGAAGCCCATGTCAAGGCGGGGGCGTTTGCGACTCCCCCGGCCCACTGTCGGAGACCGGAGATGACAGATGCACGATCGAGCCGGTATCCCTTTGCCGGCCTGGTTCGTCTTGTTCGTTGACAAGTAGGCGAGCTCCAAGGAGGACCGCGCACATGAGCTACATCAACGAGTCAGCCCGGGATCGGATCATTCGAGTGATCCTCGGTGTGGTGCTCCTCTACCTTGGGTGGAGTGGCACCGTCACCGGTGGACTCGGCACCTTCATGCAATTCTTTGGCCTCGTGCCGCTGGCGACTGGCCTGGTCGGCTGGTGCCCTCTATACGCCCTCTTCGGGTTCAGCACCAACCGCCGGTCCATGCAGGCGGCCCGGTCTCATTGAAGGGTCGCAGAAGCGGTGGGTGGGTCGACCAGAGCGGGCCCACCCACCGCGGTCGGGCCCAAGGGCGTGACGTGTGAGAGTCGGGCCATGATCGGGCCGCGAGAGAGTCTGGAAGATCATGTCCAGATGCTGTACCGGTTCGCGTCGAGCATCACCCGAAACCCCGACCTCGCAGGCGATCTCGTTCAGGACACCTTCATCCGCGCACTGGAACGGGCAGACCAATACCGGGGCGAGGCGCCGCTGGAGGCATGGTTGCGTCGGATCCTGCACAACCTGGCAGTCGACCGGGCTCGGCGAGCCGCCCACGAGATCGTGGTCGAGGAGGTCGAGGACCGGTGGCGGGACGACGAATACACCGTCGATCCGGCGGCGGTGGCCGAACGGGCAGAGACCCGTGAGGAGCTGGAAGATGCCCTGGTCCGCCTGCCGTTCATATACCGGGTGTCGGTGATCCTCCACGACGTCGAAGGGTGGACGGTTCGTGAGATTGCCGAGCTGGCGGACATATCGCTCCCGGCGGCAAAACAACGTCTTCGCCGGGGACGAATGACGCTGGTCACCGCCTTGGCCGAAGGCCATGAACGCCGTCAACGTCTGGAAGGAGTCCCCATGCGGTGCTGGGACGCACGTCAACACGTCTCCGACTACCTCGACGGAACCCTCAACCCACCCACTGCCCGGCTGGTGGAAGCCCATCTCCAAACCTGTCCCACCTGTCCTCCGCTGTACGCCGCTCTGGTCGACGCCCACAATCAGCTCGGTGGGCTGCGTGATCTGGATACGGTGATCCCACCGGAGTTGGACAAACGGATCCGCAGCCTGCTCGCCGGGCAGGGAGGCGAGTCGTCGCCATCTCGACCGGCGGGGTGAACTAGGTCACTCCCTTGGTACTTCGTGCGATCCGGGCATTCCCGGTTGTCGTGACTGGGTGGCACTCAACGCTTGGCTCCGCACCCTCCACTGAACCTTCAGTCAGCCAGGATGCGGACCTCGACCGCACCCGTGTTGCCACCGGTCGAGGCCTCCACGGCGAAGGTGAACACCTGCCCGGTCGTCGATGCGTCACTGGTCTGAGGGTCGGCCGGGTTTCCCGCCGGGAACGGCCCCAGAGTCTCGGTGTCATCCACAGTCACCGTGTAGGTGTCGGTCACGGCGGTCCAGTCGGTCATCGATCTGGTCAGGAACTGGAATCCGAATGCTTCCTGTGGGGCGCCGAGATCCAATGTGATGAAGGCTTGGTCGCCGTCTCCCGCGGACGACCATTCCGTCGCCAGATCTCCGTCTACAGCGTTTGATGCGGCGAAGCCGTCACTGAACTCAGAGCTGACCGACGACACGGTGGCGCCCAGCGCCATGTTCTCTCGATCGTCCATCTCCGTGTTCGCGACCTCGGGTTCGGGGAGGACGAACGTGCCCATCTCCGATCGGTACAGGGTTCCCTCGGCGGTCGTCCCCTGAACCACGAACATGTACTCGACACCCGGTTCGGCGCCGGGGAGAAAGACGTCATGTTCGATGATTCCGGTCCCGGCCATGTTCAAGGAGTTGTTGAAGTTCCCCAGACTCTCGTCCTCGCCCCAGACAATCGCACAGATCATGGGCTCGGTCGTGTCGACACGGAAGATCCCCCTGCTCGGGTTGGTGGGATCCAGCTCGAAGACGAACTCCGAAGCCTGCACCTCCTGGAAGGGGAGCACGTCGACATCACCGCCATCGGCTGCCCCGGAGCAGGCAACCAGGGTGAGTACAAGCACGAGGACAGCCTCGATCCTCACCCATCGCGCAACCAGAGAGCCGCCGCCTGAATTCCGAACCGTCACGGGAACCCGGCAGAGCTGATGGTGTAGCTTTGAACCAGAGGAGCAAGGCGACACAACCACCGGGAGGGGCGGCGTAAGCCGCGCTGGAGGTCGTAATGCAAACGAGGCGAGAGTTCCTCCGATCCGGCGCCCTCATGGGTCTGGGAT
>JBMDXS010000184.1:0-2513 GCA_048595045.1 Acidimicrobiia bacterium
AACGGCATGGTCCTGCATGACCTGGGCAGCACGAACGGGACCTATGTCAACGGGCGAAGGGTCATTGCTCCTATCTCGTTGCGCCGTGGCGACACCATCCAGGTGGGAAAGACCGTGATGGAGGTCCGATGACCGCGGTGAGCGGCAAATGAGGTACGTCTGGGGCTCGGCCACCCATCAAGGGATGGTGCGGCAGAACAACGAGGATTCGCTCTTCCCCGACAAGTCGGGCCAGTCCGAGGGGCCCGCCGTCCTGATCGTCGCAGATGGCATGGGGGGCCACATTGCCGGCGAGGTGGCGTCGAGGCTCGCCATAAACGCCGCCGCTTCCAGCGCGCTGGATCCCGACGACCGGGTCGCGGCAGCCAACCGCGCCATCCGCGAGGAGGTGGCCCGCCAACCGGAGCTCGAGGGAATGGGCACCACCATGACCCTCGTCGAGCTGACCACCCAGGGGAAGGCCCGTTTCGCCCATGTCGGCGACAGCCGTGCCTATCTCTACCGGGGCGGCGAGCTGAGACAGCTGACCGAGGATCACACGGTCGCAATGGAGTACGTGGCCCTGGGCCATCTCTCTCCAGACGAGGCCGACGATCACCCGCAGAGCCACATGTTGACCAGGTGTCTCGGCCTCACCCGGTTCGTGAACGTCGATCGCATCGATGTCGAGCTCGACCCCGGCGATCGCCTGCTCCTCTGCTCGGACGGGCTGAACTCGATGGTGCCGGCAGATGGCATCGCCAGGGCCTTGGCCAACCGAACCGCAGACGAAGCGGCGTGGCAGCTGGTGGAGGCGGCCAACAAAGCCGGGGGCCACGACAACATCAGCGTCATCGTCATCGATGCCGTCGACTGAGTTGCCCCCCATTAGCCCATGACTCGCAACACCGAGGGTGCACTCATCGTCGCCGCGTCCGTGTTGGCCGCGTTCGGCGTCACCCTGGTCAACTTCGCCCAGGATCGAAGTCTCGACGCCCAGACGGCGCTCACTTTCCTGGTCTTCCTGATCGCCTTCGGCGGGCTTCATCTGGCGGTTCGAGCCTTCGCCCCGAAGGCGACGCCACTCCTGCTCGCACCGGTAACGGCACTCACCGCTCTCGGCTTCTTCCAGATCTATCGCCTCGATCTGGCCATGGGGACCGACCGAGCGAGCTTCCAGCGGTGGTGGATACTGATCGCGGCGACGTTGGCCTCCCTCACCCTGCTCATCTTCAAGGGAACGACGATCTCGATCCTGCGTCGATACCGCAACATCACCCTTCTCATCTCCCTGGCCCTGATCCTGCTCCCCAACCTGCCCGCCGATTGGGGATTTCCGTTGCGCGGGCTATCGGTGAACGGGTCGAGGCTGTGGGTGCTGCTCGATGTCGGGTTCACCAGCCTCCAGTTCCAGCCGGCCGAGCTGGCCAAGCTCGGCCTGGTTGCCTACGTGGCCGGCTATCTGGCCGATCATCAGCGGGCGCTTCGAGAGGCCAGGAGGCACATCGGCCCCATTGCCTTCCCCGAGCCCCGCCAGCTCATCCCTCTCCTGGTCACCTGGGGGATCAGCGTGCTCATCCTCATCTCCCAGCGTGATCTCGGGGCATCTCTGCTCCTCTTCGTCGGCTTCGTGCTGCTGCTCTACGCGGCCACCGGCACCACTGGATACCTGGTCGCGGGTGGCTTCATGGGGCTGGTCGCCGGCGTTGCGTCCTACCTGGCCTTCGATCACGTCCAGCGCAGGGTCATCGCCTGGGTGGCTCCCTTCGAGCACTACGAGAACGAGGGCTTCCAGATCGCCCAGGGGCTGTTTGCGCTCGGCACCGGAAGTCTCTCCGGGGCAGGGCCGGGGCTGGGCCGGCCCGACCTCATCCCAAACGCCTCGACCGACTTCATCTTCGCCGCAGTCGGAGAGGAGCTCGGTTTCGCAGGAACGGTGTCCGTGATCGCACTGTTCGCAGTGACGGTCGCGGTCGGGTTGGGGATCGCATTCCGGAGCAGGGACACCTTCCGCAAGCTGTTTGCAGCCGGGCTGAGCTTCGTGCTGGCGGTGCAAACCATCCTCATCATCGGCGGCATCGTCCGTCTCGTTCCCCTAACCGGGATCACGCTGCCCTTCATGTCCTACGGGGGATCGGCCCTGGTGGGAAACATGATCCTGGTGGCGCTCCTCCTCAGGATCAGCCATGAGGAGGCCCCGTGAACGGGCCGGTGCGTCGAGTCTCGGTCGGTGTGTTCGCCGGGTTCTTCGCCCTGCTTCTCGCCGTCACCTGGATCCAGGTGATCAGAGCCGACTCGTTGCGAGCCGACCCGCGGAACTCGCGCCCGGCGCTGTCGGAGCGGGGGAAGGAACGTGGGCTGATCGTCGCCATCGACGGGACGGTCCTCGCCCAGTCGGTCCCCGATCCCGAGGACGAAAGGTCATTCGTCCGTGAGTACCCGGAAGGTGAGCCGTTCGCCCACGTCGTCGGGTACAACTCCTTCCTGGTCGGCTCCTCCGGTCTGGAGAACGCCTATGCCGACGAGCTCCGATC
>JBMDXS010000185.1:0-5071 GCA_048595045.1 Acidimicrobiia bacterium
TTCCCCATCGAGCAGATGCGGGTGATCACCAAAGAGGAGATCGACGCCCATCCCACCGGAGACTGGAACGACACCACAAGCTTCGTCTGCCGCCCGGCCGTCGGCTCCGATTCATGGTCGCAACATGCATACGGCACCGCGATCGACATCAACCCGTTCCACAATCCGTACTACAAGGGCGATCTGGTTCTCCCCGAACTGGCCTCGGCGTATGTCGACCGGGACGATGTGCGGGTGGGGATGATCCTCGACGGCGACGTCGCCACGCAGGGTTTCGCCGAGATCGGCTGGGGCTGGGGCGGGCACTGGAGCTCGCTCAAGGACTGGATGCACTTCTCGCTGAGCGGGACTTAGGACTGGTCGCCGTCCACCAGGACTCGGTAGCTTTCAGGGTGGGCGGTCAGAAAGTCCTCCAGGCTCTGTGGGGGAAACCCGGTGAGGATTTCCACGGAGTCGCTGACTACGTCCATCTCGCCGTTGGCGATGGCCAGATAGGAACTGACCCAGCCATCCACCTCCCAGTCGGGTGCGCCGTATACGGCGCGGGAGGCATAGGCCTCATCCACCGTCTCCGGGTGATAGCTGATGTCCCGGCCCACGAAGCGGCCGAAGCGCTCTGCAGTCTCATAGAGGTCGATCGACTCGGGCCCGGTCATGTCGAAACTTGTCCCGTCGTGATCCGAGGAGGTCAGAACAGTCGCTGCCGAGTGGGCGATGTCGTCCCTGGTCACCCAGCCGAGCCTGCCGTCACCGGCCGGTCCCCTTATCACCCCATCGGCACCGGCGAAGTAGGGGACGAAATCGGTGTAGAGGTTGTCCCGGAGGAAGACGAAGGAGATCCCGGTCGCCCGGATGAGCTCCTCAGTCGCATGATGCTGACGGCCCAGGGTGAAGGTGGAGTCAGGGGCGGCGCCGATGAACGACGTGTACACGATCTTGCTCACGTCGGCTTCTGCTGCAGCCTCCACCACACTCCGGTGATGGTCGAGACGGTCCACGTGTTCCCGTCCTGAGACGAAGAAGAGGGTCTCAGCACCTGACATTGCCTCGGCCATCGCAGCGGTGTCGTCATAGGAAGCCTGGCGGATGTCGGCATCGATGGGCGGGCAGACCGACGGATCGCGGGCGATGAACCGCAGCGGGAGGCCGCGCTCGGCGAGAAGACGGGCGACCCGTCCGCCGAGCACCCCGGTGACCCCGGTCAAGGCAATCGGGCCGGTCATGTCGATGACGTTACCGTCCTTCTAGTCGAACATATGTTCGATATAGTGAGTGGGGTGAGCGGGTACGCCGAGCTGCACTGTCATACCAATTTCTCCTTCCTCGACGGCGCCTCTCACCCCGAGGACCTGGTCGACCGGGCCATAGACCTCGGTTACGAGGCGCTGGCAGTCACCGATCACGACGGCTTCTACGGGGTGTCCCGGTTCTGGCAGGCGGCCAAGGTGACCGGGCTCCCCGTCATCTACGGCGTCGAGATCGGCCTCGAAATCGACCCCACCGGTCCTCCCGACCCGATGGCCGCGGCCAGGACTTGGGACGAGCATCGTCATGCCCGGTCCAAGGGAGGTCAGGGCAGACTGCGCCGGGGGCGAAGCGTCCGCTCACATGGCGCCAAGCCGGTTGATCTCCCCGAGACCGACCATCTGGTTCTGCTCTCCGGGTCACCCGATGGCTACCGGAGCCTCTCCAATCTGGTGACCCGAGCACAGATGAGAGGGGAGAAGGATCATCCGATCTACACCTGGGAGGACTTGGCCGAGGCCGCCGGCAACCAGGACGTTCATGTCCTCACCGGCTGTCACGCCGGGTCGGTGCCCAAGGCGGCGGCCCGCGGCGACCTCGGAGCCGCCATGAGGGAGGCTTCCCGGCTCAGGGAGATGTTCGGCGTCCGTCTCCATCTCGAGTTGTGGCATCACGGCATGCCCGAGGACGACCCTCGCAACGACCTCATGTGGGAGGTGGCCCAGAAGCTGTCCCTCCCAGTGGTGGCCACCAACCAGGTGCACTACCACGACCCTCGGGATGCCGACCTGTTCGAGGTGCTGGCCGCCATCGGGGGACGCCGCACCCTGGCCGCTGCCGACGGCTTCCGACCCGCCACCGACGAGCGATATCTGAAGCACCCGGCGGAGATGGGTCGTCGCTTCACCCGTTACCCGGGTGCAGTTGCCCGGAGCGCCGAGCTGGGGCGCCGTCTCGCCTTCGACCTTGCCCTGATGGCGCCCAACCTGCCCGATTTTCCGATGCCGGGTCATTTCCGAGACGAGATGGAATATCTGCGACATCTGACCTGGGAGGGGGCACGAGAGGTCTATCCGGGGAGCGAAGACGGGATCGACCCTCAGGCCCGACGCCGGCTCGAGCACGAGTTGGGCATCATCGAGGCACTGGGCTTTCCCGGCTATTTCCTGGTGGTGAAGGACATCATGGACTTCGCCGGAGATCAGGACATCTATTGCCAGATCCGGGGGTCGGGGGCGGATTCGGCGGTTTGCCGCTGTCTGGGGCTGACCAGGGTGGACCCGATCCGGCTCCATCTCCCCTTCGAGCGGTTTCTGTCTGAGGAGCGAGGCAGGCCACCCGACATAGATATCGACTTCGAGGCTGATCGCCGGGAGGAAGTGATCCAGTACTGCTACCGGAAGTATGGACGGGAGCGAGCGGCGATGGTGGCCAACGTGATCACCTATCGCGCCAAGTCGGTGCTGCGGGACGTGGCCAAGACCTTCGGGTTCACCCAGGCCCAGGTCGATGGGTTGTCCAAGTACGTCGATACCCGGGACCCGGCCCAGATCCGGCTCGACTCGCCACTTCCGGAAGGCATGACCGCAGAGATGATCTACGACATCTGCTGGCGTCTCGATGGCTTTCCCCGCCACCTGGGGATCCATTCGGGCGGGATGGTGATCGCCGACCGACCGCTATGGCAGGTGGTGCCGCTGGAGTGGGGCCGGCTCGAAGGCCGGACCGTCCTGCAATGGGACAAGGACGACTCGGCGGCGGTTGGGATCGTCAAGTTCGACCTGCTCGGGTTGGGGATGCTCAATGCCCTGCATCTTTCCCACGACCTGATCGAGGACACCCACGGCATCGATGTCGACCTGGCCGCAATACCCCAGGAGCAGGCGATATACCGCTCGATCACCAGGTCCGACACCGTCGGGCTTTTCCAGATCGAGTCCCGAGCGCAGATGGCCACCCTTCCCAAGATGAAGCCGAAGACCTTCTATGACCTGGCGGTGGAGGTTGCCCTGATCCGGCCGGGCCCTATCCAGGGCCAGTCGGTCCATCCCTATCTGCGTCGGCGCAACGGGGAGGAGCCGGTTCGCTATCCCCATCCCTATACCGAGCCGATCCTGGAGAAGACCCTCGGTGTCCCTGTCTTCCAGGAGCAGCTGATGGAGCTGGCCCGGGTTTGCGCTGGATTCGACGGGGGACAGGCCGATCGTCTCCGTCAGGCGATGACGCACAAACGATCGGCCGAGGCGATGGAGAGGCTCCATGAGGAGGTGTATGCCGGGATGGCGGGCAACGGGATCACCGGGGCCGCGGCCGACGAGATCTGGGAGAAGCTGCAGGGCTTTGCCGCTTTCGGCTTCCCCGAGAGCCACTCGGTCAGCTTCGCCTACATCGTGTACATGTCGGCCTGGCTTCGCTTCCACTACCCCGCCGAATACCTCGCCGGGTTGCTCAATGCCCAGCCGATGGGTTTCTACAGCCCCAACTCATTGGTTCAGGATGCCCAGCGGCACGGTGTGGTGGTGATGGGCCCCGACGTCAACGTCTCCTGGCACGACTGCACCATCGAGCCGATCGAGGCCGACCCCGACGACATCGTTACCTATCTGGGGGAGAGCTGGCGGCGGGGGAGGGGGATGGTCGACGACCCAATCCGCCCCGCAGTAGGCGTTCGTATGGGGCTGCGCTACGTCCGGAACATGGGGGACAAGGAGGTGACCCGGGTCGAGGCGGCACGGATACTGGGCGGCGAATTCATCTCGGGTGAGGATCTGGCCTCGCGGACCGGGCTCGGGGTCGAGTCACTGGAAGGGCTGGCTGCTTCCGGCGCCCTGGAGTCGATCGGCCTCGGCCGTCGTGAGGGGATGTGGGCGGCCGGCGCCCTGGCCGAGATCGACCCCGAGCGTCTGGCTCTATCCCCCGGGGTCGATGCCCCGCCCCTGCCTGGCATGGATGCCGAAGAAGCGCACCGGGCCGACTTGTGGTCTACCGGTGTCTCCAACCGACATCCGATGAGCTTCGTCCGTGAAAGCCTCGATGGGTGTCTCACCGCGGCCGAGGCGCTGGCAATGGAACGAAACGGGTCCAGGATCAAGGTGGCCGGGGTGGTCACCCATCGTCAGAGACCTGGCACCGCCAAGGGCGTGTACTTCCTCAACCTGGAAGATGAGACCGGCCTGCTCAACATCATCGTGTTGCCCGACGTCTGGGCCCGGCATCGCATGGTGGTGAGAAAGAGCCCGGCACTCGTCATCCACGGGCGTCTCGAGTACCACGATGGGGTGACCAACATCGTGGCCCGGGACTTCGAACCGATCGGGGTGCAGACCGTCCAGTCGAGGGATTTTCGCTAGATGACTGCCTATGCGGCGTTTGTCGGCGACGAATGCTCCCGCCTCTCGCTTCGTCTCTCCAACAAGCTGATGAAGACAATCGAAAGCAGCAAGGCAAGCAGCCCTATCCCGATCGTGATCTCGTCGGGCCCTTCCCCACTGACGATGGTTACCAGCACCCAAGCGGTTACCCAGCCAACGAACCCAATTCCGGCGTTTGCCATCAGCGACCGGTCTTCCCGGCCCCTTCCCTGTATCGCACCGGCAAGACCTCCGGTGAAGCTGGCCACGAAGAACGGCACCACCCCGAAGAGCACGGCGACAACGATGATTTCCATACGAGGCCCCTTTCCCACCCAGAGACTACGCGCGCGTTCCCGGGTTGGTCCGAGATCGGGTGAGGACCTGGCACTGCTCGGGTTTCATCGCTCTGCTCGATCCGGACCCCGGGGCTCCCTTGTTGGGAGGGAAGGGGGTGGGGTGGGATTGTCTAGGTG
>JBMDXS010000186.1:0-1570 GCA_048595045.1 Acidimicrobiia bacterium
CACGTTCGAGAACGACCTCACCCGTGCGCTCGGCATGCGACCGGTACCCAAAGGGCTCTCCTTCACTATCGACGCCGGCAGGATCGAGACCGCATGGTTCGGCACCGGAGGCAGCTGTTGCTACAACATGTTCGGGTCGCCCGACCCCCTGCGCCCGGACCTCTCCGGAACGGGGCCGGATCTCTCCGGTCCCGTCTGGGACATGTTCATCGAATGGCTCTCGACCAATCACGCCGAGGACTTCGAGCGCATGTACGACCAGGACTACGGCGACCCGGTCCCCGGCTACCCGATCCTGGACCCCGCATCCATCGAGCTCTGGCAGCGCTACACCGATGAGTTCGTCGCTTCGCCACAGGAGCTGCGTCGATCCTTCACGGAGTGGATGGCGAACCAGAGCTTCGAGGTCCAGGCTAGTCGGATCTGCATGACCGCGACCGACGAGTTCTGGGGGACGGTAAGAGCCGACCATCTTCGCAGGAACGATGCGGCGTTCTATTCCACATTGGCCGAGGTCTCGGAGGAGACGCTGGCGGAGTTGCGCGCGCTCCCTCTCGACACCGAGGCGGACCGCGCCACGATGGAGGCATTCGTCCCGCTCGCCGAGCGCTGGATCGAGCACTTCCGCGGGGAGGGACCACCACTGGGGTTTCTGCAGTTCGAGTTGCCAGAGTTGATCCCGGGGTGCCTGATCACCGGCCTACCTTGGTGAGGCTCGGCATCGCGGCACAGGGTCATACCTTGAGGCCGACATCCATCGGTCCTCCGGCTCGGGACGAGTTCAGCTCGGGCGGGCGAAGGCGCCCGTGGGTTATTTCGGGCCTGCCAGACATGCCGCGCAACACCTGGGAATGCCCGGTTCGAAGGGGAGGGATGGGCGTGAGAGGAGTCGTCGTCTTGGTGGTGGGGCTCCTGGTGCTGCAGGCGACGCCAGCTTCAGCAGCGCCGGACGTGGTGAGACAGAGGATGTGCAGCGACGGTGCCGGATCGTGGCTGGAACTCAAGGACATAGCACACCACGACCAAACCCGGCTCCGGGTGCGGTTCGAAGTCCATCGAAGCCCGGTGGGGCACACCTGGCGCATCAGGCTCCATGTCATCCGGTTCGGCTGGCTTACTCCCAATGGGTGGATCGAACGCACCAGAGTGGCAAGCGACAGCGGCGACCTCGCGGTTCAGGGTCGTCGATGGGGAATCTTCCGCGTCGAGGCGGAGGCCGTTGATAAGCAGACGGGTGAGGTCTGCAGGGTGGACGCCAGAATCTAGGGGTGACTGCCCCTGCAGGCACCCGCAGCCCGATTATCGACAGAAGTCAGGCCGTGGGCGCGAGCCCGAGCAGTCCATCCCGCCGCCGCCCCACGGCGAGCCGCTCCTCTGACTACCAGGTGTGACTACCAGGTGTCGTCCAGGCCGACCCAATCCCGGAATTGCTCCTTCCCGCCTCGAATCGCCCAGTCGGAGTCGATCGTCAGCTTGCTCGAGATGCCGCCGCGTGGACGCGTCTCGAAGACCAACCGTAGGCGGAGCGGCTCGTACACCTGCATCAGATGGTCGTACACAACATCGAGGA
>JBMDXS010000187.1:0-3465 GCA_048595045.1 Acidimicrobiia bacterium
ACCGGGGTCAAATCGGTCGCACCGATCTGGATGGGGGCGTTGCGGATCGGCACGGCCACCCTGCTCATGGTGGTGGTAGCCGTGGTCAGAGGCACGATGTCTCCGCCGCCGCGTCGGGACCTGCCGGTCGTCGTATCCATGGCGCTGTTCCGGCTCGCCGCGGTCACGGTGCTCGTCTTCTCCGCACTCGAACTGGTGCCGGCAGGACGCTCCTCCGTCGTGGTGTGGACCAGCAGCCTGTGGACGGTGCCCATCGCCGCCATCTTCCTCGGCGAGAGAATGACCAGGGCCCGATGGCTGGGGCTCTCTCTCGGCATCGCCGGTGTGCTCGCCCTGTTCGAGCCTTGGGGTTTCGACTGGTCCGAATCGGGTGTCGCCATCGGACACGCCCTCCTCATCCTCGCCGCCATCACCAATGCGGCGACTGCGGTCCACATCCGTGCCCATCGTTGGAGCATCGCCCCCCTCGACTCGATGCCCTGGCAGCTGACCGCTGCCACGACGATCCTCGTGATCCTCGGGTTCGCGGTCGAGGGCCCGCCGGTGATCGACTGGACCCCACAGCTGGTCTTGGTCGTGCTCTATCAGGGCCTGTTGGCCACGGGGATCGCCTTCTGGGTCCAGATCGTGATCCTTCGCAACCTCTCCGCGGTTTCGACCAACCTCACACTGATGGCGGTGCCTGTGGTGGGGGTCGTGTCATCCGCCCTCATCCTCGGCGAGACCGTCACCACATCCCTGCTCTTGGGGCTGATGCTCGTCATCTTCGGGGTGGCTGTGAATCTGCTTTCCGATCGGGCCACCAAGGCCGAGCCGGCAGATGTCCTCGATCCTCAGGAGGTGGTATGAAGCTGGCTCAGCCCTCTTCTTCGACCCCGGTGTTGAAAGCGTCGATCGAAGTGCGCAGGTGCTCGTCGAGCGCCCTGACCGCGGCTTCGACATCACGCCTCTCCAGGGCATCGAGGATCTCGGCGTGCCCGTGATTGGCGTCCTCGCGGAGACCGGGCTTGTGCTTGAGAGAGGCCCCGATGTACATCACCGATGCGTCCTGGAGGTTTCGGATGATCGCCGCCAGACGGGGGGAGGCGGCAGTCTCGTATACCGCCATGTGAAAGACACGATTCCGATCGACCCAATCCACCGAATGCGGCTCGTCGAGCATCCCCTGGTGGAGCTTGCGGAGCCGGGCCAACAACGCATCGCTCACGTTGGGCACCGCTTGACGCATCGCCAGGGGCTCGAGGACGCGGCGGATCTCGTAGATGTCGTGCACATCCTCGGCGCTCAGCTCGGAGACGATCGCCCCCCGGTGAGGGTCGAACTGGACCAGGCCCTCGGTGGCCAGGTCCCGGAGCGCCTCCCGAACCGGAGTGGTGCTGACGTCGAGCATCGCGGCCAGCTCGGCCTGGACCAGACGGCTCCCGCTGCCCAGCTCCCCGTTGAGGATCGCCCGCCGCAGGACACTGCGAACGAACTCGTGGGCGGTCTGCCTGGTGGCGCCGAGACCCTCGTCGTTGGTGGGGATCCTGAGGTCGGGCATCTGGTCCATCGAGGGTCAGCCTACAAAGCCCTCCCCTCCGAAAGGGGTGTCTCCATGGATCTAACATCGTCCACAGCCCGCGGAGGAGACTATTGAGAGCCGTACGCGTCAGCTCACCGAGCGCCATCGAGCTTGCCGACGTGCCCGAGCCCGCCGCCGGCAACGCAGTGTTGGTGAGGTCGGGTCAGGTCGGGATATGCGGAACCGACGTCAAGATCCTTGCCGGGAAGATCCCGGTCGAATACCCCAGGATCATGGGCCACGAGATGGTCGGGGAGGTGGTGGCTGCACCGAAAGGCTCGCCCTACCCGGTCGGGACCCGAGTCCTCGTCGACCCTGGTGTCGCCTGTGGATGGTGTCATCTCTGCCGTGCCGGCCGGTTCAACATCTGCATCAACGGCGGCCTGCTCGGCAGAGACGTGGACGGAGTGTTCACCGAGTTCGTCACGGTCCCGATCAACCGGCTGGTCCCGGTGCCGCCGGAGATCTCGGACAAGGCATCCGGCGTCCTCCAGGTGCTGGGCACATGTGTCCACGCGGTGAAGACGATCGATTCGTTTCCCGGCCGGGTGGCCGCCGTGATCGGCCTCGGTGTCGCCGGTCAGCTCATAACCCAGCTCCTGCGGCTGCGTGGTATGACGGTGGTCGGGATCACCCGCTCCGAGTGGAAACGGGAGCTGGCCGCCGAGTCCGGGACCCACTTCCCGGTGGCGCCTGACGGGGCCGGTGCCATGCTCGACGAAGTCACATCGGGCCGGGGGCCGGATCTGGTGGTCGAGGCGGTAGGAATCGAGGCCACCCTGGCCGAGGCCATCGAGCTGGCCGGGACGGGTGGCGAGGTGCTGGTCTACGGGACCCTGACCGGCGGGGATTCCGGTCTCCCCTACTACCAGCTCTATCACAAGGAGCTGACCCTCCACAACCCACGCGCCGCCGTGGTCGGCGATTACGCCGATGGGGTCGCCCTCGCTGCATCCGGCTCACTGAACCTGGAGCCGATCGTCACTCATGAGCTCGGGCTGGAGGATGCGGAGAAGGCCTTCGAGCTGGTCCATGACCCGTCGTCGCTCAAGGTCTTGATGAAGGTCGGTTAGGGGTCTCCCGGGCCGTCCCTATAGGGGTGGGTCGGGTCCGGTGGTGTAGGTGTGGCCGAGGGAGCTGGTCCAGATGTAGGTGCCGGGGCGGCTGGGATGGTTTTCGAGTTTCCAGGCTCGATGCTTGAGCTGGTGGTGGTGTCGGCAGAGGGGTTCTAGTCCGCTGGTGTGGGTGCGGTGGGTTATGGCCCAGGGGATCTGATGGTCGAGGTCTGATTGTCGGGCCGGCATGCGACATCCGGGGAAGACACAGGTCGGATTCCGGGTCTCCACGATCCGCTGTTGACTCTTGCTGGGTCGTCTTCGGGTGATGATCAGATCCAGAAGCTGGCTCTTATGGGTGATCCCGAACCGCCATTCGGCTTTCTCCGAGTTGTTGACCAGTTGACGGGTGACATCGGCGATGACCGGTCCCCATCCCGGGATCTCACCAGGATCTTCGGACAAGCCGAGGAGGGTGGTCAACGGGGCTCTGATATCGACCACACCACCGGTCTTGACGTCTGCCTCGTGGTGGGTGCCACAGAGCAGGTCTAAGAAGATGTCGGCTCTGATCTGGTCTATGGGTCGTCGGTCGCCTTTCCGTTTCGCCTTTTTGGCTGTCCGGTTGATCCGACACATCGCCTGGTTGGCCCGGTCGGCGGGAAGGTCGAAACCATGCAGGTTGGCGGTGCCGGCATCGGTGGGTTCACAGACGATCTTCCGTTCCCGGAGTTTCTGCTCATAACGGTCTTGGGCTGCAGCAGGATCCACCATGATGATCAACCGGTGGATCCGGGCCCGGAGCTGACCGGTCGTCTGCGACGATGCCTGCTCCAGCGCGGTCTGACA
>JBMDXS010000188.1:0-1867 GCA_048595045.1 Acidimicrobiia bacterium
GAATCCAGCTATCTGTGCGGAGCCAATCCCCTTCTGGTGGTGGGGGAGAGGCCCCGCGAGGGGGTGACCCGGCCGCTTTCGACCCTCGCCGAGCACGGGGTGGAGCTGGTGCGGGATGAGATTCTCGCCATCGACCTCGACGGACGCCGAGTGCAGACGACCCGACAGGTCCTGCCCTTCGACTACCTGGTGGTGGCCCTCGGTGCGGTCTATGACTGGGAGGCCGTGCCCGGGTCCGCGGACGCCGGCTCCTTCTACGACCATGCTCATTCGGTCGCGCTCAGGGAGGCGGTGGGGCGGTTCGAGGGCGGGAGAGTGGTCGTGGCCGTTTCCGGGGTGCCCTACAAGTGTCCGCCCGCGCCGCTGGAGGCTGCCCTGGTCCTGGAGTGGCATTTCCGGCAACGGGGTGTCTCCGCTGAGATCCATCTCTGCATCCCGGAGCCGGCTCCCCTTGCCGTGGCCGGCCCGGAGACGGCGAAACGGGTGGCCGACATGCTCGGCTCGCGCGGGGTCGTCCTCCACACCCAGGCCACGGTCACCTCGCTCGACGACTCAGGACGAAGGGTTCACCTGAGCGACGGGTCGACCCTCGACGCCGACCTGTCAATCGTCGTGCCGTTGCATCGGGCCCCGGCCGTGATGGCCGAGGCAGGGTTGACGTTGGGGATGCCCTGGGTGCCGGTCGATCCGGAGACGCTCGAGACCAGGGCAGCTCCGGGCGTATTTGCTGTGGGTGACGTGAACTCGATACCGATCGGGGGCGAACGGGCGCTGCCCAAAGCCGGCGTGTTCGCCTCGGCGCAGGGCCGGCTCGCCGCGAAGGTGATTGCTTCACGAATCCTGGGAACGTCTCCACCTGCGCCCTATGACGGGGCCGGCAGCTGCTTTCTTCACCTCTCCGGCGAGGAGGTGGCGGAAGTGGGTGGCGTCTTCCTGGCTCCCGGCGGGCCGCAGGTGGGGCTCGGCGACCCTCGGCCCGCCTCGTTCAAGGAGCTTTGGGAAGCCGACTGGCAGCGCTTCGGAATTTGACGATGTTCTCCCGGCGAGGCCGGGATCCGGTCATGACCAGCGGCGATACAGGTCGTGCTCGATTCCGAATTGGTCGAGGACCTTGCCTGCGGTGTGGTCGAGGAGGTCGTCGATGGTCTCCGGACCGTGATAGAACGCCGGGACCGGCGGGAGAACCGTCGCCCCCGCCAGGGTGACCGTTTCCATGTTGCGGATGTGGATCAGGCTCAGCGGGGTCTCCCTGGGGACCAAGACCAGACGACGTCGCTCTTTCAGGCACACGTCGGCGGCTCGAGTGATCAGATCGGAGGCGTGACCCGATGAGACGGCGGCGAGGGTCCGCATCGAGCAGGGAGAGGTCCCGGTTGGGTGACCACCGGTCCATGCAAGCAGGTGGACCGATCCGACTTGTCTGCCCCGACGGATAGCCTGTTCGTGCCTTGAGCCGGGTGTTGATCATTGGAGCGAGCAGGGGGATCGGGCTTGGTCTGGTCGAGGTCCACCTCGACGACGGTTGGGGAGTGCATGCCACCACCCGGGACGGAAGCCCGCCCCGCCAGCACCCGGAATTGACCACCCATCGTCTCGAGGTGCGGGACCACGATCAGCTCACCACACTGGTCGACCAACTCGATCAACCGCTGGACCGAATCATCCACAACGCCGGGATCATGCGGGGGCCCCGAGCCGAGATCATGGAGGTCAACACCGAGGCGCCGATCCGGATCGTCGAGGCCCTGCTCACCGCGGGAAGACTCACCCCGGGTGGGGCCGTGGCGATCATGACCTCCCAGGCGGGTGCGCGTCGAGGCAGGAGCGGCAGTCTCGGCGACTACGGCGACTCCAAGGCTGCCCTCAA
>JBMDXS010000189.1:0-4107 GCA_048595045.1 Acidimicrobiia bacterium
GCCGACGGTCGCCGAGTCACGTGAGGCCAGGTCCACCGCATAGACCAGACCCGACTTGCGGGCATGAGCCTGCAGGGTCCCAAGAGTGACCCCGGCACCGGCGATCACCGACCCGGTGTCATGCACGATCGGCCTCAGCCAGTCGAGCCGGCGTAGGGAGAGCAGCACCTCGCCACGATGCGGTATCGATCCGCCGACCAGGCCTGTGTTGCCACCCTGTGGCACCAGAGGCGCTCCGGCTTCCTGGCAGATGCGAACCACCCGTTGCACCTCTTCCACCGAGCCCGGCCGGACCACGGCCGTGGTGTTGCCGGTCCACCTCCCCGTCCAATCCCGGACATACCCGGTAGTCAGGTCGGGTTCGGTGAGCACCTGCTCGGAGCCGACCGTTTCACGAAGATCGTCGACCAGACCGAGGGCGGGGCTCACACTCGCTCCCTCAGGCACTCGATCTCCGCCCACCACGGCATCCGTCGACTCTATGCGGCGCACCCGGGCTCACAGGATCACCACCGCATTAGGTTGTGGGGTCAAGAGAGGAGCTGATGACCGAGTTCCACTACGAGCCGCTGAGCTATCTCGACGCCTCCTTCCTCGCCCTGGAGAGCAAGACCAGCCACATGCACGTCGCGGGTGTGGCGCTCTTCGACGCGGCCCCGCTGAAAGGAGATGACGGCGGTATCGACATCGCCCGGATCAGGTCGCACGTGGAGTCGAAGCTTCGCTACATACCCCGCTACCGACAGCGGCTCGATTGGGTCCCGTTCGACCGGCGCCCGGTATGGATCGACGACGAGCACTTCTCCATCGACTACCACCTCCGCCACAGCTCACTGCCCAGGCCGGGCACCGAGACCCAGCTCAAGCAGCTGGCCGGCCGCATCGTCTCGGCCCCACTCGACCGCAGCAGGCCCCTCTGGGAGCTCTGGGTGATCGAAGGGGTCGACGACGACCGGTTCGCCCTGGTCGCCAAGATCCACCACTGCATGATCGACGGCATCTCGGGCGTCGACCTGACCACGATCCTCCTCAACATCATCCCCACTTCCGAGGTCGAAGAACCTGATGGCTGGGTCGCCCGGCCTGCTCCCACCCCCACCCAGCTCGCCGTCGCCGAGGCGGCTCGCATCACAGGACGCATCATCGACAGGCTGACCAACTTCTCCGAGGCAGTGCGAGACGGCAAGACCCTGAGCGATCGAACCCGTGACAAGTCGACGGCGGCCCTGTCGTCTTTGCGTTCGGGATGGCTCCGGGCCGCAGACCGCACCCCACTCAACCCCGACATCGGCCCCAATCGGAGATTCGACTGGACCGATATCCCGCTCGAAGCGATCAAGTCGATCAAGAACGAGCTGGGAGGGTCGGTGAACGACGTGGTCCTGGCCATCACCGCCGGAGCGGTGCGCCGTTTCCTGGTCGAGGAGCGTGACTACGACGTGAGCGGGGCCGAGTTCAGGGTGATGAACCCGGTGTCGACCCGAAGCGCAGACCAAAGGGGCGCACTCGGCAACCAGGTGGCGATGTGGCTGCTCGAACTCCCCATCCAGGAATCCGATCCACGCGCCCGTTTCGAGAAAGTGAAGATGGCCACCACCAATCTGAAGAAGACCAACCAGGCACTTGGTGCCGCCACCCTGGTCGAGATCTCCTCCGGCACACCGATCACGCTCCTCTCGCTGGCCAATCGGGTCGTCGGATCGAAGATTCGGCCGTTCAACATGACAGTCACCAACATCCCCGGGCCCCAGTTCCCCATGTACCTGCTGGAGTCCGAGATGCGGGCCAACTACCCGATGGTCCCACTGTGGTCCCAACACGGGATCGGGGTAGCCCTCTTCTCGTACAACGGCCGGCTCCTGTGGGGTATCCACGCCGACTACGACACACTCCCCGATTCCGATCGCTTCCTGGCTGCGATCCAGGCGTCCTTCCGGGAGCTGCAAGACTTTTCGGAGTGAGCTCGCTCGACCTCGCCGACGGGCTGCGTCTGATGCAGCAGGCCGGCGAAGGCGAGTACTTCGGGCACCAGGCCCACCTCCGATTCGCCTGGGCGGTCCTCGACGCGGCGAGCGATGTCGCCGACGCCGAACGCGTCACCTGTCTCACCATCCGTCACGCAGCCGGCATCGGGGGCAATCCCGACAAGTACCACGCCACGGTCACCATCTTCTGGGTCCGACTCCTCGACCATTTGCGGGACGCTCACCCGGACGTAACCTCGGTCGAGCAGATGCTCGATGTCTACCCCGCACTCGGAGACCAGTCCCTACCCGAGAGACACTGGTCGAGCCTCGACAGCGAGCAGTCGAGAGCGGCCTGGGTCGAACCGGATCTGATCCCATTTCCGTGACGCTCCTCGCCGCCGTGGCCGGCGCCGTGGCCATCTCGTTCTCGGCGATCCTCTATGCGCTCGCCGAAGTATCACCGAGTACCGGGGCTTTCTTCCGTCTCTTCTATGCCCTCCCCATCCTGTTCATCCTGTGGTGGGCGCGACGGGACCAGGATCGGCGCAGTCCGAAGCGGCGCTTGGTGGCGCTGGTGGCCGGGGTCCTACTCGGGCTCGACATCCTGGTATGGCACATCTCGATCGAATACATCGGAGCCGGTCTGGCCACGCTGATCGCAAACTCGCAGGTGGTCGTCGTGGCGTTGGCAGCCTGGATCCTGCTCGGCGAGAAGCCGAGCAGGGAGGTGGCGATCGCGGTGCCCGTGGTCCTGGTCGGGGTCAGCCTGGTCAGCGGGCTCGGCCGGGGCGACGCATTCGGATCCAGCCCGGTGCTGGGAACGATCCTCGCCCTCGCCTCGGCCGTCCTCTACGCCGGCTTCATACTCGGTTTCAGGGTGTCCAACGAGATCCAGGCCCCATCCGCCGGCCCCCTCCTCGAGTCGACGGCGGGCGCCGCTCTTGCCATCCTCGTCACCAGTCTCCCCTTCGGTGGGCTCGAGTTCACCCCTACCTGGCCGGCGCATGCGTGGCTGCTCACCCTCGCCCTCACGTCACAGGTGGCCGGATGGATGCTCATCGGGTACGCCCTGCCCCGGCTTCCTGCGGTGGAGACGGCCACCATCATCCTCCTCCAGCCGGTTCTCACCATGATCTGGGCCGTACTCATCTTCTCCGAGCAGCCATCGAGAATGCAATGGCTCGGCGCCGCCCTGGTCCTCGTTGGCGTCGGGTTCGTGGCACTGACTCGGTCACGTCGGGCCGTCGCGGTGGCACCCTTAGCCTGATCACCCGCCCAAGACGATGAGGACGAGGCGGCCGGTGGGCCCGTCGACGACCGCGATGCCGGTTCGGTCGTAGGCAGCGCTCGCAAAATGGGTCAGGGCGGTAGGAGAGGCCAGCATCGCATCGACCGCGGCCCTCGTGCTGCTGGCCAGCGCCAGGTTCTCGCCGACCGCCACCAATCGGACACCCACCTCGGCCACGTCGGCCCCGACATTCGCGCCCGGCGGATGGTCCCGGGAGAGCCGGCCGACGGTGTACATCTCGCCCGCCCTGGACTCTGCCACCCGATCGAGGGCGGTGCTTCGCCCGAGGGCGGCCACGCCGAGATCGGTCCGATGCTCGTTGACCAGCAGGAGGACCCGGCCCGTCTCCTCCCTCACCTGCCGCACCTCGTCGGGAGCCGCGGGAGGGATGGCCACCGCCTCGGTCCCCTCCGGCACCACCGAACTGGTCCCGAAGATGTCCTGGATGACGGCGAGGGTGGCCAGCACACCGCCGGGTGCCACGGTCTCGAAGATTTGCTGGGGCAGGGCGTCCGGCCCGGCGATCGCCTGGGCGACACTCGACTCCTCGAACCGTCCGTCCCATCCCCCGGGGACCACCCGGGCCAGGTTGACGACGACTAGAACGATGGCGATCCCCCACAGGGCCGCCACCGCGGCACCCCCGAGACGGTTGACCAGGTTCAACCCGGGAAGGGACATCACCCTGGACAGGTAATGAGCGGCGATGCTCATCGCCACACCGAACAGGACGAAGAGCACCACCCCCGCCCCGATCGTCGCGACCTCGGGCGAGACCGAGAACCGGGCGGGGGGGGCCACCCCGGCCGGGCCCCCGGGGCCCCGGGCGGCCCCCAGCCCCCCCACCCCGGC
>JBMDXS010000019.1:0-4153 GCA_048595045.1 Acidimicrobiia bacterium
TCGAGGGTCTCATTCGATCTGCTCTCCCCGGAGCACGCCGAGTTCGTCCCAGGCTGATCAGGGCAGGACCGGCCATGGCTCTGCTCGGCAGAGAACCTACGCTCGCATCGTGAGCGACGAGGACCGGGTTCGCTGGGATGATCGACACGCGGGGGCGGAGAAGGTCCCGCCGGGACCGCCGGCATTGTTCGATTCGATCCGGGAGATGTTCCCGACGGACGGCCACGCTCTGGAGATCGCGTGCGGCCGTGGGGAAAACGCAGTGTGGCTTGCGTTACGTGGGATGGAAGTGAGGGCGGTCGACATCTCGCCTGTCGCCATCGATCTGGCGCGGGGATTGGCCGCCGACAATGGCGTTGACCGCCGCTGTCACTTCGAGGTGTGGGATCTCGACGGCGGTCTTCCACGAGGGCCCGAAGTGGACCTGCTCCTTTGTCACATGTTCCGGGAGGTCGCGTTGTACCCGGCCCTGGTGGATCGTCTCGCACCTGGCGGGATCCTGGCGGTGGCCGGACTGAGTTTGGTCGGCGGTGAGCCAGGCTCCTTCCGGGCTGGCCGAGGCGAGCTCCGCGAGGCGTTCCGCCGGCTGGATGTCCTGGTGGAATGCGAAGGGAACGGGGTGGCTCGTTTCTTGGGTCGAAAGCCGAACTGACCGATTTCTTGTCCTACCCTCTTTGTACGTTGGCGGGTATGGAGTTGGGGAGTTACACCGAGGATCGGTTGGATCGGCTGATCGAGGATGGGGAACGGGAGATCGGTCGGATCCGTCTGATCCAGATGTCGGCGATCGCGGAGAAGCGTCGTCGCAAGTCTCATCTTCAGGATGGCTACCGGTCGATCGTGGAGTGGACTGCGGCTCGGGCGGATGTGTCTCATGAGACGGCCCGGTCCATCTGTTGGACTGCCACCCGTCTGGAGGAGTCTCCTGATGTTGCGGAACGGTTGGCTTCCGGCGAATTGAGTTTTGATCGGGCTGCGCTGGTGGCCCGGCTTCCCGAAGATGTCCGGCCTTCGCATGAGGGTTGTGATATCGGCCAGTTACGTCGTCTGGTGGCCGATCACAAGAGGTTGAGCAGACGGCGGGAACGGAGGCTGGGAAACGGGTTTCTCAACTTTGGTTTCTCCGATGAGCTGGCCACCAGCTTCTGGGGGGAGTTACCCGGATTGGATGCGAGGATCGTGGAGAAGGCGGTCGACCAGAGGGCCGACGAGATCATCCCCGGGGATGTCCGTCTGGCGGTGGCGGAACGGAGAGTCTTGGGTTTGGTTGCTCTCTGTCAGGACAATCTGGATGCGGTCTCTGTCTCAGAGGAGGCCCGTCCCATCGATCTGGCCGTCACCGTCGACGCCCGCACAGCAGCGGAAACAGATGGCGAGACCGGGGTCAGTGTCCTGGCCGGTCCCCGGATCGGGCCCGGAGCCCTCGGAGAGATCCTATGCGACGCAAAAGTCGATCTGATCGGGATCGGCCAAAAGGGAAAACCGCTCGATCTGGGACGAAGACAGAGGACCATCCCCCGCAAACTGCGTCGTCATGTCCTCGACCGGGACGGTGGATGCACGGTAGAAGGAGACGATTCTCATTATCGGCTCGAAGTCCATCATGTCATCCCCTGGGCCCATGGCGGGAAGACCGAGGCGGACAATCTGATCACCTTGTGCTGGTATCACCATCACGTCTCCGTGCATCGAGAAGGACTCCAAATCGAACGGGTCGGGACCAGCCGAGTCCGCCTGAAACGACCCAGGTAGGGGCGTCTTCCCCCGCCCCGACAGACCCATCTATCGGTTCGGAACTCCGAAGCCTCGCTGCCGCGTAGGTTTGCCGATGAGAAAGGAGGTGTCATGGCACGTGATCTGACCGTGACACTCGAAGACCGTCCCGGCGCCCTCGCCGACATGGGCGACGCCCTGGGCCGGGCCGGTGTGAACATCGACGGCATCGCAGGAGCGACCGGGTCGGGCACTTCGCAGATCCATATCCTGGTCGAGGATGCGGACCGGGCACGCACCGCGCTGTCCGAGGCGGGTATCGAAGCAGGCCCCGATGTCGAAGTTGTGAGAATGAGCTTCGAGAACCGGCCCGGCGAGCTCGGCGAGATAGGTCGAAGGATCGCCGACACCGGTACCAACATCGAGGTGGTCTACATCTCGTGCGATGGGCAGCTGATCCTGGCGACCAGTGACAACGCCGCCGTCCAGGGGATGGGTTGAACCCACCCGTACGGCGGGTATGACACGAGTGACCGACAAGGCACTCATCATGGAAGGAGAGACATGGCCGAGACTGACCTGAACACGGGCACGCTTCGCGACGAGGACATTCGGACCGTCTCGGGCGCGACGCCCAAGGCGACCACGAGGGACTCCGACGGCGTCGACACCACCGACAGCGACGGTGTGGACAGCACCGACTCGGATGGTGTCGACTCGACCGACAGTGATGGTGTCGACTCGACCGACAGTGATGGTGTGGACAGCACGGACTCGGACAGGGTGGATTCCACCGACACCGATTCGCAGGACAGCTGAGTCTGCAGACCGTCACCATCCCAACTGATGTATCGGGCCGAGCGGCACTGTCCCGCGCCGTGGGCGACCTGGACGTGTTCGCGGCCGAGCTGTGGACGAAGCGCGCCCAGCACCGGCTCTCCCTCGACGGCGAGGGATTCGATGACCTGCTCTCGCTCGACGACGTCGACCTACTCGTTTCGTCCGCCGGGCTGCGCCTGCCGGCATTCCGTCTGGTCAAGGATGGAGAAACCCTTCCCGCTGCCCGATACACCAAGACCACACGGACCGGCTCCAACGAGGCGAATGGGGTCATGGACTCCCGAGCGGTATACGACGAGTTCACCGCAGGCGCCACCATCGTATTCCAGGGCATGCACCGGTATTGGGCGCCACTGGCCGAGTACTGCCGACTGCTGGAGCTCGCCCTTGGTCATCCGGTCCAGGCCAACGCCTATGTCACTCCCCCTGGGGCGCAGGGCTTTGGCGCTCATGAAGACGAGCACGATGTATTCGTGCTTCAGTCGCATGGCGACAAGACATGGAAGGTCTACGAACGACACGATCTTCCGCCGACCATGGCCCCGGTGATCGACGCCGACATCGCTCCGGGAGACTCCCTCTACATCCCGGCGGGGTTCCCACATTCGGCCAGCACCCAGAGGAGAGAATCGGTCCACATCACGATCGGGATCCTCACTCTCACCTGGGGCGCCGTGATGACCGAGGCGGTTAGGGCCGTCGAGTCCGACCCGGCCCTGCAGGGCCCCCTCCCGCTGAATTTCGCGGTGGAGGACGAGGCGTTCACGCGCGAGGTGGCCGAGCGGCTCCGGGGCATCGGAGACTCTGTTGCCGGGCTCGACCCGGAAGAGGTGACACGAACGCTGCGCCGGAAGGTGTTCACGACCAGGCAATCGGTGCTCGGCGGGCAAATCCATCGTTTGCTCGCCCTCGACCGGGTATCTGACCAATCGATCATCCGACGCCGGGAGGGATCGATATGCATCATCGACTTGGTTGATGGTGAAGTCTCGGCACTCCTAGGTGATCGAGAGCTCCGCATGCCGGTCTGGGTGGAGCCGGCGCTCTCGCTCGCAGCTGCCGGAGGGGCCATTCAGGTCGGCGACCTCCCCGGACTCGACGAAGACGGTCGCATCGTGCTGGCGCGGCGGTTGATCAGAGAAGGGCTGCTCGAGGTCCTCGATTGACCCTGGGCCGGCCCCGGTGCTCGGCCGAGGCCCTGGCCCGACACGAGCCACTCTATGCCACGGCCTCGCTGGTCTCGTCCTGGTTGCTCATCGAGCAACCAGGAGCGTGGGGCGCCGACGCCCTGGCGGAGAGCGGGTTCCCGGAGGGTGTCGCCACGGAACTGCAAAGGCGTGCTTCGGGGGTGCGCATCCTGCTCATCAGGCACCGGAACGAGGCACCCGGCGGGCCCGTCTACTTCATGGCTCACTCGGGTGGGGAAGGCCGTGCCGCTTCTCTGGTCTCGGCCCCGCTCCCTGACCCGGAAGCGCTCCTCGACCTCGATCTGCAATCGCTCGCGGGAGGTGAGCCGGGGCCGGGGGACTCTCACGACGATCCCATCTTCCTGGTGTGCACCCACGGGCGTCACGACATTTGTTGCGCCGACCGGGGCAGA
>JBMDXS010000190.1:0-8454 GCA_048595045.1 Acidimicrobiia bacterium
CCCCCAACTGGGGGGCCCCCCCCCCCTGGGGGCCCCCCTCCACACTATGGTTGCGAAGGGTGACGGGACTTGGGGGCTTCGACCTGAGGGACGAAGGAGGCATGGGTGAAGGTTGATCGATGACGAGCTACATCATCCGACGGCTCGGGCAGTTCGTATTGGTCTTCTTCGCGGCGACATTCCTCATCTTCGCCATGGTGTTCGCCATCCCCGGGGACCCGATCCGGGCTCTCGCAGGGGAGAAGCCGATGCCCGACTCGCTCCGGCAGACGCTGACCCAGCAGTATCACCTCGACGAGCCGCTCATGGTCCAGTACTGGTACTACATCACCGGCGTCTTCCAGGGTGACCTCGGCACCAGCTTCAACAATCGCGAGGTGACCGACATCATCGCCGAGCGATTCCCCCGGACCCTTCGCCTCGCCATCTATGCCTTCATCATCGAGGTGGTGATCGGCGTCTCTGCCGGCATCTGGGCCGGTATACGGAAGGACAAGTTCTTCGACTCCCTGGTCAAGATCAGCACCGTGGCGGTCATCTCGGTACCGATATTCGTGTTGGGCTTCATGGCCCAGCTCATCATCGGAGTTCGCCTGGGTTGGCTGCCGGTCACCGCGGGCAACCCACCCAGCCTCTACGGATACTTGCTTCCCGCGATCGTCCTCGCCTCGGTCTCTCTCGCCTATGTGGCCCGTCTCACCCGCTCCAGTCTGGTGGAGAACCTTCGCTCCGATTACGTGCGCACCGCCAAGTCGAAAGGGTTGAGCCAGCGCCGGGTGATCGGGGTCCACACCTTTCGCAACTCCCTGATCCCCGTCGTCACCTTCCTCGCCATCGACCTAGGGGCGCTGATGGGTGGCGCCATCGTGACCGAGACCATCTTCAACATCCCCGGCATCGGCCGGGCCGTCTACGAGGCCACCCTCCAGCAGGAGGGCTCGGTCGTGGTGGGGATCGTTACGGTCCTGGTCATCATCTATGCGGTGGCCAACCTCGTCGTCGACGTCATGTACGCCGTGCTCGACCCCCGAATCCGATATGACTGATCCGGTATGACTGACACCACCAACAAGCCACCGACAGAGGCGGTCCTCGCACCCGATGTCGCCATGCCCGAGGTGGTTCCGGCCGGTGCACCACAGGGGAAGCCGGCCAGCTTGTGGAGCGATGCCTGGAAGGAGCTGAGACGGAAGCCGACCTTCATCATCTCGGCGGTGATCATCGTCCTGATGGTGGTCATGGCGTTGTTCCCCACCCTGTTCACGTCGGTCGACCCGCGTGACTGCAATTTGCTCGATGCGCTGCAGCCCCCGAGCGCAGAGCACTGGTTCGGTTTCGATCTGCAGGGCTGTGACTACTACTCGCGCACCATCCACGGGGCGCGCAACTCGGTCGCAATCGGAGTGATAGTCACCCTGTTCTCGACGTTGATCGCGGTCACGCTCGGCTCCCTCGCCGGGTACAAAGGTGGTTGGATCGACTCGGTGCTGGCCCGCTTGGCCGACATCTTCTTCGCCATCCCGCTGATCCTGGCCGGCATCGTCATGCTCAACGCCCTGGGCAGCAAGAGTGTATGGACGGTGAGCGCCGTGCTCGTCGTGTTCGGCTGGCCCACCATGCTTCGTCTGATGCGCTCGTCTGTGCTCTCGGTCCGCGAGCTCGACTATGTCGACGCCGCCCGCGCCCTCGGAGCCAGCGACTGGCGAATAATCACCCGGCACGTGCTCCCCAACGGGATCACTCCCGTCATCGTCTATGCCACGATCACCGTCGGGGTGGTGATCGCAGTCGAGGCGACGTTGTCGTTCCTCAACGTCGGGCTGCAGCTGCCTGCCATCTCCTGGGGACTGATGATCTCGGTGGCACAGAACCGGATCCTCGAGGCCCCCCACCTCCTCTTCTTCCCCGGCCTGTTCCTGAGCGTGACCGTGTTCTCGTTCATCCTCATGGGGGACGCCCTGCGAGACGCCCTCGATCCCAAGTTGCGATGACCAAAGTCACCCCTTTGGACACCGCGTACGATCCGCACCGGCCCGACACCGGGGTCCTGCTCGAGGTGCGCGATCTCGAGGTCGAGTTCCGGATGCGATCGGGAACGGTCAAGGCGTCCAACAAAGTCAGCTACCACGTCGACAAGGGGGAGACCCTGGCCATCGTCGGCGAGTCGGGGTCGGGCAAGACGGTCAGTGCCCAGGCGGTCATGGGCATCATCGACTCTCCACCGGGGTTCGTCACCGGGGGGGAGATCCTGTTCCGGGGCAAGGACGTCCTCAAGATGGAGGAGAAGGAGCGACGGCAGGTTCGGGGCGACCGTATCTCGATGATCTTCCAGGACGCGCTCACCGCCCTGAATCCTGTGTTCTCTGTCGGGTGGCAGATCGCGGAGATGTTCCGCAAGCATCGTGGGATGTCGAAGTCGGAGGGCTTCAAAAGGGCCGTCGAGCTCATGGAGATGGTGAAGATCCCTTCCGCGGCCGAGCGGGTCAACGCCTACCCCCACGAGTTCTCGGGTGGAATGCGGCAGCGGGTGATGATCGCGATGGCCCTCGCCCTAGACCCAGATGTGCTTATCGCCGACGAGCCCACCACCGCTCTCGACGTCACCGTCCAGGCCCAGATCATGGAGCTGTTGGCCGAGCTGCAGCAACAAACAGGGATGGGTCTCATCCTGATCACCCATGACCTTGGGGTGGTGGCCGAGGTCGCCGACCGGGTCTCGGTGATGTATGCCGCAGAGGTCGTCGAGAACGCCGACATCGGTGAGCTCTTCGCGCGGCCCTATCACCCCTACACCGAGGGCCTGATGCGATCGCTGGTCCGTCCCGACCACAAGGGTGGCCGGCTCTCCCCGATCAAGGGGTCGCCACCCGACCTCCTCGCCATCCCATCCGGATGCCCCTTCCACCCTCGATGCGACTATGCCCAGGACGTCTGCCGAACCGACGATCCGCCTCTGCGTGTGATCGAAGAGGGACGGAGCTCCGCCTGCCACTTCGCCGAGGTGTTCTACGATGCCTGAGCCGATCCTCTCCGTCCGCGACCTGGTCAAGCACTACCCCATACGTCAGGGTGTGTTCCGGCGCCAGGTGGGATCCATCAAGGCCGTCGACGGGGTCAGCTTCGACCTGATGCCCGGTGAGACACTGGGGCTGGTCGGTGAGTCGGGTTGTGGAAAGTCCACCGTGGCCCGGACCTTGCTCAGGTTGATCGAGCCCACGTCGGGACAGGCTCTGTACAAGGGGACCGACATCTTCTCGCTGGGGAAGGGCGACATGCGTGAGCTCCGCCAGCACATCCAGATCATCTTCCAGGACCCCTACGCCTCGTTGAACCCGCGGATGACGGTGGGTGACATCATTGCCGAGCCCTGGTCGATCCATAGTGGCCTGCTGCCCAGGGCGAAGGTGGGGGATCGGGTTCGCCAACTCCTGGAGCTGGTCGGGCTCAACCCCAACCACGTCAACCGCTACCCGCATCAGTTCTCCGGCGGCCAGCGTCAGCGGATCGGGGTGGCCCGGGCACTGGCGCTCAACCCGAGCGTCATCATCTGCGACGAGCCGGTGTCGGCCCTCGACGTGTCGGTGCAGGCCCAGGTGGTCAACCTGCTGGAGGACATCCAGGACGAGTTCAACCTCTCATACATCTTCATCGCCCACGACCTATCGGTGGTCCGTCACATCTCCGACCGGGTGGCCGTGATGTACCTGGGCAAGATCGTCGAGGAGGGTGTCGAGTCCGATCTCTACGGCAATCCGTCACACCCCTATACCCAGGCGCTGCTCTCCGCGGTGCCGGTGCCCGACCCCAGCTTCCAAGGCGAGAATCGGATCCTCCTGCAGGGAGATGTTCCCTCGGCGGCCAACCCTCCCTCGGGTTGTCATTTCCGGACCCGGTGTTGGAAGGCGCAAGAGATCTGCGCCGAGGTGGAGCCCCCACTGGTGGAGCACTTCGACACCCTCGCCGCCTGCCATTTTGCCGCCCCGCGCGAGGTGTTCGCCGGGTAATCGACGGTTCGTCTTTTCCATTCCGCGAGGATTCGGGCTGTTTCGCGCGGAAGGTCCGGACAGAGTGATCACAGTCCCCGCAGGCTCTCCGGGTTCTCCAGGCCGGACAGATCACCAGGCTCCTGGCCCAAGGCCACGGCCTTGATCACCCGACGCATGATCTTGGCGGAACGGGTTCGGGGCAGATCCTCGACCCACTTGATGCTCCCGGGCCGGAAGGCCTTGCCCAGGTTCCCGGTCACAGCCGCCTCCACCCGCTCTGTCAGCTTCTCGTCGACGACGATGCCCGGTGCAGGGACGACGTAGACCGCGATGGATTCGCCCTTCACATCGTCGGGCATGCCGATGGCTGCCGCCATTGTGACCTCGGGCAAGGCCACCACCGCCGACTCGATCTCCGCAGGCCCGATCCGCTTGCCCGCGATGTTCAGGGTGTCGTCGGATCTCCCGTGTAGAAACCAGAAGCCATCGGCATCTATCGACGCCCAATCACCATGGACCCAGACGTCGGGGAAGCGTGACCAGTAGGTCTCGAGGTATCGGTCCGGTTCGCCCCAGAACCCTCGGGTCATCCCGGGCCAGGAGCCGCGGATCACCAACTCGCCGACCTCGCCCCGCACCGGGTTCCCCTTCTGGTCGAAGATGTCGGCATCCACGCCCAACGACGGCGCGCCCACCGATGTCGGCTTGAGCCCGTCGAGCAGGTTCACCCCCACGATGACCGCCCCGATCTCCGTACCCCCGGATATGTTCACTATGGGCCTGGTCCGACCCCCCACGTCGTCGAACAGCCACCACCAGGGGCCGGGGTTCCATGGCTCGCCGGTCGACCCGAAGGTGTGGAGGCGGGACAGGTCGTGCCTGCTCGCCTGCTCGGCACCGTGTGGCTGCAGCGCCCTGATCAGTGTGGGTGAGATGCCAAGGAATGTGACGCCGAGCCTGGAGGCCACCCCCCAGAGCCGGTCAGGGCCGGGATGATCCGGAGCCCCGTCATAAGTGGCGATCGCTGCGCCGTTGGAGAGGGCGGCAACGACCGTCCACGGTCCCATGATCCATCCCATGTCCGTGGCCCACATCACCACGTCCTCCCGGCCGATCTCGGCGTGGAAGGCACCTTCCGCGGCCAGTTTCACCGTGAGGCCGGCCTGTACATGCACCGCGCCCTTGGGCCGGCCGGTGGTGCCCGACGTGTATGCGATCAGGACGGGGTCCTCGGCGCCGGTGGGAGCGGGCCCGACCGCTTCGGCGACCGGCACCAGGTCGTGCCACCAATGATCACGCCCCGCTCTGATCGGGGTCTCGGCTCGGTGGGTGTAGTCGAGAACGATGACAGTGTCGATGCCACCCACCATGTCCACCGCCTCGTCGGCTACCTCTTTCATCTCCACGAGAGCGCCGCGGCGCTGGAACCCGTTGGCGCAGATGAGGGTCCGGGGCCGGGGGTCCTCCAACCTGGTGGCCACGGCGTCGGCGGCGTACCCGGAGAACACCGGGATGAAGATCGCCCCAAGGCGGGCAACCGCCAGCAACGCCACCACCGCCTCCTGGCTCATGGGGAGAAAGACGGCGACGGCGTCACCTCTCGACACACCGAGCCCGTTGAGCGCCCCGGCCAGACGGCTCACCTCCTCCCGGAGTTGGCCAAAGGACAGCTCACGTCTCTCGCCCGTCTCCTTCTCGCTGCGAACGGCAACCCTGCCCGGGTCCTCCTCGGCCCATCGGTCGACGCAGGCACGACTCAGGTTGAATCGGCTCCCGACGAACCAGGTGGCCCAGGCATGACCACGGGAGGTGTCGCGGACCGCCCGCCACTCGCTGTCGAATGGCAGCCCCAGATGGTCGACCACGGCCGCCCAGAACCACTCTGGGTCGCGGGTGGACCTGGACCGCAGCTCTGCGACGGTGGCGATTCCGTGGGTCTCCATGAATGCCCTGGTCCTGGAGGTCGAAACCTGTTCGAGCGTCGGCCGCCAAACGATCTCTTCTGGGGACTCCCGCATCTCCTCCGGGGGGCGACCCCCCGACCCCCGCACTGTGTCTCCTGGTCCCGTCGTCATCGTCGTCGAGGGTAGATCGCTGCCGGTCTACCGGCCCTCTCCTGCCTACTCTCCTCACCGATGGACGAGGGCCACCACGATCATCTCGACAACCGGGTCTTTCGCAGACGCACGCTGGTCGTGGCCGGGGTCCTGCTCCTCACCGCGGCAGCGCTCTATCTGCTCTTTCGTCTGCGGAACCTGCTCTTCATGCTCTTCGTGGCCCTGTTCATCGCCGTGGCCATCGAGCCGGCGGTTCACTTCCTCGAGAAGCGGGGATGGCGAAGGGGGCTGGCCACCGGCATGGTGTTCCTGGTGGGCTTGATCCTCTTCGCCCTGTTCCTGATGCTTCTCGTCCCGCTGTTCGTCAATCAGTTCAACGAGTTGATCGATCAGCTCCCCGTCTACATCGAGACCGTGTCCGAACAGCTCAGCTCCTGGCTCAACGTGGAAATCTCGACCGAGTCTCTCCAGCAGGAGGCAGCCGGCCTCCCCGACCTGATCCTGGGGGCGGGCGGCACGATTCTCGGTGGAGTGGTCAGCGTCACGACCGGTGTCTTCAGTTTCCTCTTCTTCGTGATAACGGTGGGCATCTTCGCCTTCTACATGGTCGCCGAGCTCCCCAAGCTGCAGCGGACCGTGCTTTCCACCATGAATGCGAAACGACAGCGCGACGCCCTCCACATCTGGGACGTGGCCGTCGAGAAGATGGGGGGCTACATCTACTCCCGGCTGATCCTCGCTCTGGTGAGTGGTGTTCTCACCGCCCTGTTCTTGACGCTCCTCGATGTGCCGTTCGCCATATCGCTCGGGATCTGGGTGGGTGTGCTCAGCCAGTTCATCCCGGTGGTGGGGACCTATCTGGCCGCGATACTGCCTGCCATCGTCGCACTGTCCTCGCGTGGTGTGAGCACGATGGTGTGGGTGATCCTCTACTTCCTGGCGTATCAACAGATCGAGAACTACCTGATCGCCCCTCGCATCACCCAGCGCACGATGGAGATCCACCCTGCCGTGTCCATCGGCGCAATCATCGTCGGGTCCGCCCTGCTCGGCCCCATCGGGGTCATCCTCGCCCTGCCCATGGCCGGCATCATCCAGGCCCTCATCTCCGAGACACGGAGCCAGCACGAGGTGATCCTCGACGACCAACCAGAGCCGACTCCCACGACATGACCTCGGGGGGGCGTGAACAGGGGGCCACGGGCAGCTGGCTGGCGATGCCACTGGCCCTGGCCATGCTCCTCGTGGCCTGCACCGGGGAGGCCGAGCCGACGACTACCACCGGCCCTGTGACGACCACCCTCCCGACCACCACCACCACCACCGAGGCGACCACGACCACTCTCTCACTTGGCGAATGCCGCGACACGTTTTGTGTCAGGTATCACATCCGGCCCGAGGCGGCGTGGGCGGACGGCACCCCGGTCACCGCCAACGACTTCGTGTTCACCTACGAGACCGTCGCCGATCCCGCATATGACATCGCCAGCCGGGAGGGCTACCACCTGATCACCGGTTACGAGGTGGTCGACGAGAAGACCGTCCTGTTCGCATTCGACGAGATCTACGCCCCGTGGCAGACGTTGTTCAGCACGATCCTCCCCGCCCACGTCCTCGAGGGCCAACCATTCGACACCGCCTGGGACGATGCCATCACCATGGGCTCGGGGCCGTTCACCTTCGTCGAGTGGGAGCCCGAGGATCGAATCGTCCTCGCTCGCAACCCCGACTACTGGGGGGAGGCTCGGGGTGATGTGCAGACACTCAACATCGTGTTCCATCCGGATGCCGCAGCCGGGGCCGACGCGCTCGACGACGGGGACATCGATGTCTTCTACCCGCAGCCTTACGTGTCGCTGATGGAGGAGGTGGACAGCATCGACGGCATCGAGTGGGTCACCGGGGTCGGGCCGGTGTGGGAGTACTTCGGATTCAACCAGGACGACCTGCGTCTCCAGCAGCTGTTCGTTCGCCAGGCCTTCACCCAGGGCATCAACCGGGAAGCCATCATGGATGCGGTGGTGCGCCCGATCACACCCGACGCGCAGCTGCTCGGCAACTCCGTTTGGCTCAATGGCACCGCCTCCTACGAGGACCACTACAACAGCCTCTTCCCGTACGACCCGGCTGCAGCCGAAGGCCTCCTGTCGACCAACGGCTGCGTGCGTGGGGAGGACGGGATCCATGTATGCAATGGCGAGCGGCTCTCCTTCTCCTGGGCCACCACATCGGACAACGAGGCGCGCGATCTCCACTTCGAGCTCGCCCGTGCCGATCTGGAGGCCATAGGGATCGAGATCACCCCCAACTTCGGCCCCACCTCGGAGCTGCTCCAGACCGCCAACCTCCAAGGGGGCTCTGACGTATGGCAGACCACGAATCTGGCCTGGGTCGCCCAGCCCGACCCGGCG
>JBMDXS010000191.1:0-12359 GCA_048595045.1 Acidimicrobiia bacterium
ATCCACATGCGCATAATGACGAGCCTCAGTCTCATACTCGACATGAGCAATCTGAATCGTGATCCCCCGCTCACGCTCCTCAGGCGCCTTATCAATCATGTCAAACGACGTCATCTGATTCGAACCACCCACCCGCTCCGACAGCACCCGAGTGATCGCAGCCGTCAACGTCGTCTTCCCATGATCAATATGACCCATCGTCCCCACATTCACATGAGGCTTCGTACGCTCAAACTTCGCCTTCGCCATTTCCTCTTGGCTCCTCTATCTCTGTCTCTACGGTCTTCTCACTGCGGGGGTCTGGGGGTCGCCCCCCAGATTCAATTGACTCCTCAGGAGGGCCCGCGCCGGCTCGCCACGATGTCTTCGGCGATCGAGTCGGGAACGTCCTGATAGGAGTGAAACTGCATTGAATAGGTGGCCCGTCCTTGTGTCTTGGAGCGGAGGTCCGTGGCATACCCGAACATCTCCGACATCGGGACCTGGGCCCGGATCACTTGGCTGTTGCCCCGTTGCGTCATGCCCTCGACCTTGCCCCTTCGAGAGTTGAGGTCGCCGATCACGTCACCCATGTACTCGTCGGGAGTGGTCACCTCGACCTCCATGATCGGCTCGAGCAGCTTGACCCCCGCCTTGCGGGCGGCCTCCTGGAGGGCCATCGACCCGGCGATCTTGAAGGCCATCTCCGAGGAGTCGACGTCATGGGACGAACCGTCGACCAGGGTGGCCCGTACGTCGACGAGGGGATAGCCGGCCACGATGCCCTGGTCGAGCGCGGCCTCGATGCCGTCGTCGACCGACGGGATGTACTCCCGGGGCACCCGCCCTCCCTTGATCAAGTCGACGAACTCGTAGCCACCTCCGGGACCCGTGGGCTCCAGGTTGATGACGACGTGGGCGTACTGGCCCTTGCCACCTGTCTGCTTGACATGTCGGTACTCGACCTTGTCGATCGCCCTGCGGATGGTCTCCCGGTAGGCGACCTGAGGCTTGCCCACCGTGGCATCGACCCTGAACTCGCGGAGAAGACGGTCGACGAGGATCTCCAGATGGAGCTCCCCCATCCCGGAGATGATGGTCTGCCCGGTCTCCTCGTCGGTCCGGACCAGGAAGGTCGGGTCTTCTTCCGACAACCGGTGCAGGGACTCGGAGAGCTTCTCGTCGTCGGACTTGGTCTTGGGCTCGATGGCGACCGAGATGACCGGTGCAGGAAACTCCATCGACTCGAGCTGAATCGAGTTGCTCAGCTCGGAGAGGGTGTCACCGGTGGTGGTGTTCTTGAACCCGATGCCGGCGACGATGTCGCCGGTGAAGACATCGTCGATGTCCTCGCGCGAGTTGGCGTGCATCCTCAGGATGCGGCCGAGACGCTCGCGCTGACCCGTAGCCGTGTTGAGCACGGTGTCCCCCTTGGCGGCATGACCCGAGTAGACCCGGAAGTAGGTCAGCTTGCCGACATGGGGATCGGACATGATCTTGAAGGCAAGAGCGGAGAAAGGCTCCCCATCTTCGGCGGCACGCTCGATGATCACCTCTTCGTCACCCGGCTTGAAGCCCTTGATCGGGGGAAGGTCGGCCGGGCTGGGGAGATAGGCGACGACGGCGTCGAGCAGCAGCTGGACCCCCTTGTTCTTGAAGGCAGAGCCACACAGGACGGGCGTGAAGTCCCGGCCGATGGTGCCGTTGCGCACCCCCTCCTGGATCTCCTTCGAGGTCAGGTCGCCATTCTCGAGGTACACCTCGAGCAGCTCCTCCGAGGTCTCGGCCACCGCCTCCAACAGCTTCTCCCGGTACTCGGCGGCCCTCTCGGCGAGCTCGGCCGGGATTTCGGTGGTGTCCCAGTGCTTCCCGTCGTCACCCTTCCAAACATGCGCCTTCATCTCGATCAGGTCGACGACACCGGTGAAGTCGGCCTCCGAGCCGATGGGCAGCTGGAGGACGAGCGGCCGGCCGCCGAGCCGGTCGATGATCGACTGGACGTCGAAGTAGAAGTCGGCACCGGTGCGGTCGAGCTTGTTGATGAAACAGATCCGGGGGACGCCATATCGGTCGGCCTGACGCCACACCGTCTCCGACTGTGGCTCCACGCCGGCCACCCCGTCGAACACAGCGATGGCGCCGTCGAGCACGCGAAGGGCCCGCTCCACCTCGACGGTGAAGTCGACGTGGCCCGGGGTGTCGATGATGTTGATCCAGTGGTCGTGCCAGACGCAGGTGGTTGCGGCGGAGGTGATGGTGATGCCGCGCTCCTGTTCCTGCTCCATCCAGTCCATCGTGGCCGCGCCCTCGTGGACCTCACCGATCTTGTAGTTGCGACCGGTGTAATAGAGGATGCGCTCGGTCAACGTGGTCTTGCCCGCGTCGATATGAGCCATGATCCCGATGTTGCGGGTACGGCTCAGCGGCACCTGGCGCAGATGCGAGATGGCAGCGTTTCCGTTGCTCATTTCCTTCTCTATTACTCCGACTCGATATGCGGTTGTGAACGTCCCACGTCCTGCGGTTCGGGGCCGTTTCGGTGTCGGGCCCGCCTGCTGGAACGTTCGGGGGTATCTCTTGTCAGTTACTCCGTTGGGACCGTCGGGTTACCAGCGGTAGTGGGCGAACGCCTTGTTGGACTCCGCCATCTTGTGAACGTCTTCCTTGCGCTTTATCGCAGCCCCGGTGTAGTTTGACGCATCGAGGATCTCGTTGGCCAGCCGCATCGCCATGGTCGGCTCGCGCCGCTGTCTGGCGAAGTTGACCAGCCATCGAATGGCCAGGGTCTCCTGTCGCCGGGCGGAGACCTCGACCGGCACCTGGTAGGAGCTCCCCCCCACCCGGCGAGACCGAACCTCGACCTGAGGGCGGATGTTGTCGACCGCCCGCTTCAGGATCACACTCGGATCCTGGCTGGTGCGCTGCTCCACGATCTCCAGGGCCCCGTACACGATCTCCCGGGCCGTGTTCTTCTTCCCCTTCCACAGGACCTTGTTGATGACCTTGCTGACGAGGACGCTGCGGAATACCGGGTCCGGCTCGATCTTGCGTTTCTGTGCTGGCGCCCGACGCATCAGGAGACCTTCTTCGATCCGTATCGGCTGCGGGCTTGCCGGCGATCGTTCACGCCCGAGGCGTCGAGGGCGCCTCTGATCACCTTGTAGCGGACCCCGGGAAGGTCGCGGACACGGCCACCACGTACCAGCACGATGCTGTGCTCCTGGAGGTTGTGGCCCTCGCCAGGGATATAAGCGGTCACCTCGACCTGGGAAGAGAGACGGACACGCGCGACCTTGCGAAGCGCCGAGTTCGGCTTCTTCGGGGTGACGGTGTAGACGCGGGTGCAAACGCCGCGCCGCTGCGGGGCGCCGCCAAGCGCCGCGGTCTTCGCCTTCTTCTTCTTTGGCTTCCTGCCCTCGCGGACAAGTTGCTCGATGGTCGGCATGTTGCTCCTATTTGGCCAGCAAACGGTCCCGGGCGCAGCCCAAGGGACCGGACCTGCTGTGAAAACCTTGCGGTGAAACCTGCTTGCCCGGGCACAAGCGCCCGGCCCATCCAGTCGCGCTCGAATCGCGAGCGGCCCCCGGACGGAGACCGCATTCTATGTGGGTTCTGTGATTAGGGCCAAATTTGGTGCGCTCGGGTCCTGCCACCCTTGTCGCGGCCCCAAATGTCGTCTGGCGGGCGGTCCCTGTGAAAGAACCGCCCGGCCGGGCGGTTCTTTCCTGGTTCGCGGAGGGGAGCATGCTCCCTGTTGGGAGATAGCGAGGCTACTCCTCTTCGTCGTCGCCCCCACCCAGGTTGCCGCCCAGGGAGGCGAGCCACTCGGCAGGGTCCTCGGGAAGACCGTCGTCCTCGCCTGGGGCGCTGAGCCCTCCCTCGAGGAAGCCGAGTGAGGCGACGGTGGTGGCGCCGGGGAGCGCCGGCTGGAGCATCTGGTATTGCTGGGCGCCGGTCCCGGCCGGGATCAGCTTGCCGATGATCACGTTCTCCTTGAGGCCCCGCATGAAGTCGGAGCGCCCCTGGATGGCGGCATCGGTGAGCACCCGTGTCGTCTCCTGGAAGGAGGCGGCCGACAGCCACGAGTCGGTGGCCAATGAGGCCTTGGTGATCCCCATCAGCTCCGGACGCCCCTCTGCCGGCCGCTTGCCGGCGGTGACCAGCTCACGGTTGGCATCCCGGAAGGTCTGGTCGTCGACCAGCGCCGCGGGCAGGAAGTCGGACTCGTTGGGCGAGACCACCCGAACCCTCCGCAACATCTGGCGGACGATCATCTCGATGTGCTTGTCGTGGATCTCGACACCCTGCGACCGGTACACCTCCTGGACCTGATCGACCAGGTACTGCTGGGTGGCGCGCACCCCGCGGATCTCGAGCACCTCCTTGGGATCGAGCGGGCCCTCGGTGAGCTGGGTGCCTGCCTCGATATCGACACCGTTGGCTACCCGGAGCTTGGCGTAACGGGAGATCGGATACACCGCTTCCTCGTCACCATTCTCGATCAGGACGCGTCTTCCCTCGGTGTCTTCGACCAGGGTGACCACACCACTGAGATCGGAGATGACCGCCTTCCCCTTGGGGGTGCGGGCCTCGAACAGCTCGACCACGCGGGGAAGCCCGTGGGTGATGTCCTCACCGGCCACACCCCCGGTGTGGAAGGTGCGCATGGTGAGCTGGGTACCAGGCTCGCCGATCGACTGAGCGGCCATGATCCCCACGGCTTCGCCCGTCTCGACGGTTCGACCGGTGGCGAGCGACAGGCCGTAACAGGCCTGGCAGACGCCGCCTCTGGTGTCACAGGTGAGTGGCGAACGGACTCGAACCGACTCGATGTCGGCCTCCTCGATGGCGTGCAGCTCCTTGGTACCGAGCACGACCCCGGCCCTCAGCTTCTCATCGTCGACCGTGGCCACCAGGGTGCGGCCCTCCTTCAGATCGTCAGCGAGCACCCGCCCATAGATGCGTGAGCGGAGGTTGCGGATCTTGGCCCCGCGCTCATCGACCACCGAGATCGTGATCCCCTTGTCGGTGCCACAGTCGTCGTCGAGGATGATCATCTCCTGTGAGACATCGACGAGGCGGCGGGTCAGATAGCCCGAGTCGGCGGTGCGGAGGGCAGTGTCGGCGAGGCCCTTGCGCGCGCCGTGCGTCGATATGAAGTACTCGAGGACCGAAAGGCCTTCCCTGAAGTTGGCGATGATCGGTCGGGGGATGATGTCACCCTTCGGGTTGGCCACCAGCCCGCGCATACCGGCGATCTGGCGCACCTGCATCATGTTCCCGCGAGCACCGGAGCCGACCATCATGTCGAGGGCGTTGAAACGCTCCGACTTGATGCCGGCCTTCATCGCATCGGTTACCTTCTCGGTGGCCTCCGTCCAGATCTCGATCAGCTCCTGGCGACGCTCCTCGTCGGTGACGACGCCCTTCTGATAGAGACTCTGCACCTTTTCGGCCCGCTCCTCGTACTCGGCCAGGATCTGGGGCTTTTCCACCGGGGTCTTGACGTCGTCGAGGGCGATGGTGAGCCCGGCCCGGGTGGCGAACTGGAACCCGAGATCCTTGATCCCGTCGAGCATCTCGGCCACGGCAGATCTGGGGTACCGCTCGATGACGGTCTCGATCAGCCTCCGGATGTCCGACTTCATGACCACCGAGTCGACGAAGGGGAATCCCTCGGGCAGCACCTGGTTGATGATGACCCGTCCCAGGGTGGTCTCGGACAATCCCGTCGGGCTCAGCGGCTCCTCGGTGAGGAGGCTGCCCAGGGTCGGCTTGAGATCGGCATGGAGCTCGGGATCCCCGGTGAGATCACCGAGTCTGATCTTGATCGGGGCATGGATCGACAACTCGCCGATCTCATAGGCCATCATGGCCTCGTCGAAGTCGGCGAAATGGCGGCCGGCGCCCTTGGCCTCCTCGATGTGCTCGGACAGGTAGTAGATCCCGATGACCATGTCCTGGGACGGGGTGACGATGGGCCGTCCCGAGGCAGGTGACAGCACGTTGTTCGAGCTGAGCATCAGGACCCGGGCCTCGGCCTGCGCCTCGGCGGACAGGGGCAGGTGCACCGCCATCTGGTCACCGTCGAAGTCGGCGTTGAACGCCTCACACACCAACGGGTGGATCTGGATGGCCTTGCCCTCGACGAGGACCGGCTCGAACGCCTGGATGCCGAGACGGTGCAGCGTCGGGGCCCGGTTGAGGAGGACCGGGTGCTCCTGGATGACGTCGGAGAGCACATCCCACACCTGGGGGCGCTGGCGCTCCACCATCCTCTTCGCCGCCTTGATGTTCTGGGCCAGATCCAGGTCGACCAGTCGCTTCATCACGAATGGCTTGAACAGCTCGAGTGCCATGATCTTGGGCAGACCGCACTGGTGCAGCTTCAGCTGGGGCCCGACCACGATGACCGAGCGACCCGAGTAGTCGACGCGCTTGCCCAGCAGGTTCTGACGGAATCGTCCCTGCTTGCCCTTCAGCATGTCGGACAGAGACTTGAGGGCCCGATTGCCCGGCCCGGTCACCGCACGGCCGCGCCGCCCGTTGTCGAAGAGGGCATCCACGGCCTCCTGGAGCATCCGCTTCTCGTTGTTGACGATGATCTCGGGTGCGCCCAGGTCGAGAAGTCTCTTGAGCCGGTTGTTCCGGTTGATCACACGGCGATAGAGATCGTTCAGGTCGGAGGTGGCGAACCGCCCACCATCGAGCTGGACCATGGGGCGCAGATCGGGTGGGATCACCGGCACCGTCTCGAGGATCATGTCCTCGGGCCGGTTCTCCCCCTCCCAGAAAGGCTTGACCACCTTCATCCGCTGGGTGGCCCGCTGGCGCTTCTGCGCCGAGCCGGCGTCGAGGTTGGCCACGAGGCTCTCCATCTCGACGTCGAGATCGAGATGGGCCAGCAGGGCCTTGACGGCTTCGGCACCCATGCCGCCCTCGAAGTAGTCGGCGTAGCGGAAGTAGATCTCACGCCACAGCTGCTCGGACTCCACCAGGTCCTTGGGCTTGAACTTGCGGAACGTGTCGAATGCGTCCTCGATCAACTCGACCTCGCGGTCGGACCGCTCCTGGCGGTCCTTGATCTCCCGCTCGACTTCCTTCTTGCGGGCGTTGATCTCCTGACTCTTGGCACCGCCTTCCTCCATGCGGGCCAGCTCGTCCTCGAGCGCCTCGAGACGGATCTCATGCCACTCGGCGAACTCGGAGCGAACAACCTCGATCTCGTCGTTCATGGCGGCCTCGAGCTCGGGGAGGTCCTTCTTCCGCTTCTCGTCGTCCACCGAGGTGATGATGTAGCTGGCGAAGTAGATGACCTTCTCCAGCTCCTTGGGCGACATGTCGAGGAGATAGCCGAGACGGCTGGGGACACCCTTGAAGAACCAGATGTGCGTGACCGGTGCAGCGAGCTCGATGTGGCCCATCCGCTCACGTCTCACCTTGGACCGGGTCACCTCGACACCGCAACGCTCGCAGATGATCCCCTTGTACCGGATCCTCTTGTACTTGCCGCAGTAGCACTCCCAATCCCGCTGGGGACCGAAGATGCGCTCGTCGAACAGGCCCTCCTTCTCGGGGCGGAGGGTGCGGTAGTTGATTGTCTCCGGCTTCTTGACCTCGCCGTAGGACCAGGCCCGGATCTGGTCGCTGGAGGCAAGGCCGATCTTCAGTTCATCGAACAGCTGTTGCGCCATGAATTCGTCTTCCGTCCTTAGTCAGCAATTGCGCGTGCGTATCTGGAAACCAAGTGCTATTCCGAGTCGGGGCGCTCGGGGCGGCTCAGGTCGATGCCCAGGGTCTCCACCGAGCGGTAGGACTCCTCTTCGAGCTCACGCAGCTCCACTTCCTCACCGGCGGAGAGCATCTCGACGTTGAGGCAGAGGCTCTGCATCTCCTTGACCAGCACCCGGAACGACTCCGGGATGCCGGGCTCGGGGATGTTGTCGCCCTTGACGATCGCCTCGTAGACCTTGACCCGGCCCTGGACGTCGTCGGACTTGATGGTGAGCAACTCCTGGAGGGCGTAGGCGGCGCCGTACGCCTCCAGTGCCCACACCTCCATCTCACCGAACCGCTGCCCGCCGAACTGGGCCTTCCCACCGAGGGGCTGTTGCGTGATCATGCTGTAGGGGCCGGTCGAACGGGCGTGGATCTTCTCGTCGACCAGGTGGACCAGCTTCAGCATGTAGATGTAGCCAACCGTGACCGGGCTGTCGAAGGGCTCGCCGGTCCGGCCGTCGTAGAGGACGGCCTTGCCGTCGTCACCGACCAGGCGATCGCCGTCCCGGTTGGGCCGGGCGCTCTGGATCACCTGCATGATCTCGTCCTCGCGGGCCCCGTCGAATACCGGGGTGGCCACCTTGGTCCAGGGTTTGGCTCCGCCCACCGCGGGGCTCTTGCCCTCGAACGGTTCCCAGCCCTGGGCCGCGGCCCAGCCCAGATGCGTCTCGAGCACCTGGCCGAGGTTCATCCGGGAAGGCACTCCGAGCGGGGAGAGGATGATGTCGACGGGTGTGCCGTCGGCCAGGAACGGCATCTCCTCCTCGGGGAGGACCTTGGAGATCACTCCCTTGTTGCCGTGCCGGCCGGCCAGCTTGTCGCCTTCGGAGATCTTGCGCTGCTGGGCGACGTAGATCCGCACCAGTTCGTTGACACCGGGAGGCAGGTCGTATCCCTCCGACCGTTTGAAGACCTTGACCGCGATGACCTTGCCGGTCTCTCCGTGGGGCACCTTCAACGAGGTGTCACGGACCTCTCGGGCCTTCTCGCCGAAGATGGCTCGCAACAGGCGCTCCTCCGGGGTCAGCTCGGTCTCGCCTTTCGGTGTGACCTTGCCCACCAGGTAGTCGCCGGGGCCGACCTCGGCGCCGACCCTGATGATGCCCTCTTCATCGAGGTTGGCCAGGACCTCCTCGGGCACGTTGGGGATGTCCCTCGTGATCTCCTCGGCACCGAGCTTGGTGTCACGGGCGTCGATCTCATGCTCCTCGATGTGGATCGAGGTGAGGACGTCGTCCTTGACCAGGCGCTCGGAGATGATGATGGCGTCTTCGTAGTTGTGCCCCTGCCAGGGCATGAACGCCACCAGGAGGTTCCGGCCCAGGGCCAGCTCTCCGGTTTCGGTGGATGGCCCGTCGGCCAGGACGTCGCCTACCTTGACGGTGTCACCCTCCCGGACCAGGGGCTTGTGGTTCATGCAGGTGCCCTGGTTGGAGCGACGGAACTTGTCGAGCACGAAGGTGTGCTTCTTGTTGGTCTCCTTCTCCTTGATGACGATCTCGTCACCGGTTACTTCGACCACCTCGCCGGCAACAGGCGAGACGATCATGTCGCCGGAGTCCTGGGCGGCACGCTGCTCGACCCCGGTCCCCACCAGCGGAGCGTCGGAGGTGAGGAGGGGCACCGCCTGGCGCTGCATATTCGAGCCCATGAGGGCGCGGTTGGCGTCGTCGTGCTCGAGGAACGGGATCAGTGATGTCGAGACCGACACGATCTGCTTCGGGGAGACGTCCATGTAGTCGACGTCCTTCGGCGGGACGTACTCGACCTCGCCACCGGCACGGCGCACCAGCACCCGCGGGTTCTGGAACGAGCCGTCCTCCTTGAGGGGGGCGTTGGCCTGGGCGATGATGAACCGCTCCTCCTCGATGGCGGTGAGGTACTCGACCTTGGTCGTCACCTTGCCCGACTCGACCTTTCGGTACGGGGTCTCGATGAAGCCGAACTCGTTGACCCGGGCATAGGAGGCCAGGGAGCCGATGAGCCCGATGTTCGGGCCTTCGGGCGTCTCGATGGGGCACATCCGCCCGTAGTGGGAGGGGTGGACGTCACGAACCTCGAACCCGGCTCGTTCACGCGACAGCCCACCGGGGCCCAGCGCCGAAAGACGCCGCCGATGGGTGAGGCCGGCCAGAGGGTTGGGTTGGTCCATGAACTGGGAGAGCTGTGAAGTCCCGAAGAACTCCTTGATGGCAGCGGTGACAGGCCGGATGTTGATCAGGCTCTGCGGCGTGATGGCGTCGGGATCCTGGGTGGTCATCCGCTCCCGGACGACGCGCTCGAGACGGGTGAGCCCGACCCGTACCTGGTTCTGCACCAACTCGCCGACCGTGCGGATACGGCGGTTGCCGAAGTGGTCGATGTCGTCGGTGTTGACCTGCACCTCGGTGCCTGTGTGAGTGATCATCGTCGCCTCGCCGGCGTGGAGGGCGACTAGGTACTTGATCGCATCGATGATGTCCTCGTCACGCAGCAGTTGCAGCCCCTCGGACCGGTAGTCGCTCGGGGTCTCCTCGCGGTACTTCTGGCTGATCTTGTACCGGCCGACCCTGGTCAGGTCGTAGCGCTTGGGGTTGCGGAACAGGGTCTGGATCAGGCCCCGCGCCGACTCGACTGTCGTCGGCTCACCCGGCCGCAACTTGCGGTACAGGTCGAGCAGAGCCTCTTCCTTGCTGTGCGCCGTGTCCTTCTCGATCGTGTTCCTGATCGACTCGGCGCCATCGAACATCTCGAGGATCTCCTCGTCGGTCTCGGCGATGCCCAGCGCCTTGAGGAAGGCAGTGATGTACTGACGCCGCTTGCGGTCGACCCTGACGCCGATGGTGTCCTTCTTGTCGGTGTCGAACTCGAGCCAGGCGCCACGGCCCGGGATGATCTTGCCCGAGAAGATCTCCTTGTCCGAGGTCTTGTCCGGGGCAACGTCGAAGTAGATGCCGGGCGAGCGCACCAGCTGGGAGACGATGACCCGCTCGGTCCCGTTGATTATGAAGACGCCCTTGTCGGTCATGATCGGGAAGTCGCCGAGGAAGACCTGCTGCTCCTTGATCTCGCCGGTTTGCCGATTCATGAACCGTGCGGTGACGAACAGGGGCATCGCGTAGTTCTGGTCCCGCTCCTTGGCCTCCTCCAGACTCATCTGAGGCTCGCCGAATCGATGATCGGTCAGCTCGAGCGCGAGAGAGCCGGTGAAGTCCTCGATGGGGCTGATCTCTTCGAAGATCTCGCGGAAACCCTCGTCGAGGAACCACTTGAAAGATTCATGCTGGACTGCGAGGAGGTCGGGAAGGGGAAGGACTTCGGGGATTTTTCCAAATGAAAAGCGCTCAGCAACGCGCGAAACCAAGGGGGGCCTCCTGAGGGATCCGGATCAGGTGTTCGTAACGCAGACAAGGCATGCTAACAGACGCGTCAGCATGCCTCCAATCGAAACTTTCAGTTGTCGAACAGCCGCCACGAAGGTCGAACGGTCTGTCCGGACCCGAAGGTCGATGGTCAATATACCGCGGCGCCGAGAAACGCGTCAAGGGTCTGCGTCGTTGCCGGTCTCCTTGCCCCGGGCCGACCCTGGATAATTGGAGCGCCCGACCACCGCGCCCCCGGGCCTCGGGTAACCGGAAGCCGACCGGCGCGCGGGCTGTCGTTCCATGGCCGGCGCGGAAACGCGGTGCCCGAGTTACGTGCTGCGTCTTGGGAAGGCGCCCCTCGTACGATGACGGGGCATCTTGGCCAAGCACGCAGCCCCGCTCTCCATCTTCTCCTGGGCCTTCCTGGCTCTGGGCCTGATCCTCTTCGCCCTGGCCGGTGTGGCCTGGTCCCGTCATGTGTCGAGCGAGGGTGTGACCGTGGCCAACAACGTCTCGTATGCGGGCCGGCCCATGGAGGGGATGACCCCGGCCGAGGTCGAAGCGGAGAGCGACGCCCGAGCCGTGGACGTCCTCGGCCACGACTTGGTGATCGACTTCGGCCAGGGTGAGCTGGCCGTTCCATTGGGCGAAGTCGGCTTCGACTACGACCGAGCCAGCACCGCCTCGGCCATCATGGCCACCAGACACGAGGGCTCGCCCTGGCGCCAGTTCTCGTCCTGGGCCCTCGGCGGTCTGATCACAGAGGCTGTCGATGAGGTGTGGTCCTTCGATGCCGAGAAGGCGAAGGTGGCTCTCGACGACCACCCCGGCCTCACACCCGTGGTCGTGGCCGATCCAGAGATACACACCGACGATCGGGGTCGGCTGTTGCTGGTCCCGGGGGTGGTCGGCACCGAAGCCGACATCGACTCGATCGTTGATCAGCTAGGGCACCTTGACCTGATCCAGCCGCCCGATCGAATCGAGATCGACGTGGAGAAGATCATGCCCACGGTGACCGACGAGTCGGCCCAGACCACCGTCGACAGCCTCAATGCGGCGATCGGGGACGGCATCGACATCTCGGTGGACGGCCGGGCGGCAACACTGACACCCGCTGCTCTCACCTCGCATCTCCGGATCGATGTCGGCGCCGGAGAGGTGAGTACGACCTTCGACGGCGAGGGAATGCAGGCCACCTTGGAGAACACGATCGTCGGCCCGGTGGGCTCATTCGTCGAGCCGATCTTCACAGTG
>JBMDXS010000192.1:0-11206 GCA_048595045.1 Acidimicrobiia bacterium
GGTTGAGGTCGATCTCGAAACGGGAACGATGGACCACCACATTGTTGGCGAATCGAAGAGCAACGCTCCCGGTGTGAGGGTCTTCCTCACGAAGGCGGCTGTGCCCGTCCAAGGCGGACACCTCGGCCAGTTCCGGGCGCAAGCCATGGCCGTTGTGGACCGCGGTGGCGATCACCGGATCCGGCGCGAACACGTCGAATGAGGCAAATTCCATAGGGTCCCATCAGCGTTTTACCCCTTAGGGCATGTCATCGAAACTGCGGAGCCGTGCTATCGGGCCGGCTCAACAACATCAAACCCAGTCCGAGCCCGAAGATGGACCAAATCCAAGCCGACACGGGGGGACCTTCTATCGAGGGATCGAAGACGGCATTGATGAGAACGGCGAGGGCACAGGCCATGGCCACCACTGCGACCGAGGCCTCGACATCGCGCCCTCGAGCCGCCAGGGCGAGTCTCGACCTCATCATTGCGATGAACCAGATGACCCACAACAGGAGCCACAGACCAACTCCCAGATATCCACTGCGAGCGAAGATGGTCATGTGCGAGTTGTGGGCGGAGCGGAGGTCGGTCTCGGCGGCTCCCTCGAACCCGTACTCCTCGCCGAGGCTGATGCCATAGCCCTTCCCCAAGACGGGGGAGTTGAGGTTGACATCTCGGAAGATCTCGCTCCACAGATCCAGACGCCACGAAGAGTTGCCTACGAGGTCGCCCGAGGTCGCAACGGCATCGGGGTTGACGACACTGACGAGATTCTCCACCAATTGCTCCGCCGAGATGTCCCGAGCGTTGGAGAAGAACGACACTCGCATGTCGGTCACCGAGAAGATGAGGGCGACGATGAACACGAGGGTGCAAATGATCCCGACGAAATGACGTTGTTCGGACCGTGCGTACCAATAGACCAGCCCAAGGCCGGCAATTGCCGCCAAAAGACCGCCCCGGTTCTGGATCCCGGCCACAACGAGGAATAGCCCACTCACAGCGGTGAGGACCGCTCTCTGGCGCCGGCTGATGCCGCTGTCCGCTTCATCGAGCATCCACATGAACCCGAGGACTGCGGTGAGCAAGACGGAAGTGTTCGATCCTCGGTGGGCAGTCACCGGAACATCGGAGTCGGGCACCAGGGGCGACGTGAGCGCCTGACTCAACACCAGGGAGATCGGTGCCCAAAGCACGAACCAGGGGAGGATCCTGCCGAACCACCCGACGATGGGTCCGATACCACGGCGGCGCACGTAATCAGCGACGAAGAAGGCGAGGATCCCGTAGTACCACTGCGAGGCATCGCGCAGCGCGTCGAGCCCGTACTGACCCAGATAGGGCAGGGTGCGAGCGGCGCTGTAGAGCAGGAAGACGACCAGTATCAGACGAACGGGAGAACGGAGCCGGTCGTCGTTTATCGGATAGAACCGGATCAGATAGACAGCGATGACGGCCAGGGCCACCTCCCCGACGAAGATCGGAGTCCCCGGCACGTGCAGATAGGCAAAGCCCTTGTCGCCCAGCATGTCGCCGGCCAGGAGCACGCCGAGCACCACGGCGGGAATCCGGGTCGGGGACGTGATGGATCGCTCCTGCCATGGCGGGTGGCCGGTGTCGGGGAGCAAGACCGGCGGCGAGGTGACCCGAGCCGTGGTCAGCCCCGCCGGCGCTGGGTCACCGGCTCCAAGGAATCACCTTTGCCGGGGACATCCTTGAAAGCACCCACCAAGGCCCGATCTCGAGACTCGATGGGGGCGCGGTTGAAGGCGAAGCCGAGAATCTCGGTGCCGATGCCGCGTAGATGAGCGGCGGTCGCCTCGATGTCCCGGACTCGGGCACCTCGGGGGACGACGAGGATCGCAGCACCCACCTTCGAGGCGAGGGTGGTGGCGTATGCGACCTGGAGGAGTGGGGGGGTGTCGACGAGGATGAGGTCTGATTCGCTGCGAAGCTTGTAGAGGAATGTGTCGGCTGCCTCGCTGCGGAAGAATCCTGCTGCCCCGACGGTCACCTGGCCCCGGCTGATCAGACTCAGCTCGCCCCTTGGCACATCGATATCGGTCAGCCCCGAGGCCAACGGGAGATCCCCGGCGACGACGTCTGTGATCCCTTTGACCTCCTGCGGATCGACTCCGAACATGTGGGTGAGAGCTTGATTGCCGAAGTCGGCATCGATCATCAGGACGCGGGCTCCCTCCGAGGCCGCCGCCAGTGCCATGTTGGCAGTCGTGGTGGTTTGCCCTCCCCCGACCCCGATACCGACCACCACGACGGACCTGTTGACCAGATGAGGTGCTCGGGCATGCAGGGATGCAGCGAGGAACCGAAAACCCTCGGCAGCGATCGATCGTGGGTGGTCTCGGACGGGAAGATCGGAAGAGATCTGCTCTCCGGGGAAGTCGGTGATGTTGGCCAGCATGGGGGCGCCGATCAGCTGAGCGACCTCTTCCCCATGGTTGACGACGGCCGTGCGAGAACTGCGGGCGAAGGCGACCGCGGCTCCCACCAGCAATCCCACCATGGCGCCGGCAAATGCGATACGGAGAGGAAGAGTCCCGGAGTTCGTGGCTACGGTGCGCGCGGGGGAGAAGACGGCGGCCGGGGCCTTGTTGACTTCGGCCTCGACTGCGAGCTCGTTTCTCCTGCTGATCAAGGCCGCTTGCTCATCGACGGCGTTCTCGAGCGTCCGCTGCAGACTGGGAGCGACCGCCTGGGCGGGCGCGACATCCGTCGTGAGCCGGATCACCTCGATCTGGCCGGTGATCGAATCGAGCTCCTCTTCCAGTGCTTGACGCGTCGTGGCCTGGTTGGTCGTTCCGAGCCGTTCGACGATATCCGCCGCTCTTTCGATCAACCCCGGCAACTGGAGGCTGAGCGCTTCCACCTCGCCTCGATTCAACAGGTCCTCCTGGAGGCGATCGATCGTCGCCTGTTGCTCGGCGATGGCGTCGTCGATCAACTGGATCGCCGCTCTGCTGTTGGCGGTCGTTTGTTCTTCGAGCAGCGCCTGATACGCGTCGAGGAGGGCGTTGGCGCCCCCGATAGCCTCCTCTCGGGAGTCGGCCCTGAACGCAGCCGTGGCGACATTGCTGTCGGTGGACCACCGGATCGAGAGCTTCTTCTCGAAGTCGTCGACACTGAGGGTCTCGCCGGTGATGGCGGCCAGGTTTTCGGCGGCGGCGGCGAGGACCGCGGGAGACTGGAGGATTGCGATCTGATCGGCCACCACACGTTCCTGGTCGGCGGGGTCGCTGGCGCCGAAAACGGTGGGCGTCCGGGCTTCGCTCACCAGGAACGATGCCTCCGCCACGATCGGGGCGTAGGTCCGGGCGACGAAACCGAGGGCGAGCCCGATGAGGAAACCGATGACCACGATGGTCCCGACGAGCTTCCTGTCGCGCCAGACAGCAGAGCTGATGGTGGTTTCTACGCTGCTCGAACTCATGCCCCTCGCGAACCCCGCGCCTCTCCGGGGTAATCTACCTGGCTCCGTCGGGTAGCAAAGCCCCAATAGCCCTGTATTTGGGGAAGAGGTTTGGGTCGGTCAGCCCATTGCCCTGGTCTGGGATCGACCACGACGATGGCGGGCGACCGATGCCGTCCAATTCGCCCTCACTCGAAGCAGGATCAGAGGTGCTCCTGTCGATCTGTGTCCCGACCAGGGACCGACCCGACCTGCTCCTCCGAAACCTGCGGGCCGTGCTCGGTCAGATCGCCCCCGGTGACCCGGTCGAGGTCCTCGTGTCGGACAACTCCGATGGCCCTGCTACGTCAGAGGCCGTCTCCGAGCTGGCCCGGCAGGGAGTTGCCGTCGGCTATTCGCGGAACACTCCCCCGGTTTCCATGTCGGTCAATCACAACAGGCTCATCGAGCGGGCCCGCGGCAAATACATCCTCTTCGTCCACGACGACGACTATCTCCTCGACGGGGGTCTCCAGAAGATCTTGTCGAACCTGGGCCGACACCTGCCCGACGACGTCAGGGTCTTTGGCGTGAGGATCGTGGACATAGACGGCAGGCCGATGAAGACCGAGCGGCATCGGGTCCGGCGGCGAATGGGCCCTCGCCACGCTCTGAAGGCGCTGCTGTCGAGCTCTTCCTATGTCAGAGTCCCCGGTCTGGTGGCGAGCGCCCAGAGTTACGCCGCCTCCGGGGGATTCGAGCCCTGGGCCGAGCCGGCCATCGATCTGGCGATGAACGCAAGGTTGTTCGGCACCTTCGGGGCAACGACCGAAACCGAGGTCATCTCGGCATACACGGTCCATGCTTCCGCCACCACCACCGGGATGTTCAACGAGGACACACTGTCCCGCATCAACGCCTTGTTCGACGAGGTCGAGGGCTTCGGTGTGCTGACGCCCCGCGAGACGCGGAGATGTCGAAGCCGGCACATGCATCAATTCATTCTGGGGGGCACATACCGGTCTATCAGATCCGGCGACAACGACTCGGCTCGGCGGATAATCGCATTGCTCGGGTCACCCCAGTTCGAGACGGTCTCGTTCTCCTGGAAATGGCTCGCCGTCCGTCTCGGCTTCTCTCTCTACCTGAAACTATTCTGAGCGCACCGGGAAGGCCGACCTCCAAGTCGACCGATAGCGGAGGGTTCGAAAGACGTTCTGTCCGATGATCCCAAGAGGTCGGGCAAAGGCGCCGGTGACCCCGGCAGTGGTGGCGACGACGGTGGGGATCACCAGGGAGGCGAAATCGGTCTTCGCCATCGGCACTTCCATGTGGGCCGCGATCAACTGATCACGAAGCGGCGAGGTGGCGCTCAGAGCGAGGTTGGAGAGAATCGTGACCGGGACCAGGAAGGCAATCTCGTAGGCGAGTGGGATCAGCGCAAACAGGGGATTGAGGCTCCAAGCGAACCCGGCGATGGCGAGATAGCTGATCCCGGCCACCGCTATCACGACGAAGAAGGACTGGTTGACCTTGATGGCCGCGCTTCGATCCGCCGTGGCCGCCGCCCGGAGATGTCTCGAGGCCAGGGCGGCAGCGACCCCGGTCGTGACGACCAGGACCGGCTGGGCGGCCACCCGGGCCGCCTCGGCGAACCCCACGATCTCGGGCCCGGCCACCAAGGTCATCACCACCGACGCCGCCAGTGTCCCTCCGTAGGCGGAGACCGATGAGGCCGCCAGCCATCCCCCGGAGACAGTCACCGCCGGAGCCGCGTGCCGCACCCGCCAGGCCTGCCTGGAGATCCAAAGACCGAAGCCCAACGAGATCGTGTTCGCGATCACGAGACTCCCCAAAGGCGCCCAAGCCGGGTCCACCGCCGTCGAGCGCATGACGAGAAGGGCAGCAACGACCGCCAGCAACTGCGATCCGGACATGAGGGCGGCTCCCCAGGATCTCTCCGCGATGTGAAAGCCCCTGCGGAGGTGGTCTTGCATCGGGGAGACGACCGTGAGCCCAACCCCGGTGATGGCCAACTCCACCACCGCACTGGGATCGGACCGCCACCAGATGAGACCTCCGGCGACCAAGATGAAGACCCAGCCGAACATCGCCGGAGGCAGACCCTTCCCAAGGGAATGGACGATGCCGCCCAAGCGCTGCTGCACGTCGAGCCTGATCATCGAGACCTGGACCGGGGTGTAGATCAGCTCGGTCGGCAGCAGGCTGGCCACCAGGAAGGCAGAGAAGATCACCGAGTACGTGCCCAGCTCGGCGGGCTGGAGCCAACGTACCGCCGCCAGCCCGGCGGCGAACGTGGCGAGGGAGGCCAAAGAGGCGTCGACGATCCCGGCGGGGAGTTTGTGGCGTAGGCGTTGCTGCTGGTCGACGATGGGGCAGATTAGAAGGACATAATCGGTTCGACGGCGGGCACCCCGCCATCCGGTCGGGCGTGGGCATCTGATACCTGCATCGCCCGGAATAGAATCATCCCGTTTGGGGATGGTCGTGTCAGGGGCGGCCCATCGGCTTGCGAACCGATCGGGGCATTCGCTCACTGCGATTGGGGAGTCGGACTGACCGATGTGCGGGATTGCCGGTAGCTACAACTTGTCTCTCGACGCAGAGGTCGCCGAGGCCGTCTCACTGGCCATAGCTCACCGCGGGCCCGACGCCGCCGGGCATTGGAACAGTGGTGATCTGGGCCCACCGGTGTGGCTGTGTCATCGACGACTATCGATCATCGACCTCTCCAGTGCGGCCAACCAGCCGTTCGAAAAGGATGGCTTGATCCTCATCTACAACGGGGAGATCTACAACTACCGCCAGTTGCAGAGCGAGCTGGCGTCCCTAGGGGCGATCTTTCGGACCTCATCGGACTCAGAGGTCTTGCTCGAGGCCTGGCGGCACTGGGGACCGGCCAGTCTCGACCGGCTGCGGGGGATGTTTGCATTTGCCCTCTACGACACTGCCAACCGCAGACTGATCCTCGCCCGCGACCATTTCGGCATAAAGCCGCTCTTCTATCAGGCCCGGGACGGTGGCTTGGCCTTCGCCTCGGAGCTGAAGGCTCTACGACCGATGATGGACGAGGTTCGTGTCGACGAGACGGCGTTGGTGGCCTCGGTCATGTACTCCTGGGTTCCCGAAGGCCATTGCATGTTCGTGGGAGCCGAGAAGCTCGCCCCCGGGACCTGGCTGGAGATCGGTCCCGAGGGTCGGTGCCGCGTGCACCGATATTGGGACCCGGTAGCGACCGCCGAGAGGGCCAGGGAGTCGGGTCGGCTGGACAGACTCGATGCCTCTCGCCTGGGCCAGGTCATGGAGGATTCCGTGGCTGCGCACCTGGTGGCGGATGTGCCCGTCGCGACCTTCCTCAGCGGTGGCCTCGACTCGAGCCTCATCACGGTCCTGGCCACGCGGCACAACACCGAGATCGACAGTTACACCATCTCCTTCCGGGACGAGGACCAACGTTACGAGGCCATGCCCGACGACTTCTCCTACGCAAAGAAGATCGCCACCGAGCATGGGATTCGCCTTCACGAGGTCGAACTGGCTCCCGACGTGGCCGACCTACTCCCCAAGCTGGTGCACCACCTGGACGAGCCGATTGGCGATGCCGCCGCGATAAACGCCTACCTCATTTGCCGGGCAGCTCGAGAAGCCGGGGTCAAGGTGCTCCTCTCCGGCATGGGGGCCGACGAGCTGTTCGGGGGATACCGCAAGCATTACGCGGCCCTGCTCGCCTCTCGATATCGGCACATCCCCCCATGGCTCCGTGAGAAGTTGATCGAGCCCACGGTTCAGCACCTGCCGGTCGCCAGCAAGAGGCGCGGTTATCGCATGACCCGGTGGGCACGTCGCTTTGTCGACTTCGCCAGTCTCCCCGAGGAAGCGGCTTTTCGGAGGAGCTACACCCACTACGACCAGGCTCAACTCGGAGAGTTGCTCGCTCCGGAACTGGCCGTGCGAGTGGACGGTCTGGTCGACGAGCATCGAGAGGTCTACTCGGCCTATCGCGGTGAGGATCAAGTCAATCGGATGTGTTTCACGGACACCCAGATGTTCCTCCCCAGCCTGAACCTGGCCTACACCGACAGGGCCAGCATGGCAGCCTCCACCGAGGTACGTGTGCCGTTCGTAGACAAGGACGTCTTCGAGGCGGCCTTCGCCATCCCCGGAGCCGAGAAGATCGTGGGTCGGGAGCGGAAGGCGATACTCAAGGAGGCCTCTTTGCCGTGGCTGCCCAAGGAGATCGTCTACCGCCCCAAGGGTCTCTTCAGTGCCCCGCTTCGGGCCTGGATTCGACGTGACCTGCAGGAGATGGTCGAGGAGTATGTGGGCTTGGGTCACATGGTCGGTTCGGGGATGCTCGACAAGAGCGCGGTCCGCACCATGATCGACGAGGACCGCAGCGGGATGACCGATCGTTCCAAAGAGATCTGGCAACTGCTCACCCTCGAGCTATGGCACCGCCAGGTCGTGAACGAGCATTGAACCCTGTTGCACAGAATCGACGACAGGCGAGGTCGTCTTGGCCGGTCTACCGCTCGCCCGTTTGGGCCGAGCTGATGATTTCGACAGGTTGTGTCACCCTGGTCAGCCAGATCTCCCGCCAGTACGGGTAGTGGCTGCGCCGACATAGACGATGGTATTCCGCGGTGCATATGACGGTGTCCAGGACGATGCATTCCCCCGGTAGTTCGAACAGCTCACCGGTACCCTCGTTGATCATTCGACTGACCCGGCGGAGCACGCGGAACTCACCTCCGCAGTAGCGCAACATCTCCGAGTCAAAGGTGAGGCCGCGGTTGCGGTTTCGGCGGTCCAACGTCTTCGCAATCTCCTCCTTCGTCTTCACGCGAACGAGTTCACCGGGACGGAGGTCGAGCAATTCCCTCGGAGTCTTCGAGAGTTTGCCCTGCACCAATGGGACCGTACTGCCCGTGACCTTCTTCTGGACCATGACGAGCAGCCACTTGAGCAGGGCGACGAACATCTCGAAAAAGCCTGCGTTGCCCGTGGCCACTTCACGGACGTACTGCCTTGGCTCCCACCACGGAAGCGGAGCAGTGGCTCGGACGATCTCGGTCGCTTGACACATGAAGCGCTCGGCTGTGGGATCGCTGTCCGTGACCTGTCGAGCGGCCGCAAACAGTCTTGCGGAGTCGACCTGTTCGCCAGAAGCTCCGGTGCCCTCAGCGATGTCGTGCTGCTCCGACGGGCGACGGAGCCACGCTTCCTTCCAAAAGATCAAACAGCCGGCTTGGCAGCCACCGTGTGCGCCGCCATCACAACGGAGATCGGTCAGAAAGACCGCGTCCTGCATCCGTCGTTGCCCGTCGGAAAGTATCGCGTCACAGGTACGGTCGGCCCGCTTGTAGACGGTGACGGTCTGACCGCAGTATTCGAGCATCTCGGGCATGAACGGCAGCCCGTCGAGTTTCCCCTCTGCGTCCAAGGTGGCCAAGATCTCCGACGCCGACTTGATCTGAACGATCTCCCCGGCTCGCAGAGGACGCGCACCGGCTCCCGAACCTCCCGCCACGGTTGCTCTCCCTTCACCTTTCCAACCTGGGCGCTCCCCCCGGTCCGGCCAGAGGCTGCCCCAGGGAGACTCATCAGTTGTCGCTTTTCGTGCCCCGGGCTAGCTGAAGCTCCCAGTCACGTCCATCCCATAGCCACGCCACTCTGGCCAGGCCAGGTATCGGTCGGCCCACGAGAACCTGCCGACATCCTCGTAATCGTTGTTTTGGAACGTTATGTTCCTCGCAGTGAAGATCGACGGGTCACCGACGTCTTGGGCGGCGCCGGTAATTCCCGATCTGACCACGATGTTGTCATCGACCGAGACATCCCGGAGGAGGTAGGGCCCAAGAGCCCCCGACCCTCGGTCTTGCTGGATCAGGGTGATCCCGTTGTAGTTGTCGACGACGACGTTGCCGTGGATCTCGACGCTCTGACCGCCGGCGACCATTATCCCGCCCTCCCACAGCCAGCCGCGGCTACGGAACCCGTTGCCCCGAACCTGGTTGTTGCGGATCGTCGCCGAATATGAGATCTCATGGAAGATCCCTGCTCCCGAATTGTTGGCCACGACGTTCTTCTCATAGAGAGTGTTGACGTTGTCGGTGTCGGTCCACAGCCCCGGGCCATTGTTGTCGTGCACGTAGTTGCCACGGACGATCAGGTTCCTCGTCTCCCCGAACTTCGACCCACCCGCTTCGTAGTACTCGTCGACCCGCGTGGTGTTGTTCCCGTAGATCTCGTTCCCTTCGACCAGGGCGCCCTTCCCAACCCAGGAAACCTCGATACCGATCACGCCGTTGTGGTGGATCTTGTTGTTGCGGGCGATCGAACCGTCGGAGAGGTTCAGACCGGCATACCCGTTGTGATGCAGGTCACAATTCTCGACTGTCCATCCGATGCCTGCCGTCGCTCCCTCGTAGGTACGAGCGGTTATGGGCGCGTACTGATCAGGGTGGTAGTTGCGGATCTCGAGACCCCTGATGACGACGTCGTTGGCTCGATTTGGCTCCACCGCCCAATCCGCGACCCTCATGCCATCGAGGACCGCCCCCGGCTGCCCGATCAGCGAATCACCGTGTTTCAGGTTGGCCGTCTGCCCGTAGTGCACCCCGGATTGCACGATGAAGGTCGTCCCGGCGGGCTGTGCGGCGATGATCGGGTCCCAATCGGAACCGACAGGCAGGAGAGTGCCCGATTGTGGGGGCGGAGGGCAACCCGGGGGAGGGGCACCACCACCGGGGAGGATACCGAAGTGCCCGGCTACGGGTAGTCCGCTCGGAACACCCAAGACCATCGTTCGATCGGCGATCCCTTGGCTGTTCGTGTAGCGCAGGAAGATGTTGCAGCTGGACGGGCGGAACAGTCCAGGTGTCTCGATACCGTCCACGATCCCCCAGTCCGCGGAGACGATCTTGTCGCCCGGATCACCGAAGATGAATTGCCTGTCTGCGTTGCCCTGGGAGTGAGTCAATCGGAAGTAGACGAGTCCGGTTGACTCGCGATGTAGTCCTACCTCGTCGACGAGATCGGCGTCGAAATCACCGACGAAGGGATTGTCGCCGGGGTTGCCGAACACATAGTTGAAGTCGGCTTCCCCCAGCCCTCCGTCGTTGGCCCCCAGCTCGTTGATGGCGTAGACGCGGGCTTCAGATGGTCTGTAGATGGAGACCGTGTCACAGCCGTCGCCGTCGAAGTCTCCGGCAAGTGGAATATCACCGGGATCGCCGAAGAAGAATCGAACGTTGGCGACCCCTTGGTCGTTCGAGTTGCGGAGGTAGACGAACCCATCCGACTGCCGGTAGAGCCCGGGCGTCTCATCCCCGTCGCAGTCCCAATCCCCGACAAAGGGGAGGTCTCCGGGGTTCCCATAGAAGAACCGCGTCGTTTCGTTTGCGCGGTCGAGCAGATACCACTCGCCCGTGGACGTGTCGACTATGCCGACCGATCCCTCCTGGGCAGCGACCGGAATCGCCAGACTCAGTGCCACGACCATCGTGAGCGCGGCTGTTCCCACGCGTCGCATGGACTCTCCTCGTTGGACAAGCCTCGCCCAACTTACCGGGCCTACCTCCTCTAAGAGCAAGGCGTCCATGACAGCGCCAGGCCCGATGAGCGAATCACCGCGTCATCGCGAAATGAAAGGGAGCCGATCGCCCGCCTCGGCGACGCCCCGACCCTAGGGTGCGGCCGCTTCCCCGAGCGTGCACGGGACACCTGACTTCCCCCTCACAGCGGTGATTTTCGCGCTTTGAGCCGGTCACGGGCCCGTGGAACACGAAACGC
>JBMDXS010000193.1:0-30097 GCA_048595045.1 Acidimicrobiia bacterium
GGTCGGTGGGCAGTCCCGTCGAACCACAGCTCGGACCCGATGGTGGGGGAACGCCCGAGACCGGGAGTTGTCCATAGTGCCCCAGGTGTGACCGGCCATGTCTCAGCTGTTCGTCCCCGAAGGATTCGCCGTTCCAACCGGCCTCGATGGCCCTGGCTTCAGGCTCGAACCGCTCGGGCCCGTTCACAACGAGCGCGACCACGAGGCATGGATGTCGAGTATCGGTCACATCCGCTCCACACCGGGCTGGGCGGACAGCAGCTGGCCCCGACCGATGACCCTGGCCGAGAACATGAGAGATCTCGAGGCACACGCCCGCGACTTCGCCGACAGGAGCGGTTTCACCTATTCGGTGATCGAGGGGGAGGCAGTGATCGGTTGCGTCTACATCTACCCCGACAAGTCCGGCGGAAGCGAGGCGAAGGTCCAGTCCTGGGTCAGGATGAGTCGTGCCGAGCTCGATATCCCCTTGTGGCGCGCCGTCAGCACTTGGCTCGAGGAGAGCTGGCCATTCGCCAGCTTCGTCTACGCCGAGCGGGCCGAGCCGCCCCGAGACATGACGTGATCCAGCACTCCGTCCAGAGGGCGGGGAACATTGTCGAGGTCGAGCGCTTCCACCATCGCACGGGCGTAGTTGGCTTTTCGCCCTGAACGGGTGCCCATGAAGCGCCACAGGACCTGGTCGATCGGCTGGGCGCGATGAGCGGGCTGACGGAGCAGGATGTTCAGGGAGCTCAGCTCGCCGTGCTGCTCGATGATCCGCTCCACCCGTGCCGGCCCCAGGGCGCGGATCAGCTCCTCCTCGAGGTCTCTGTCGCATGCGAAAAAGCCGGCCGACTCCATCCCGGACCGGGTCAGGCCTGTGCCCAGCCCGACCCGCTCCAGCTCCCTTCGGAAATCGCTCTCCTCATTGCGATCGCACAGGCCGGCCAGGTCGAGGTCGTAGCCCTGCGGGCCGAGCAGATCGAGGAAGTGGCCGATGGTGGTGGCGCCACCCATCGGCAGGATGACGACTCCCCTCTCCGCGAGGTCGATCCCGCGGCGGGCGGCCAGGGTCTCCAATGCGACCTGATCACTGCTCCCCTCCACGAGGACCACGAGCTGGGGCATGGGGCCCGTGCTCAATGCCTCCCTGGCCCGAACCAGCTCGGGAGCCCTTGTCCCGTTTCTGGTGTCGTTCACCGGGGCAGTGTCGCAGTTCGCGGGCTCTGCCGGCCGCTTCATTCGGAGCCGTGGTGAGGGATTGCTCCGCAAACGATTGTCCACATACACTCACCCACGGTGGACACGACACGCCCCAAGGTGGCGATTCTCGGAACCCGCTTCCGCGACTTCGATATCGAACGGGAGATGCTGCCGGATGTCGAGCTCGTCTCCGGTCCGGGAGACAGCCGTGCCCAAATCCTCGAAGTGGCCGCGGGGGCGGCGGTCATCCTGGCCGGGGCCGCACCCCGGTTCGACCGGCAGACCCTGGACGAGTTGGGAGCAAAGGCGATTGTTCGTCTCGGCGTGGGAGTCGACTCGGTTGACCTCGAGGCTGCCCGCGCCCTCGGGATGACGGTGGCTTACGTCCCCGACTACGGGACCGAGACCGTCGCACTTCATGCGGTGTCCCTGCTGCTGGCCTCGATTCGGCGACTGAAGCTCGCCGATCTCAGGACCTGGGGTGGCTCCTGGGGTGTCGGCGCGCTGCGTCCCCTCCATCTCCCCTCCAGCCTGACCGCCGGCATCGTGGGGTTCGGTCGGATCGGGCGAAGGGTGGCCGTCATGCTCACGGGTCTGGGCTTCCAGCGGTTTGTCGTGGCGGATCCCATGGTGGGGGCGACCGACCTGAGTGAGACGCTGCCCACCGGCACGGCCCGTCTCGTCTCCCTCGACGAGCTCCTCGCCGAGTCGGATGTGGTGACACTCCACGCCCCCACCTCTGGCGGGGCGCATCTCATCGGTGCTCCGGAGCTGGCCAAGATGAAAGAAGGCTCGGCCCTGGTCAACACGGCCCGTGGGGCCCTGATCGACACCAGTGCCCTGCTGAGTGCCCTGGCCGAAGGGCGTCCCGGTGTGGCGGCTCTCGACGTGTACGAGACGGAGCCACCAGACACGTCGTCGTTCGGGCCAGTCGCCGATCGCCTCCTCCTTACCCCGCACATGTCCTGGTACACCGAGGAAACAGAGGACGAACTGCGTCGCAAGGCCGCGGCCGAGGCGGGTCGGATTCTGTCCGGTGAGCCGCCGCTCCACGCCCTGGTGTCACCGATGGCGGCCGAGGTGCATTGACCGTGCCCAGCAGATCCATCTACGAACTCACCTCGCCCGACGTATCGGAGCTGATCGGACGTCGCGGCGTCGTGGTGATGCCCTTTGGAAGCGTCGAACAGCACGGCCCCCATCTCCCCTGTGGGACGGACACCATGGCCGCAGATCTGATTGCAGCCGATCTGGCCGAGCGTCTCGATGCTCTCATCGTCCCGGCGGGCCAATACGGGGTGACTCCGATCCATGCCGGGCACCCGGGGACGATCTCACTCCGGCGTGAGGTGTTCGAGTCCTACTTGAAGAACGTGTGTCAGGAGCTGGTGACGATGGGGACGTCGATCTTCGTCTTCGTCAACTGGCATGAGGGCAACATCGCCTCGCTCGATGCGGTCGCCACCGAGCTCCAGACCGGTGACGACGTCCTGGTGGTGACCGCCCAAGCCTGCTACACGGCCCAGCGGTTATACGCAGCCATGGGTGGTGAGCTGACCCATGGCGGCGGGATCGAGACCCTGTCCGTGCTGGCCCATGATCCCGAGCTGGTACGCCTGGATCGTGTGACCGAGCCGACCAGACCGGAAGGGGCGGACGCCCTCGACGCGATGCGACGGTCCCGGGAGACCTACGGGTACATCACCGACGTGACCGAGATCGCCGACGATGGTTGGTACGGGAGCCCGCAATGGGCTGACGAGCGCCTCGCCGGGGAATTCGCCACCACCATCGGGCAGGAGATCGCGGGAGAGGTGGAGGCGATCCTGAAGATGAGGGGGATGGAACGATGACTGTGGTCGGGCCGGACCAGCTCGTCTTCCGCGATTTCCCGGGTCGGTCCACCGCCGATCCGTTCAAGGTGGCGGGCCAGGGCGCCTCGACCGTTCGTCAGGTCGTCATCGATCATGTCGAGACGAGGTCGCCTCATCGTCACCCTCACAGTGAAGAGGTGGTCTATGTCGTGGCGGGCCGGGGCCGGGTCTGGCTCGATGGGACATTTCATGAAGTGGGGCCCGGGACCTGGTACCGGATCCCGGCGGGCACCCCGCACGCCACAATGGCCCACACGGGGGAGAGGATGTCCCTCGTCTGCTTCTTCCCTCACGACGATTTCTCCAGCAACATCGAGGAGCTCGACCTGCTCCTCGAAGGGTAAGAAGGAGCCCAGATGGCAGAGAAGGTCAAGCTCGCATCGATCGGGCTGGGGAGATGGGCCCGGGTGCTGGCCAGGGGCGCCCAGCGGGGGACGGTGATCGAGCTGGCCAGCTGTTTCTCCAGGTCCCCCGAGAGCCGGGCCAAGTTCCAGGAGGAGTACGGCGTGCCCAAGGCGGCGTCGACTCTCGACGAGCTCCTGGCTGACCCCGAGATAGAAGGGGTGTTGGTCACCACGCCCAACGACTCGCACAAGGGCGTGATCCTCGAGTGCCTCGATGCCGGCAAGGCGGTGTACACAGACAAGCCCATCGCCCACACCATGGAAGACGCCGGCGAGATCGCTCGGGCCGCGGCCGCCTCCGGTCGGCCTTTTGCTGTCGGCCACAGCGCGAGACGACTCGGCGGCCATCGGGCCATGAAGCAGTGGATCGAGACCGGGAAGATCGGCCGGGTGTCGCTGGCCGAGGCGAACTTCTCCAACGAGCGCGGGCTGGAGCTCACCACCGATACCTGGCGCTGGTTCGCCGACAAGAGCCCTGGAGGGGCGCTTATCCAGCTCGGGGTGCATCATGCGGACAACCTGCAGTATCTCCTGGGACCGGTGGCCGCAGTGTCCAGTCACGCCAGACGGCTCTACACGAAGTCCGAGGTCCCCGACGCCATCATGTCGATCCTCGAATTCGATTCGGGTCCACTCGGCTACCTCGGCACCGGGTGGGCCTCACCGGGCGTGTATCAGCTTCGGCTCCAGGGCACCGAGGCCAATCTCTTCTACGACCTCGACTTCAACAACTGGGACGATTCCCACCTGGTCGACTCCAAGAGCACCCTGGTGAGTCAGGCCTACCGGGAGTCGGTCCGTCCCCCGGTCGATATGCCGCAAACCGACATGTTCCGCGAGCAGTTGGACGAGTTCGCTCTTGCCATCAGGGGTGAGGCCGAGATCGAGGTCGGGGCCCTGGAGGCGATCCGGGCTCTGGCCGTGGTCCATGCCGCACTGGAGTCGTCACGGCGGAACGGTGAGGCGGTCCAGGTCGGGCCATTGGTGGATGGGGCGGGGGCACTCTGATGAGGGTCGACCCTGCTCTCACCCGGACACTCCATCATCCCGACCCCGTGGTCCAGGAGGTGCTGGACATCTGGGCGGCCAGGTTCCTCCACAGCGGGATCCCGTTGGGAGATCTGACCGGGACGCTGCAACGCGTCCAGACCTGGTCCGACTGGGGCCCGGCGTGGATGGAGACGGCCGGAGCACACGAGGAGATGGGGGCGAGGGCGTTGGAGGAGCGGCGGCACATCTCGGCCGTCGGATCGCTCATCAATGCCTCGAAGTCATACCACCTCTCCTATTTCCTTTCGGTGGAAGACGAGGAGGCCCATCTCCATGGCCTGGCGAAGATGGTCGAGACCCATGACCGGGCACTTCCCCACATGGAGCCAAAGGTCGACAAGATCTCCATCCCCTTCCCCGAGGCAGACCTGGTCGGTCTGCTCAGTGTGCCGGCCGGGAAGGAGCCGGTGCCGGTCGTGTTCTTCCTGCCCGGGCTCGACTCGACCAAGGAGCAGCGTCATGGTGGACGCGGAGCCCTGCTCCGCAGGGGCTTGGCCGTGCTCAGCCTCGATGGGCCCGGTCAAGGGGAGATCAGCACGAGGCTCCCGATCCGACACGACTACGAGGTGGCGGTCGGCGCGGCAATCGACGCTCTCGAGGCCCATCCCCGGATCGACACCACCCGCGTCGGCTTGATCGGCGCCAGTCTGGGGGGCTACTACGCCTGCCGGGCGGCTGCCTTCGAGCCGCGGGTGACGGCGGCGGTAGCCAACTGTGGCCCCCACAATTGGATCGAATGCTGGGATGAGCTGCCTCAGGTCACCAGGGGCGCCTTCCGCAAATACTCGTGGTCGACCTCCGACGAGGAGGCCAGGGAGAAGGCCAAGGCCCTCGATCTGACCGGGGTGGCCGACAAGATCACTCAGCCCCTCATCGTCGTCCATGGCATGCTCGACCCGTTGATCGGCGTCGACCAAGCCAGACGGATCGCCGAGGAGGCGCCCAACGCCAGCCTGGTCACAGTCGACGACGCGACTCATGGCGTCAGCAATCTCTCGTACAAGTTCGAGCCGATGATCAACGACTGGATGGCGGGCCAACTCGGCGGCACGGTGGTCTGACCACCGCGCGCGGGGCCCCCGTCAGACCACGATCAGCTCGTGGGGGAACCGGGTGACCTGTTCCTTCCCGCCATCCGTCAAGACGTAGGTCCGGCCGAAGAAGATCCCGAACAGGGCGTCAGGGGTGATGATCGTCGGCTCGAGCATGGCGACGATTCCGGGAACGAGATCGAGCTCGTCTTCCCCGGCGACCACGTGATCCCACATGACGTGCGGGGGATGGCTGACGAAGTCGATGCAGTGGAGGAAGAGAGGTCGAGAGTCATAGCCCTTGTCCCTGAAGAAGACACTGGCCTTCATCACGTCTTCCCATGTGTTGCCACCCACCAGCTGCTCGGCCATCAGGTCGTACCCGGGGAGCACCACCTCGTCGAAGAAGTCCCGGACCCAGGAGGGTGGCTCGCCGATGCAGATAGGCGTGCCCAGTTGCACCGAGTACCCGTTGTAGCCGCAGGCGAGCTCGTTGATGACGATGTCACCCTCCTGCAGGGGCCGGCTCGAGGGCCACGGGTTACCGAAGATCATGGCGGGATCGGCCATCGGGGTGGCTCCGAGGATGGTGAAGTCCATCTGGCCTCCGCCATCCATCACCGCATGGGTGGCCGCTGCCGCCAGCTGGTACTCGGTGACCCCGGGCCGAGCGGCGGCGACCATGGCGTGGAAGGCCTGGTCCATCAGCTTGCCGGCCTTGCGCACGCACTCGATCTCCTCGTCGCTCTTCACATGGACGAGCTCGTGGAAGAAGTCACCGACCCGCTCCAGCGTCGCCTCGGGCAGCCCTTCCCTCAGCCGCTCCCACTCGTCGACGGGGAGGTGGTGGCCGTACACCGGGTCGACGTTGGAGATCCCGATCGTGCCGTTGGCCAGCCCCCACTCCTGGATCAGCTCCACGATCACCTCGCCGGAGTGCCCCCACCTCGAATGACGAACGTCCTCGAGGGGGGTGACCCGGCGCACAGCCTCCTTGTGGGCCCCGCCCGGGCCACAGACGAGTACCGGCTCGCCTTCGGGGGGGACCACCACATATGCCGACATGCCGTGCCACTCCCAGTGATTGCTCAGCCAGCGCATACCGCCGCCCCAGCTCCAGTGGTTGGGCCCTCCGGAGGCGATGAGGACATCGAGCCCCGTGCGCCGCATCTTCTCCTGAGTGGCGTCGAACCTCCGTTTGTACTCGGCGTCGGAGAACCGGTCGTACACCGCATCGCCATACCAGGGGGTGTTGGCCACCTTGCCGAAGATCTCGGTGTGCAGCTTTCCCGCCGCCTCGGCGAAATCGATCTCACCCGGTCTCATGCGGGCACCGAGTCGAGAAGGCCGAGAGCGTCCAGGTCGGCCCTGAGTTCCTCCACCTTCTCCGAGTCGAGTGGGATGAGCGGGGGTCGGACCTGGCCCTGGGGAAGACCCATGAGGGAGAGCCAAGTCTTCAGCTCGGCGATCGGGATCGCTCCCTCTCCCCGAGTCAGCCATTGGTCCCGCATCCACCTCTCGAAGGCACGCCGTTCCTCGCCGAGGGTCGACTGGAGCTCCCAGGCCTTGTCCAGGTCGCCTTCGTCTGCGAGACGGGTGTAGTCGTGAATCGGCCGGTGACTGGGCGTCTGGTACATGGCCAGGGCCGGCGTCGACATCAGGGACGGAAATCCATGGTCGAGGTGGAGACCGAGCCAATCCTCCTCATTGGCGTCGCACACGACGATGCGGTCGCCCACCCGCTCGTGCACTTCGAGGAGATGCTCCATCGGCTTCGGGTTCTTGATCCCGCACACGGTTTCGAGCTCGCTGAGCTCCTCGATCAGGTCCGGGCTGAGGGCATACCCCGAATACGACGTGTTGAAGAGGAAGAACGGCACCGATGACTCGGAGGTGAGACGCCGGTACCAGGCACGCACGATGTCGTCGGAGGGCTTGATCGGGAAGTAGGGGTTGATGGCAACGACGAAATCGGCCCCGATCTCCTCGGCGTGGTGGCTGAGTGCCGCCGCCTCGGTGTACACGTGATGACCTACATGGGCCATGACCGGGACCCGGCCCGCCGCTGCCCCGACGACGAGCTCATGACAGCGAGCCCTCTCCTCGAGCGTCATCGACCAGAACTCGCCCATGACACCGCCGCAGAAGATGCCGTCCACCCCCAAGCCTTCGATGTAGTAGTCGACGGACTTGCGGAGGAGACCTTCGTCGATCTCGCCGGTGGCCGAGAACGGAGTGGGTATGGCGATCCAAAGCCCTCTCACCTTCTCGAAAGCGGTCTCCTTGGCGGGGGTGAGCGAAGCCATCCTCGGGTGCCTCCTGCTTGGTCGTCTGCCCACGACGCTACCAGCACACACGTTTGCGCAGTCGAGGTGGACCAGAGCTAGCCTGTCGCCTCCGTCTCTGAGGAGCTCGCAGGTCCCGATGCAGCACGAGTACAGCCGAGCAGAGGCGAAGGGCTGGGCGAGGGAGACGTTTCACGGGGCCTGCAATGTCATCATCCCCTCCTACACATCCGACCTGAGATCGTTGAACGAGGCGGCCATCAGACACGATGTGCGTCGCAACATCGAGCTCGGGTTCTGGGGCGCCCTGCTCGTCTCAGAGGCAGGGACCACGCTCGACGAGATGCGTCGCTTCATGGAGATCGCGGTCGATGAGTCGGCCGGGCGTCAGCGGTTTCTGCTCCAGGGCGCCTTCGACACCCCGGAGGAGATCGTCACGATGGCGACCGACGCCGGCGCGCTGGGAGTGGATGGGATGTTGCTCGGCCACCCCAACAGCTTCTATCCGACCTCGCCCCAGCAGGTCGAGGACTACACGGTGGAGATCTGTGAGGCGACCGACCTCGCCGTCGTCCTCTTCGTAGTCGAGCACTCCAACTTGAGACGCCTCGACGTGCGCGGCTTCCCCGCAGATGTCCTGGAGCGATTGACCAAGGTGGACACCCTCGTCGCGGTGAAGTACGAGGTGGGCCGTCAGCAGACCGTCAACACCTATGAGACCTTCCGACGTCTCCAGAATGCGGACGTCCTGCTCTCCGATCCGATGGAGTTCAACGCTCCCCTGTGGGTCGACCTGTTCGGCATGCAGTGGATGGGCACCAGCAACTATGAGTACTACGGGTCTTATGCTCCCCGCCTCCTCCAGCTTCTCCACGCCGGTGATACCGAGCGAGCCATGGAGGAGTACTGGCGCATCCAGCCCGCGCGGAATGCGCGCTCGGCAACCATGAGCTCGGGAGGCGCCAACCTCGTCCACCGCTACCTGTGGAAGTTCCAGGCCTGGCTCAACGGCTACAACGGCGGGCCGATTCGACAGCCGGCGATGAAGCTCTCTGATGGACAGATGAAGACCTCGGCCGAGGGGGCGAGGAAAGCCGGGATCACGTCGGTGGATGAGCCGTTTGCCGACTTCTTCGTGGGTCGCAACCCGGCCTGAGCGCAGTGAGGGTCCTCGACGCCGCGGCGGTCAGTCGGCTGATCGACGACGACGCGGTGCTCGGTTCCGTCCGTGAGCTCTTCACGATCCAGGGCGAGGAAGCAGCGGTCGGATTCGGCCGAATCGACCTGAGCCATCCTCGTGGATGGCTCCGTGCCTTGCCCGGGTACGTCGTCCCCAAGGACCTGCTCGGCTTCAAAGTGCTCCAAAGGACCACCGGCGTGGGCATGCGATACACGATCTATGTCCATCGTCTGAGCACCGGTGAGCCCATCGGGATCGTGGATGGTCTCCAGGTCACCAACCTCCGCACCGGCGCCGTATCGGCGGTCGCTACCGACTACCTCGCCACCAGGGACGTCGAGGTGGCGGCGATCGTGGGAACGGGCCCGGTGGCGCGCGGCCAACTTCAGGCGCTCGAGCTGGTCCGGCCCGCGGCCGAGACTCGTGTGTTCGCCCGCACCCCGGAGAACCGCTCGGCGTTCGTGATCGAGATGGGAGGGCTCACATCAGGACGACTCGTCTCCGCCGCCTCGCTGGAAGAGGCGGTGGACGGAGCCACGATGGTGACCCTGGCCACCAAGGCCACCTCCCCCGTTCTGTTCGCTACCCACCTCCGGCCCGGGATGCACGTGAACTCGGTGGGCCCGGCCAGCCTGGATCGAGTGGAGGTCGACCCCGGGGCCTTCGGTTCCTTCGACAGAGTCGTGTGTGACTCAGTCGATCTGGTGCTCGATGAAGCCGGAGATGCCCACCGGGCCGTGACGGGCCACGGCTGGGAGCCGACGAAGGCAACAGAACTGAGCGATGTCGTCTCGGGCAAAGCGACAGGCCGTCAGAACGACGAGGAGATCACCCTCTTCAAATCGGTCGGCACGGGTGTCCAGGATCTCATCGTCGCGTCACATCTCCTCGACCTTGCCGAGGCCGTGGGGATCGGAGCGGTCGTGCCGGATGTCAACGCAGTGAAGCCGGAGGGTCCCCACCATCCGCTCAGCCCGTCCTGATCAGCTCCATCGGGAAGGAGTGCAGGGAGCTAGCGCCTTCGTCGGTGACCACACATAGCTCCCCAACCTGGACCCCGACCGTCTCGTCCGTCGTGATCACGTTCGGCTGGATGACGATCGTCTCTCCAGCCTCGAAGACCCAGTCGTCGTCCACGCCGTGAGTCGTGGCCCGGGTTCGGATCGAGGGTGGGAGCAGCCCGATCCCGAAGCCATGCACAAGGCCATCCCTGATGCTGAGCCCGCGGTCGCCGATGGTGTCCGATGCATCCCAGACATCATCGATGGTGGAGCCGGGGCGAATGGCCGCAGCCACCCTGTCGTAGACGTCGAGGGCGACATCGTGCAGCTCGGCGACCTGAGGCGTTGGCTCCGCCGAGACCGTGAAGGTGCGCAGACCCTGCCCGGCGTAGCCGGCGTAGGAGATGCTGATCTCGCACGAAACGACGTCTCCAGCCGCGATCTCCCGGTTGGAGAGGACCTGGGCGGGCACGGAGCGGGTGGGGGCGCTCATCGGGGTGGAAGCCAGGTAATAGAAGCCGGTCAGCCCGCCATCTCCGAGATAGGCGGTCTCGATCGCTTCGGCCAGCTGGAATTCCTTCACTCCCGGCACGAGGGCATCCCGCAACCCGGCGAGGGCGGCGTCGGTGAAGGCTGCCCCCCTTCTCAGCCACTCCAGCTCCTCGGGGCTCTTCTTGAGCCTGATTCGACGAAAGCGCGGGGTCACGTCCTGGAAGCTGACCGTCTCCCCCGCAGCGTCACGCATGGAGTCGTGGTGCTGGTAAGGCATCCAGCCGACCACACCGACCTTGCCCAGCCCACGTCGGAGCAGCTCCTCGCCAACCGTTCGCCCGTTGTCGACCCCGCCCCATCTCACGTCGTCGAGGAAGGAGACTTCGGCCGCGTTTGGCACATGGTTGTAGCTCTGGGCGAAGAGGGTGGGCTGGCCGTCGCCCGGGAAGAGGACATAGTTGTCACGCATCCCCATGTACCCGGACAGGTAGTAGACGTCCGCCTGGGCCGCCCGGTTCTGGGCCGACCACCCGAAGATGACCAGGCCATCCAGGTCGTGGTCGTCGAGGAAGGACCGGACCAGATCGTGACGCCGGCTCACCTCCTGGTCGCTGAAGCTGGGGTACAGGGTCTCGCTCGGGTCCATCGGGGATACCTCGGTCAGACGATGGCGAGGGACCATAACCGGGTGGGGGCGGGCCGTTGTCCGGGGGAGGGCGGGGCCGTGTCACCACCGAATCGGTTGACAGTCGACCAGGCCCCGGTTTAGCGTGCAAACGATTGGGCAGGCCATGGCGTTTAGCCCTGCATGAGGAGGAATCATGGGACGAAATCCGTTTGCGATGAGGACATTGGCCCTGCTGGCCGTCTTCACGCTGGTCGTCGCCGCTTGTAGCACTGGCGGCACCGAAGACACCACCGCTACCACCGGGGGTGAGGCGACAGGTGATGTGCCCAACCCCGATGTGCTCATCGCCACGGTCAACGACGACGTCTTCAACCTGGACCCGGCCGCCGTCAATGGCAATGACGTCGGCATGAACGTGATCCTCAATGTGTACGACCGGCTGGTCGCCCTGGCCCCCGAAGACGGCGCCGTGGTCCCGTCGCTGGCCACCGAGGTCCCCAGCCCCGACAACGGCCTCATCTCCGAGGACGGGCTCACCTACACCTTCCCCCTCCGGGAGGGCGTCGTGTTCTCGGACGGGACCGATATGACCGCCGAAGACGTCAAGTACTCCTGGGACCGGGTGGTGGAGATGAACCTGCCCGAGGGCCAGGCCCCGCTCTTCGAGAACGTGGCTGAGACGACGGTGGTGGACGACCTCACATTCGAGGTCACCCTGAGTCAGGTCGACGCCTCGTTCCTCGCATTCCTCGCCGCCCACCCCGTGGCGTCAGTGGTCAGCCAGGACGCGGTGGAGGAAAATGGTGGCATCGCAGCCGGGCAGCCCAACGAGTACATGGCCCAGAACATGGTGGGCACCGGCCCTTACACGCTGACCAGCTGGGAACGAGCCGACCGCATGAGCTTCGACATCAACCCCGACTACTGGGGCGAGCCGGCTCACCTGCCGGTGCGCTGGGAGCTGATCGTCGACTCGCCGGCCACGGGTCTCCAGGCCCGTGAGTACGACATCGTCGACATCAGCCCGACCGACGTCCCCTCATTCGAGGGGATCGAGCATGCCGTGGTCAACACCGACATCCTCGACCTGCAGGTGCTCCAAATCGGCATGAACATGAACATCGCCGAGGGCTCCCTGCCCGAAGGAGACACCATCCCGCTCAATTTCTTCCAGGACGTCCGTATCCGGCAGGCGTTCAACTACGCCTTCGACTACCAGGGCTACATCGACGGGATCCTGGGTGGCCTGGGCGGACGAAACAGCTTCATCCTCCCGGTGGAGATGTACGGGTACGACCCCGATGCCCCGATCTACGAGACCGACCCGGCCATGGCCGAGCAGCTGTTCACCGAGGCCGGCTACTGGGACGAGGGATTCACAGTCTCGATCTACAGCGACCAGACTCATGAAGGGTTCACCGGGGCGGCGCTGACCCTCAAGGACAGTGTCGAGGCTCTCAACCCCAACTTCCACGTCAACGTCCTGGCCGTGCCCGAGGCGCAGTTCGACGAGGTGCTGGCGACTGACCCACTCCCGACCGGGATGTGGTCCTACACCAGCTCGCAATACAGCACCCCGGACGCGTATCTCTTCGACAGCGCGATCTCTGACGGGAGGTATGGGGCCGTGAACAGCTTCGTGGACGGGTACTCCGACGCGGCCGCCATAGACGAACTGATCAACTCGGCCCGCACCGCGCTCGACGAGCAGGAGCGCCTCGACATCCTCTCCGAGATCCAGAGCGTCCTCTACGAAGAGGCCATGTGGATCATGCCGGCCAACGAGGGCGCACCCTCCGCCTCCGGTGACTGGGTGACCGGCCACATAGAGAACCCGATGTGGCCGCGGCCGTCGCAGTACTGGGCGATATACGACAAGTGAGGTAACCACCGTCCCAGATCCCGAGATCGCCTCGACTATCCCGGTGGGGTCAGGGTGACTGCCCGGTGCGGTGACCTAGACTCGCCGCAGGGAGCTTGACTGGTGCACAGGTACATAGGGCGACGTCTCTTGGGGCTTCCCCTCGTCATCATCATGGTGAGCATCCTGGTCTTCGCGCTCACCCGTATCGGTGGCACGCCGATCGGCCCCTATCTGGAGCCCGGGATGACCGACGAGGAGATCGCTGCCCTCGAGGAGCGTTTCAACCTCGATGAGCCGCTCCCAATGCAGTACCTGGCCTGGTTGGGCGGGGTGGTGCGGGGCGATCTGGGCTGGTCGGCCGTGGCTGCCGCGCCGGTGGTCGACGTGTTCAGACAGAGGATCCCGGCATCGTTCGAGCTGGGGGCTTTCGCCGCCGTCTGGGCGGTGGCCTTGGGGGTCGGTCTCGGCACGTTCGCGGCACGGCGTCGCAATCGCGTTGGAGACCAGGTCGCCGGTGTGGTCGCCGTGGGCGGGGCGAGCATGCCCACCTTCTGGCTGGGAATCGTCCTCCTCATCATCTTCTGGTCCTATCTGGGCTGGTTCCCCCACGGGAGGTCCGACCCCGACATATGGGCCAGCATCCCCCACCCGACCAACTTCTATACCATCGATGCCATCCTGGCCGGGAACCTGAATGCTCTCAAGGATGCCCTCTGGCATCTGGTCCTCCCCGCCCTGACCCTCGGTTACGCCGCGGTCGGCATCGTCACCAGGATGATGCGCTCATCCCTCCTCGAGGAGATGGGCAAGGACTACGTCGATGCCGCCCGGGCCCGTGGTCTCCCCGAGAACCTCGTGGTCCGCCGTCATGCCCGGCGCAACGCGTTCATCCCCACCATCACCGTGATCGGGCTCTCGATCGGGATCATGTTCGAAGGGACGGTTGTGGTGGAGACGATCTTCGGCTGGCCCGGTCTGGGCAGTTGGATGGCGAGCTCGGTCCTCAGTGGTGATCAGGGGACCACCCTCGCCTTCGTCATCTTCACCAGCATCCTGTTCGTGACCATCAACATGCTGGTCGATGTCATGTACGGGTATCTCGACCGTCGTGTCATGTTGAGGAAGTCCTGACCGTGTTGTTCCACGCAGTACGAGCCGAGAAGGCCCCGGTGGTGATCTCGGAGACACCCGCCAGGGTGAAGACCCGGCGTCTCATGGGGACCGCCAAGGAGGTGTTCAGCCGGGGCAGCACCGCGTTGGGAGCCGTCATCATCGTCCTACTCCTCGGCATGGCCATCTTCGCACCGTTCATCGTGGACGTGAATCCCCGCGGCGCCTATCAGATGCCCAGAGACCTGAGCGCGGTGGCGGTGCCGCCGGGGACCGAGGGCCATCCCCTCGGCACCACCCGTCTGGGCGGGGACGTCCTCTATGGGATCGTGTGGGGCGCCCGGCTCTCGCTGCAACTCTCCTTGTACGTCGTGGCCGGAGCCGTCTTCCTGGGTTTGATCGTTGGATGCACTGCGGGGATCGTCGGGGGCAAGGTCGATGCCTTCCTGATGAGGATCGTGGACGTCTTTCTCTCCATCCCGACCCTCGTCTTCCCACTCGCCATAGCCGCCGTCCTCGGTCCCTCGTTCGCCAACATCGTGGTGGCCCTCGCCGTGATCATGTGGGCGCGTTATGCCCGAATCATCCGAAGCCAGATCCTCCAGGTTCGGGAGGAGGACTATGTCGACGCGGCACGAGTCATCGGGGACTCCAGGTTCGGCATAATCCGGAGGGAGATCCTGCCCAACTCGTTCACCCCGGTGGCGGTGCAGGCCACCCTCGACATGGGCCATGCCGTCCTGCTCGGGGCCACTCTCGCCTTCATCGGGCTTGCCGTCGCCGGCCAGGCCGAGTGGGGAACACTGGTCAGCGAGGGGCAGGCAGACATCGTCGCCGGACGGTGGTGGACCTCCACCTTCCCCGGCCTCATGGTCTTCCTCTGGGCTCTCTCCTTCAACCTGGTCGGGGACGGTCTCCGGGACGTCCTCGACCCACGCACCGAAGGACGTTGAGGCACCGGCCCCGAAAAGCCGAGGTCGGCTCCGGCCAGGGGGACCATATCTGCGCGTCTTCGTCCCGGTGCGCGGGCGATCTCCCACTCCGCAATCGTTTGTAGGATCCCTGGCTCCGGGGATGCGCGGTTATTTGCACCAGCTCCGGGTCGGCGGAGGGCTGAGAGAGCCTGGGCTCGTGTCGGGCGCAGTGCTGACCCTCACCGCGATTGCGTTCTTCCGGGTCGCCCTCCTCCCCGAGTTCGGGAGGGAGCTGGCCATGACCACCTTCCAGCTCGGGTTGGTGACCACCATCTTCGCCGTGGGCCGGCTCATCGCAGATCTCCCCGGCGGTCATTTCGCCGACCGGGTCAGGGCCCGCAGCCTGATCGGCTTGTCCGCCGCTGGGGTGGCTGTCGGCAGTCTCCTCATCGGGGTGTCCGTGGCTGCGCTCACCATCTATATCGGCGCTTTCGCGCTCGGTGTCTCCTCATCGACGACCAATGCCACCGGGATGACGTTCTTCTCGAATGTCGGCGGGGACAGTCACCGTGGCACCTCCATGGCTGTCTTCTCCGCGGCGCTCCTCGGCGGGCAGGCGTTGGGGCCCGCCGTGGCCGGTGTGCTCGCCTCTGCCGGCGGCTGGCGTCTGGCGATGTTCGCGGGGAGCGCGATAGCGCTGGTGACAGCGCTCGTCCTGTTCGTGGCAAAGCCCGGGCGATCGGGTCTGGACACCGCCCCAGGGTGGGGTGATGAGTCTGATCGCGTGAGTCCCCGGTCACCGCGCGTGGTCTCCGTGATGGTTCTCCAGAGTGTGTCGTTCGCTGTGTTCCTCACCCTCGGAGCGGTTCCTCAGACGCTCGTCCCCTTGATCGGCGCCGAGGACCTCGGATTGGGCACCGCTGCGATCGGGCTGGCCTTGGGCTTGGGGGGAATGGCGCGGTTCGCGGGCACGATCGTGGGTGGGATGCTCTCAGATCGCGTCTCACGCAAGGCGGCCCTGGTGCCGGGGCTGATGGTCCAGGCGGCCGGGGTGGCTCTTCTCGCCCTGGAGCCGAGCGTGGCCTCCTGGCTGTCGGCCATAGTCATCATGTCCCTGGCCAGCTTCGCCGTGCCCGTTGCGGCCACCATTCTCGGCGACATCACCGAGTCGTCCCGGGTAGGGACCCAACTCGGCCGGTTTCGCTTCGTGGGTGACCTCGGACTGATCGCAGGACCGGTTGTGGTGACCGCCCTGTTCCAGACGGTGGGGCGGACCGCGGCCTTCGCTTTCGTCGCCCTGGTGCTGGTCGTACCCGCCGTCCTCTCATGGCGATTCCTTCCCGACACCATGGGTGGTTCGACCTCGTGACAGCGGTCTCCGGGGACAGCCGCCCGGTCACGCCTTACTCTCGCGACATGAGGTCTTCGGAGGCCGGCGACGAGAGGCGTGGGTCGAGGGCGCCAACGCTGCGCGACGTGGCCAGGGAGGCCGGCGTCCACGTGTCGACGGTGTCGAGGGTCCTCAGCGGTCAGGCGGCGGCCGGGCGCATCACCCAGGACACCGAAGAGCGGATACGGGATGTCGCCATTCGGCTCGGATACCGCCACAACACCATCGCCCGAGCCCTTCGCACCGGACGCACACTGGTGGTCGGGATGGTGGTCCCCGACGTGGGGAATCTGTATCAGGCGGGGATCACCCGGGGGGCCGGGGACGTCCTCTATGCCGGTGGCTACTCGCTCATCCTGGCCAGCACCGACGACGACCCGGCGCACGCCGAGTCACAAGTTGCGGCGATGCTCGGGGTGCAGGCCGACGGGCTCATGTACGGGGTGGCGCGCGAGGACGATCCGGTGCTGACCGGGATCGTGGCCCAGGGCATCCCGGTCGTCCTGTTCAATCGCGGCGCCGATCATCCGCCTGTGAGCGCGGTTCTCCCGGATGACCATGCCGGCACCCGGATGGCTGTGGAGCACCTCTTGGCCCTCGGCCATCGCAACATCGTCCACGTCGGGGGCCCGGAGGCCGTCTCCTCGACGGTCAACCGTCTCGCCGCCTTCGAGAGCCTCTTACGAACCCGAGGGCTCACCGGAAACCATCGGCTCGCCCGTCGTCACACCGAGGAGGAAGGGCATCGCGTCACCCGCGAGCTATTGGAGGAGCGGCCGGAGACAACTGCAGTCCTCGCCGCCAACGATCGGCTCGCCCTCGGCGCGATCGATGCCATTCGGGACAGTGGCCGCTCGTGCCCCGAAGACGTCTCTGTGGTCGGTTTCAACGACATGCCATACAGCGACAGGTTCTCTCCATCGCTGACCACGGTGCGCATCTCCCAGTACGAGCTGGGAGGCCGTGTGGCCCGGCTCCTGCTGGAGACCATCGCGGATCCGGCGCGGCCACCCGAGACCCATTTCGTCACCCCGGAGCTGATAGTCAGGGGATCCACCGCCGCCCTCACGACCTGACAGGGCGTGTCGCGAGGGGTTACCCTCTGAACAACCGTTTGCGCAGATCCGGTCGGCCGGGACGGTGGCGGTTCGCAGATGTCGGGCCAGGAGGGTGACAGCCAGTTGACCTTGGATCGTTTGCTTCTTGCCAACATGACCCAACCCCAGGCCCAGGAGGCGTTGGGCCGGGGAACGGCGGTGCTGGTCACCGGGAGCATCGAGCAACATGGGGCCCATCTCCCTCTCGGCACGGACGCCTTCGCCGCATTGGCCATCGCCCTCCGGGTCGGGGCGAGGCTCGATGCGCCGGTCTTGCCGCTCACGCCCGTGGGCGTCGCCCCTTATCACCTCCCCTGGCCCGGTTCGCTCACCATCACGCCGGCGACCCTGACCTCGCTGATGCTCGATGTGTGCGCCGGGCTCTCCGCTGCCGGCGTGGAGCGAGTCGTGGTGGTCAACTGGCACGAGGGGAACACGCCCGCCATCCGTGTCGCCGCCGACCGGGTGCAGTCCGATCACCCGGTGCGGGTGATCGTGGCCGAGGCCCATGTCGTCACCAATGGCCTTTTCCCCGACGAGATGGAGTTCACCCATGCCGGGTCGATGGAGACCGCGGCGGTTCTCGCTCATGAGCCGTCGCTGGTCAGGCTCGCCGAGCTGGCCGGGGGTGATCCGGTCGACCAGGGTGCCGATGGTCACGCCCTCTTTCGTCGACGCGACGTCTACCCGGTGTTGAGGGACTTCAGAGAGGTCGCGCCGAGTGGTTGGTATGGCACCCCCACCTCGGTGACCGAGGAGCGTGCCCGGGAGATAATCGACTCGGTGGCAGAGCACATCGCCGGTTCGGTCGAGGAGATCTGGAAGACGCTGGGTGAGCGTGGATCCGAGGACGGCGGATGACCAAGATGCGAGCCGCTGTCCTCCGGGGATGGAACGACCTGGCGGTCGAGGATGTCGACGTCCCCGAGCCGGCAGAGGGAGAGGTTCTGCTCCGCGTGAAAGCATGTGGTCTCTGTGGGACCGACCTCAAGATGGTCCACGGGGCGTTCCAGGCTCGTGGCTGGCCGCCATCGCTTCCCTTCGTCATGGGTCACGAGTGGTCGGGCGAGGTGGTGGCCCTGGGTGATGGCCTCGAGGATCTGGACCTGCGACCCGGCGACCAGGTGGTAGCCGAGAATCACGTCGGCTGTGGCCGTTGCCCTATGTGCCGGCGGGGTCGCTACAACCTCTGCGAGAAGGCGGGCACGCCGGGTTACAGACTGTACGGGCACACTGCCCCGGGTGCACTATCCGAGTACGCAGTGCGGCCCGCCCAGATGCTGCACAGGTTGCCCGACACGGTCAGCCCGCTCGAGGGGGCACTGGTGAACCAGGGCTCCCTCACGGTGCACGCGCTGCGCCGGGTCGAGTTCATGCCCGGCTCCAGCGTGGCGATCTTCGGCCCGGGTCTGCTCGGGCTCCTCGCCGCGGCGGTGGCGTCGGCGTCGGGAGCCGCACAGACCATCATGGTGGGCCGGGGGAGCAGACTCGAGTTGGCCGGCCGGATGGGGTGCGACGACGTCGTGGACTACGAGAAAGAGGACCCGGTGGCCGGCATCCGGGACCGTACCGGAGGCCGGGGGGTCGACTATGTCCTCGACTGCAGCGGCAACCCGGATGTGCCGGCTCAGGCCATCGGCGCCATCCGGAGAGGGGGTCGGATCGCCCTTCTCGGGCTGACCGGTGGCAAGACGTCATCGATCGACATCGATCGGCTCACCCTGGACGAGATCGATCTCATGGGCATCCGGTCCAGCCCCAACGCCTACCCGGCGATGATCGCGCTGATGCGCTCGGGAAAAGTCGACCTGGGCCCTCTGATCACGCATGTCTACCCGCTCGACTCCGTGACCGAGGCCCTGGCAGCCCTCGAGTCCCGTGAGGCGGTGCGACCGATCGTGGAGCTCTGATGATCGAACACCCACACATATCGCTCTTCGGGAGCCAAGAGTGCACCTGCACCGACCAGGAAGCCGAGGCCCTGGCCGTTGTGGCCGCCTATCGGGCGGCGAAGGTATCGGAGCGAGCCCCCTACCTGGCTCCCGACTTCAGACGTCACCGGGCCGGTTTCACTCATATAGGTGAGCTCTGGGAGCACGACGGCCCCGGCGGCATGGACGATGACTCGATGCGAGACCGTCAGAACATCCTCATGGAGCTGACGGCCAAGGACGACAAGGTTTGGGGCATCTTCAGGGTCGTTGGCACCCATACCGGCTCCCTCTATGGCATCCCGGCCACCGGCCGTCACATCGACGTGGTGGAGGTGGGGCTGTGGCACGTCGAGGACGGGTTGATCACCGAGGCCTGGTACTTCGGAGACGAACTGGGAATGCTCCGCGCCATCGGCCTCAACCCGCCGGATCTCACCTCGCCGTCGGAGTAGATCTGACCGATACGCGGCGCACTGGCCCCGGACGGACCGGCAATGCCTCATGAGCGGCGAGCTGATCCTCATCCTGGTCGTGATCTCGGTGGCCTACCTGGTCAAGGGGGTGGCCGGGATGGGTGGACCGCTCCTGGCGGTGCCCTTCATCGCCGGTTTCACCAGTGTCGAGCACGCAGTGGTGGTCCTGTCCCTGGCCAACATGGTCTCTAACGGCTGGCTGCTCTGGGAGCACCGAGCAGGGGCCAGAGGGACCGGTTTCGTCATGATCCCATTCCTGGTCGTGGGCACCTTCGCCACCATTGCCGGCACTTATCTCCTCACCGAGCTCGACGACAGGGTGCTGTCTGTGGTCATAGCCATCGTGATCGTCATCTACATCTGGCGCTATGTGGCAGACCCGGGTTTCGGCCTGAAACCGGAGACTGCACGACGGCTGGCCGCGCCGATGGGGCTGGTGGGCGGCGGCCTCCTCGGCGCCACCGGCACCGCCGGCCCGCTGATAACGACCTATCTGCACAGTCTCCGCATGTCGAGGTCGTCACTCATCTACATGTTGAGCCTGACATTCCAGATCTTCGGGCTCATCCAGCTGGTCACGCTGGTCGTCCTGGGAGCATTCACCGAGGAACGGACGGTGCAGGCGTTGCTGGCGATACTGCCCGTGCTGGTGATGACCGCGGTCGGGATTCGTCTCGGCCGACGACTGGATCAGCGTGCCTTCGAGCTGATCGTGTTGACGCTGCTCGGGTTCGCCGCGGTGCGGTTGCTCATGTCCGCCCTGCAAGGCTGAGGGCTCAAACCCTGTCGCGCTGCGAGGTATGGAGCACACAGGCGGTGAGATGCCCACCACCCACATCTTCCAGCTCGACCGGGCCCACCGGTTTGAAGGTCAGGGTGACTTTGTTCCCGTTGGTCGAGAAGCCCTCCATCGCCGCCTTCATCGACTCGGGGATGTCACCGTTCCTGACCTGTTGACCCACGGCTGCCGCCGCCGCCTCGTCCCCGAAGGCCAGGGTCGCGTCGAAGTTGGAGCGGCGCTCGACGTCGGTCAGCCCGGCCAGGATCGTCTCGTGCGTCCCCAGCCATGCCACCGCGTCGTCCACCTCCCACCCGCAGATGGGGGTGGCCACGGGACAGCGGGTGTGGAAGCGGCAGCCCTCTGGGGGGTTGGCCGGGTCGGGGACGGCGCCTCGCAGACCCCTCATCTCGGATGTCTCGGCGTTGATGTCCGGATTGGCAGCCAGCAAGGCCTCGGTGTAGGGATGGCGGGGATCCTCGAATAGCTCGGTGGCGGTGCCCTGCTCGGCGACCTTGCCTAGATACATGACCGCGATGCGATCGCTCATCAGCCTCACCACCCCCAGATCGTGGCTGATGAACATGTAGGTGAGGCCGCGTTCCTGTTGCAGCTCGTGCAACAAATTGAGTATCTGAGCCTGGACCGACACGTCGAGTGCGCTGGTGGGCTCATCGAGCACGATGAACTCCGGGTCGAGGGCGAGGGCCCGTGCGATCGAGATGCGTTGTCTCTGCCCCCCGGAGAACTGATGCGGGTAGCGATAGAGATGCTGACGGCCCAGGCCCACGCTCTCCAGCAGGGAGACCACCTTTTCGGTCAGCTCCTGGCCCGATGCCTCCTTCCAGATGCGCAGCGGGCGGCCGACGGTGTCCTTCACGAGCTGCCTGGGGTTGAGTGAGCTGAACGAGTCCTGGAAGACCACCTGGCAGTTGCGGCGATAGGCGCGAAACGCCTTCCCCTCCAGGTGGTCGATGCGATGATCGGTGTCGATCCGCTGCACTTGGGCCAGCTGGTCCTTGGTGCGTCGACCCTCGGGGGTGGCTTCGATCTGGTCGAGGGTGGCCGCGTCTGCGTCGGTGAGCCTGAAATAGATCTTTCCCCCGCTGGGAGGCACCAGCCCGCTGATGCAGCGGCCAAGGGTGGTCTTGCCACATCCCGATTCCCCGACCAACCCGACCGTCTCCCCGGGGCGGATGTCGAAAGTCACACCGTCGACGGCACGCACGTACCCCACCACTCGTTGCATCGCGCCTTCCTTGATGGGGAAGTGCTTCTCCACTCCCCGAAGCGAGATGACGGCGCGCCCCGCCGTGGCCTTCTCCTGAGTACCGAGCCCGGTGATCGAAGACGTCATCCCATCACCAGTCCAGGGTGGGAAGCGGCATGCCCAGGTCGCGTGACTCGTATGCGAAGCAGGCAACGGTGTGAGACGAGCCCACCGAAAGCGTGTCAGGGTCGATGCTCCGGCAGATCTCCACCGCATACGGGCATCGGGTGTGGAAATGGCACGATGGGGACGGCTCGACCAGCTCGGGCACGTTGCCGATGATCGCGGCCAGCTGACCGCGCTGGTGCGTGGCGGAGGGCACCGCCGCCATCAGGCCCCTCGTGTAGGGGTGCCTCGGGTTGGCGAACACTTCATCCGTAGTGCCGGTCTCCACTATTCGCCCTGCGTACATGACCGCCACCCGATCGCAGATCTCCTTGACCAGGGAGAGGTCGTGGCTGATGTAGAGGACAGAGGTCTCGAGACGGGCCTGCAATTCGGCGATCAGCTCGAGGATCCGTGCCTGGATGGTGACGTCGAGGGCCGTAGTGGGCTCATCGGCGATGAGCAGGTCGGGATTACAGGCGAGCGCCTGAGCGATCAGGACCCGTTGCTTCATGCCACCCGACAGCTCGTGCGGATAGCTGTCCATGATCTTGCGTGGATTGGCGATTTGGGTCTCGGTGAGAGCCTGGGCGACGAGATCGTCGACGGTCGCCCTCAGCTTGGCCACCTTTGACCGAAACGGCGGAAACCTGAGAAGCAGGCGCTCGACGCTGTTCGATTTCTGTTGGGCTGCCCTGCGGACGAGCCGTGGCACGTCGGGCCCCAGTGCTCCCAGGATCTCCTCGGACCGGTGCTGGTAGAAGACCTCGGCGACCTGACTCCGGATCGACAGGGCAGGGTTGAGGGCCTTGCCCGGGTCCTGGAAGATCATCGCGATTCGGTCGCCCCGGATCTTCAGCATGTCCTTGTCCGAGATCTCGAGGAGATCGATGGGTCCGTCCTGGGCTTGACGGGCCTCGTTGGACCAGAAGTCGATCTCACCCCCGGCGTAGATCCCGGGCGGGCTGGGGACGAGCCTGATGAACGAACGGGCCGTCACGCTCTTGCCACAACCGGTCTCGCCCACCAGTCCCAGGGTCTCGCCATCCCGGATCTCGAAGGTGATGCCGTCCACGGCGTGGACCACGCCGGCCTTCGACTCGAAGTGAACCCGAAGGTCACGAACCGATGCCACCAGAGGGCGGGTTGCCTGCTCCTGAGTCGTGCTCGCACTGAGGGTCATCGAGCTCGCCCGTGGTCGATCCCGATCCCTACCCGAACGAAGCGAAGCCTGGTCACGATGGCCAGTATGTCACGCTTCCGTCGCCCCGCTGCCCCGTCATCTCGTGCCTCCGCTGGCTTCGCAATCGTTTGCTGGGCTGATCTTGCACGATATATGCCCGCCCCGTGTCACGCAACCACGGTGGTACAGGAGGCAACCGACGGCCCATGCGGGGTTGGATCACTCCTTCAGATGCCGATCCAGGTACTCGATGATGCCGTCGATGGCTGCGGTCTGGACCTCGTCGACGACGTAACCGCCATCGGGGCCCCTCTCCGGGTAGATGTAGCCATGGACTGGATGGTCCCACGAGACCCACTCCACGTCCTTGCCCTCTTCGGCCAGCAGGTCGTAGGTGGTGCGGAATATCCCCTGCAGATGGTCCTCCTCCCGACCCATCACCAGGATCGGGGTGTTGATGGTGGAGATCCGCTCCCTGGCCTTGGCTTCGTCGATTCGGGATCTCACCTTCTCGATCTCGGTCATCTGCATGTCCTCGATGTTGCGCAGACCCGTCTCGGGATCGACGAAGGCGGTGTTGTCCGGGGTCAGGGAGAGGAACTCGTGTGAAGCGGGCTCGGATGCGACCGCCACCGCCACACCGTCGTAGTCTGAGGTGAGCTTCAGCACCATCTCCCCGCCGTGGCTCATTCCGATCAGGGCCACCCGATCGGGGTCGATCTCAGGTCTGGTCTTGAGGACCTCGACCACCGCGATCTCGTCCTCGTACTCGAGAGGGGAGCGATTGAAGAGCTCACGACCCTGTCGCCCGCCCCGGATCAGTGGGCCACCGAGGTCGTACCCGAGCTCGACCTCGGTCCGGTAGCGAAGCCAGGCGCAGGCATACCCCGCCTCGAGGAGACGCTCCATGATGTAGCCCCGCTCGGCCACCGCCTGGCGGACCCAGGGCATCCCTCCCCCGCCATTGCCGGATGCGAGCAGGACCACCGGATGAGGTCCTTCCCCCGGGGGGACCCGGAGTCCGATCGCGGTGTACAGGCCGTCCCAGGTCTCGACGTACATGAGCTGGACAGGCACATCGGAGCCGGGCACCGGTTCGGTGAAAGTCGTCTGCTCCACATCGAGAGTCATGTCATCTCCTTCGTCGACCGCTGGGGCGACCATAACGCCCGGCTGGCATGCTTGTTACCGATGTGCGAGGCCGAATCCTGAGGGTGCTGACGGCACTGGCCTGGGTGGCCGGGGCATTGGCGTTGATCATCGCAGGGCTTTGGCTCGCACAGCGCCAGATCGTCTATCTGCCCGACCGCGGAGTGCCCACGGCTCCAGGCGACGTGGAGGTCACGACGGCGGAGACGGCGGGTGGGATCGTCCATCGGGTCTGGCTCCTGCCGGCGGAGGGCGAGCCGGTGGCGAGGGTGTTGGTGTTCAACGGGAACGCCGGCAACAAGGGTGACCGTCTCCCCCTGGCCCGCAACCTGGCGGTCGAGGGTATGGAGGTGGTCTTGTTCGACTACCGGGGCTACGGGGAAACCGCAGGCAGCCCCACCGAGGAGGGCCTCGGCACCGATGCGGAAACCGTGGCCGGTATCGTCTTCGACTCCCCACTCCCGGTCGTGTTCTTCGGAGAATCGCTGGGTGGGGGCGTGGCCACCGGGCTGGCGGCCCGGCTCCCACCCGATGCCCTCGTCCTTCGCTCGCCGTTCACCTCCCTGGCCGACATGGCCCGGGCCCATTACCCGCTGGTCCCCTCGTTCCTACTCCGCGATCGCTATCCCATCGAAGACCAGATCGCGAACATCGCGGTCCCGATCCTGGTCGTCCTGGGGACCTCGGACTCGATCGTCCCGCCCGCCCTGAGCCGGCGGGTGTTCGAGGCGGCGTCGGGCCCCAAGGAGATCGTGGAGATGGAGGGGATGGACCACAACGATCCGGGGTTGTCCTCCGGTGTCCAGCTGGCCGCGACGGTGCGAGGGTTCTTGGAGCGGGCCGGTCTCGTCAGCCCTTGACCGCACCCATCGTGAAGCCACTTATGAAGCGGTCGAGGAAGGCATTGAAGAGGAGAGCGATCGGAACCGCGATCATGATCACCGCCCCCTGGAGCGACTGCCAGAAGAAGACATCGCCTCGCACCAGCTCGGTAGGCACACCGGTGGCGATGGTCTTGACCGCCGACGACTTGTTGAAGGCGAGGGCATAGATGAACTCGTGGGAGGACAGGGTGAAGGCAAACACGACCACTGCGATGATCCCGGGGAACATCAAGGGGAGCACCACACGGGCGATCCCCCCCATCCGGCTGTGGCCATCGACCATTGCCTGCTCCTCGATGTCCATCGGGATTCCCTTGAAGAACCCCATCAACAGCCACGAGGAGATCGGGATGGTGATGGTGGGGTAGACGAGGATCAGGGAGAGCAGCGATTCCTGGAGGCCGAGGCTGGTGATGACCCGAGTCATCGGGATGAAGAGCAGGGTGGGCGGGATCAGGTAGACGAGGAAGATGGCGATCCCCATGCGCTCCCCCCAGCGCAGCCGGAGTCGGGCCAGGGCGTAGGCCGCGGGCAGCGAGACGGCGAGGGTTATGGCGGTCACCGCCAGCCCCACCAGCACCGTGTTCCTGATGAAGGTGAGGTAGTTGGTCTCGAGGAACAAGAGACGAAGGTGCTCCAGCGTCGGGCTCTCGTTGAACCAGAACGGGTTGTTCTCCTTTACGTAGAGGTCGTTGGACTCCTTGAACATGCTGATCAGCGCCCAACTGAAGGGGAAGGCGGCGAGGAACGCGAAGAGGATCGCCCCGGCATAGAGCCCGAACCTCCCCCAACGATGCCTGCGGTCGGCCTGGCGCTGCAGGGCGGCGACGTCGGTACCGGCCCAAGTGGTGCTCTCTGTCACCTCACAACACCTCCCGGCGTCGGGCGAGGCGCAGCACCACTGCGGTGATCCCGATCAGCACTGGAAGCAGGAACAGGGCCACCGCCGCTCCCTGGGCCAACGCACCGCCTTCGATCCCCTTGATGAAGGCCCAGGTCGACAGGACCTGGGTGGAGTTGGTGGGGCCGCCCCGGGTCAGCACGTAGACCACGCTCATGTCGGAGATGGTGAGGATGACACCGAACAAGACCGCCACCGCGATGATCGGTGCCAGCAGGGGAATGGTGACCTGGAACATCCGCCGCCAGAACCCGGCCCCGTCGACGGCGACCGCGTCGGTGATGTCCTTGGGGATGGCGATGAGGCCGGCGAGGACGATCACGGCCGCGAGAGGCACGATCCGCCAGGCCTGCACCGCGATCACCGAGGTCATCGCGGTGCCGGGCCGGCCCAACCAGTACATGTTCTCTGTGATCACGCCCGTCTGTCGAAGGAGCCAGTCGATGGGGGAGAAGATCGAGTCCAGGGTCCACAGCCAGGTGATCGTGGCCAACGAGACCGGGGCCACCCACGGGAGCAGCACCAGGAATCGCACCAGCCATTTGCCCTTGAAGTCCCGGATCAGGATCTCGGCCAGGGCGGTGGCCAGGATCACCACGAGCACGTTGGCCACCACCGCGAAGAGGAAGGTGTTCCAGAGGGAATCGCGGAACACGGGATCGGCCAGCACTCTGCGGAATGTGGCCCATCCGACGAACTCCAGGTCAGGGTTGCCGGTGCTGATATCGGTGAAGGCGTAGATGATGGCCAGCACGAACGGGAACCCGACCAGGGCGATGATGTAGATGACGGCCGGGGACATGAACAGGCCGGCCAGGAATCGAGGGTTGTCCCCCAGGTAACGCGGTCGCCGGGTGGTGGTCGAGGTCATCTCATCAGGGGCTGAGGGGCGATCTTGGCGCCGTCGTCGTACTTGAAGAACCGGAGTTGGTCCTTCGCCACCGAGAACTTGTGATCCTGGTCTATCGAGATGGGAAGAGTCACGGTGGCCGGGAGCATGGCGATGACACGGGTCTCGTCGTACTCCCGGATGAAGCCGTAGAGGAAGCGCTCCGAGCCCAGGTACTCGATCCGGTTGACGTGGAAAGTGAAGGGGACCCGGGTGCCCTCGTCGGCGGCAACGCCCTCGGGGAGGAACTGCTCGGGCCGAAAACCGAAGAGAAAACCGGGAGTCTCCAGCAAGTTCATGGGCGGGGAGCCGAGGAACTGGGCCACGAACACGTCGGCCGGATGGTGATAGACCTCTTCCGGGGTTCCCAGCTGACGGATCCTCCCGTGATCCATCACCGCGATGCGGTCTCCCATGCCCATCGCCTCGACCTGGTCGTGAGTGACGTAGATCGTCGTGATCCCGATGCGGCGCTGGAACTCCATCAGATCGTCGCGCGCCGCGGCGCGGAGCTTGGCATCGAGGTTCGACAGGGGCTCGTCGAGGAGGAAGACGGTCGGCTCCCTGACCAGAGCCCGGGCCAGGGCCACCCTCTGCCGTTCGCCTCCGGAGAGCTGGCGGGGACGGCGCTGGAGGAGACGCTCGATGCCGAACAATCCGGCTGCCCACTCGACCTTCTCGTTCCTCGCCTCGGGATCCATGCCCTGAGCCTTGAGGGGGAAGGCGATGTTGTTGGCCACCGTCATATGTGGGTAGAGGGCGTAGGACTGGAACACCATCGCGATCCGGCGGGCACGGGGGGGCAACCGGCTCACGTCCTCACCGCCGATCCGGATCTCTCCCTCGGTGGGCTGCTCCAGCCCGGCGATCATCCGGAGCAGGGTGGTCTTGCCACATCCCGACGGCCCGAGGAGGACGAGAAACTCGCCCTCCTCGGAGCGAAGATCGACACCGTCGACGGCGACGACCTCCCCGAACTCCTTCCGCAGGTCGCGGACCTCTACTACTGCCACGATCGCCGAGCGCGGGTCACCCGCCGCCGACCAGACCCTGTCCCCGCCAGTCGTCGAAGATGGCATTGATCTGGGCCTCTGCGTCTTCCACGGCCTGCTGCGGGTCCTTGGCGCCCTGAGCCGCCTCGGCGAACATCACCGGGATGATCGACTCCCCGAAGATCTGACCCACGGCCGGGTTGGCCGGGCCCGGGTGACCGATGTTGGTGGCCCAGTCCAGAGAGGTGTTGAGGACCTTCAACTTGTCTGCCGGGTTGGACCCGAACGGGTCGCTGTCGATCCACCCGGTCAGATCGGGAACCCGGTCCGGGAACGCAGGGAAGTCATACAGCTTCGAGTTCCACGCCACCGGGGCGAGGTTCTCGGTGTAGTGCAACAAGAACTCCTTCGCCGCCGCAACGTTGACGTCCGGCGCATCGGGGACGATCCAGTTGTACATGACGTGGGACGCCACGAGTGCCGTCTCCGGGCCGGCCAGGGCGGGGGTGAAGAAGATGTCATCTGCCACCTCGAGCCCCTCGTCCTGTGCAGTGCGATAGGCGGAGATCGAGTTGAGTATGTAGCTCAGCTCGCCCGAGTTCAGACCCTGGTTGTTCGATGCCGCGTTCCAGGCGAACACCTCCGGGGTCATGGCACCGGCGAACAGCTCGTTCATGTACTCGATCGCGGCGATGGTGGCATCTGAGTTGATGATCACGTTCTCGTTCTCGTCCTGGATGCCGGCGCCGAACGACCAGAGCAGGCCCCGCAGCGCCATGTTGGAGTCGATCTCCTGTGACATGCCGATCCCGAGCTGGACCCCCTCGGATGAGAAGATCTCGGACCCGCCCTGAAGTAGGTCGTCGTAGCTGGCCGGACCATCGGGGAATCCCACGGCCTCCCACAGAGACCGCCGGTAGTCCCCCGGATCGGGCACCCAGGATGGGGCGTAGGCGTAGTACTTCTCGGTATTGGGGTTGAACGAAGACCTCCGTGTCAGGTCGAGCATGGTGCCGTAACGGCTCTCGGCCTCCTGGACGACGTCGGCCATGTCGACGACCGATGGCTCGTGCTGGCTCAGGACCGCGATGTATTGCATGAGATCGTGCTCTGGCTGGCCCGATTGGATCTCGGAGGCGATGGCGGCGGGCACGTCGGCGACTGCGATGTGGTCCACGGTCACATCGACCCCCACCATCTCGCCCCACTCCTGGGCGAAGGGGTCGAACCACGAGTCATGGGCCGGGACGAAGTGACTCCACAAGAGGATCTTCAGCTCCCCGCTCAGCTGCTCGGCCGGTTCGACGAAGGACACCTCCGGCCCGCCCTCCACCGGGGCGGCTGTGGTGCCCGCGCCGGTGCCGGCAAGTGTGGTGGGAACGGTGGTGGTGGCGCTGCTACCGGTGCCACAGGCTGCGGCCAAGGCCGCCGCTCCGCTCAGGTACAGGAACTCTCGTCGGGTGACGACGAACGGTGATCTGCGAGGCAACAAGGTCTCCTCCTCTCGCAATCACGATCCGGCCTCATCGCATGGCCGGATCGGCCAACTGATGTGCGGCCCGGCCACCTTACCCCGCGGTCGCTTCGTTTAACCAGGGGCAGCGGCAGGGGCGCCGAGGGCGAGGCGAAGCTCGTGATCGGTGAAGGGCTTGACCACCCAGGCATCGGCGCCGGCTCGCTTGGCGAGGAAACCGTCGACCTCACGGTCGAGCAGGATGACCAGTCGTGGCATCTCCTCGGGAACGATGCTGGCCCTGATGTCACGGACCACCGCCATCCCCCCCATGCTCCCCACCTGGAGGTCGACGATGACGACGTCGGGGCCCAGCTCTTCGACCCTGCCCGACGACTGAACCGGGTCGTCGAGGACCTCGATGCTCCAGTCACCCAGAGAGAGGGAGGCCCGGGTGTCGTTGACGACCCAGGGGACATCGGCGATGAGGAGGGCAGACGGCATCCGGGGGTCAGAATAGTGATGTGCCCGCCGCCGACTTCTTGGCCCGGTCCCACTCCTAACCTCGTCGTGGTGGCCCG
>JBMDXS010000194.1:0-1595 GCA_048595045.1 Acidimicrobiia bacterium
GCCACGTCTTCCCGCCGTCGGAGGACCGGGCGCTCTCCCAATGCGCGGAGTCTGCCGTGATGTCCGACCAGCTCAGGCGCGATCGGACGGGATTGCCGCCCGCGTCCGTCCATTCGCCGTAGAGATCGATCCTTCCGTCGCAGAAGGCGCCTTTCCACACGTGGAAGTGGCCGGGCTCCAGTGTGTCGGTCCACGTGTGCTCCCATTCCTTCGTCTCCCGGTTGAAGGCCCGCAGGCCGAGGCCTTTCAGAGCGCCTCCGTGATAGATCCCTTCGAAGAGCTCGAGCGAGACCAATCGGTCCAGAGCCCGCGAAGCGGTCAGCGTGCCCGGAGCTTCCACCCACCCGTTCTTCGACGGAACTCGGCAAACCGCGTCCCACCGTCCTTCCAGAAAATCGAACTGCCGTTCTGCGTCCGTGAGCGGTCGCCTCCCCAAATCCTCAGTCATTCCTTCACCCTCGTGTCCGTCGCGATCCAGTTGACCTCCCAGGTCTTGCCCCCATCCGCCGAGAACGCCTGTTCGAAACGGCATGAATTCGGAGTGATGTCCGAGATGACGAATCGAACGAGGATGGCCCGGCCGTCGAGGTCTTCCTGAGAGAAGAACTCGCCGCGGCCGTTCTTGAACTCGCCGATCGTGGGTGGGCCCAGGATCCCATCGTTGCTGTTGGCGTAGTGGAGGCTCCACTGGCGGGACTGAGGATGGTAGAGACGCAGGGACAGGCCCTCGATATGGCCTCGCGGGCCGTCGGCCTCGAGCTCCACCAGGTTGGCGCGGCCGCCCCAGACCTTCCGGACGACGGTCGTGCCCTCGTACTCGACCCAGGTCGTGGAGCCGGTCAGGGGATGCAGAAGCCGCCTGAGGCGGGTTTTCCAGGCGCCGATCTCGAAGTCGAAATCGTGCTGCCCATCCCTTTGCGGGGGAGCGCCTGGAGGGCTCGTTCTCGAGGCGCCGGAGCTCTGTTGCGCGGATCCCGGTACGGACAGCAAAGCGACGATCAGACACACCAGGAAACGCACTCGAAAACGTCGGAGCGCGTTGGGGGCTTCTCGCGGGTCCTCGAAATCAGTGCGCTTTTCGGGGCTCATCGTTCACCCTTGTCTGGTTCGTGATCCAGTTGGCCTCCCAGGTCTTGCCTCCGTCGTCCGAGAAGGACTGTTCGAAGTGGGCCGAATTCGGGGTGATGTCCGACCACACGTATCGGACGAAGATGGTCCGGCCGTTGAAGGGCTCCTGGTCGTAAAACTCGCCGCGGCCGTTCTTGAACTCGCCGATCATGGGCTGGCCGAGGATTCCATCCTTGCTGTTGGCCCAGTAGAGGCGCCACTGGTGGGTTTGGGGGTTGTACAGACGGAGGGTGAGACCTTCGATGTGTCCTGCCGGGCCATCCGTTTCGAACTCCTCCAGGTACGCGCGGCCATCCCAGACTTTTCGCGTGACGGAGGTCCCGTCGAACTCGACCCAGGTCGTGGACCCCGTCAGGGGGTGCAGGAGGCGGGACAGATGAATTTTCCAGGTCCCGGCCTCGAAGTCGAAATCGTGCCGGCCATCCCGTGGCGCCGGCGAAGCCTGCTGTGCAGACACTCCAACGGGC
>JBMDXS010000195.1:0-2568 GCA_048595045.1 Acidimicrobiia bacterium
ACCCAGGAATCATGGGCCATACTCGGCATTGAATCAATGTCCACGGTGTTGCGCCCCCCCGACGAAACGAGGGCTTCACTCTAACCGCGCTCCGTGGCCGGACAATATGCGGTCCCCACGAGTGTTTCTGCCGAGTCGGGAATGGAGGGCATGCCGTGGGGGCGTGGAAATGGGTTCTTGTCGGTGTGGGGCTGGTCGTCGCCCTCGCCGGGGGCATCGCCGCCGGCACCATCCTCGCCGGCGGTACGGAAGGCGCGGCCTCGGCCCCGGTCGCGCAGGAGGGCCCAGGGCCGACCACAGGTCCTGCATCCACCGTGCCTGCCGGGGACGTGACCGAGCCACCCGACACCCCCGTCGTCGACCAGTCTTGCGATCTGCCCGCCGGCCAGCCTTTCGTTGGCGGTCCGAGCGCTGAGATGATCGATCTCGGCGAAGCCAACGGGATGCGAGTAGAGGGGGCGGTCTACCCCCGACCCGACTACCAGGGCGATCCCTGGACGATGTGGGGCCAGGGCATCGCTCTGGCTGATGGGCGCTTCCTTTCCGCCATCGGGGACCACCTCGGTCCCGACGGCAACTCCTACATCTACGAATACGACCCCGGTGCCGGCACCCTGGCCACTCTCGGTGATCTCCTCTCCTACGTCGACCACACCCCTGGCTCCTGGGGTTATGGGAAGGTGCACGGTCAGATGGTTGCCGGGCCCTGTGACGAGGTCTACTTCGCCTCGTACTGGGGCACCAACCGCGACCTCGTCTACGACGACTCCTATCGGGGCGATCTGCTCTTCAGACTGGATCCCGACGCCCGGACAATGGCCGCCCTGCAGGTGCCGGTCGAGGAACACGGCATCCCGTCGGTGGCCTCCGCACCTGACATGGGTCTGGTCTACGGGGAGGCGATCGATCCCTTCATGGAGGCTCAGGACCTCGATGCCGGCCCGTTCTTCGTCTATGACGTGGTCAACGATCAGGTGGTCTTCGAAGGCCCGGCCCAGCCACACGTGGGATATCGCAATGTGATGGTGGACGGTGAGAGACGCGCCTACTACTCCATCGACACCGCGGGGTCCTTGGCCGTGTATGACCCACAGACCAACGAAATCCAGACCCACCCTCACCAGATGCCCGGCCCGTGGCTGCGAGCTTCCACAACGACTGCGCCCGACGGGCGAGTGTTCGGGGTGACCCGGGAGCCCGACGTCTTTTTCGTGCTCAATCCCGACGGGACGATCGAGAGCCTGGGGACTGCCCCCGAGTACACGGCGACCATGGCCCTTCATCCCGACGGGGACAGGTTCTTCTTCATGCCCGACGCCCACGGGGACGCGTGGGCCTTTGGTGGTGCCCTCACCAGCGTCGACACAACGACCGGGGAACAGACGGTCATTGCCGAGCTCAACCCGCTCTCCGAAGAAGGGTTGGGCCTGCGGCTCGGCGGGACCTTCGGCATCGCGGTGTCACCGGCGGGGGACAGGGTCTATGTCGGAGCAAACGCCGGGCCATTGGGCGCGGACGACGGCTTCGGCGAGGTCGTCCTCCTCGTCGTCGAGCTCCCGTGAGCTCCAGGCTGGGGGCGGCCGCACTGCTCTTCCTCGCCGCGTGCACCGTCGGTGGCGGGCAGGGGACCACCGCTCCGGGTGAGACGTCTCCCGACGGGGCCGGCACCACTTCGGGCCCGGCGGCCACCGTGGCCGAGGCCGGCGAATTGACGTGCTGGACGGCCGCCCGGGCCACCGGAGAGGAGGTAATCGGCTTTTCCGACCAGACCGAGGCCATGGGCCTGGTCGATCCACTGATCGGGATGTACGGGCATGCTGCGGTCTGGGGCGACATCAGCGGTGATGGGCGTCCCGATCTGTTCATGGGCACGTTTGCCGATCGGGACGCCGAGATCTACCAGGCGCGCGGGGCAGAGGGCCCGTCTCCGGACCGCTTTCTGTCCTCGACCGACGGAGGTTTCACCGTCGATGATGGGTTCCCCGAGATGTTCAGCAGGACGAGCGGCGGAACCACTGCCGACCTCGACGGAGACGGTGACCTCGATCTGATCCTGTCGCGGAACTGGGACGACGACCTGCCTTCGGCGCCCGGGACTCAGGTCCTACGAAACGACGCTGGTGCCCTCGTCCCGGACGACGGCGGGCTGCCCCCCCAGCTGGCTGGTCGCTCGGTGGCCGTGCTCGACTACGACCTCGACGGTCTGCTCGATCTCTTCATCACAGCCGACGACGGTGGCAGTGTCCTCATGAAAAACGAGGGAGACCTCGTCTTCACCGACGTGACCACCTCTGCCGGGATACCAGCGGGCGTCCTCGGGCTCGGTGTGGCGGTGGGCGACGTCACCGGCGACCGCCGACCCGATCTGTTCGTCGCCGGGTCCAATCAGCTCTTTATTGCCGACGGAACGGGCTTCTCAGCGGCCGACAGCGCGGCTTTCGCCTGGCCGCCAATCGGCGAGGAGGATCTCGTGACCGGTGCCTCCATGGCCGATGTCAACCACGACGGACTGCTCGACATCGCGGTCGGGCAGCATTTCAACAGCACGGTCGACGCCGGGGCCCGGGT
>JBMDXS010000196.1:0-1542 GCA_048595045.1 Acidimicrobiia bacterium
GCAGGCGATTCGCCAGGTAATCGTACGCCTCCTGGAACTCCTTGCTCGAACCCTGCAGTCCCCGTCGCTTCCGCAACGCCGCCGCCGAATGCAACACCCGGAACGCACCGTGGGGCTTGCCCTTGAGCCAACGACACATCTTGCGCGCCCAGGCATGACCCTCTCGGGTGGCACCGAACAACTCCTCGGCCATCTGGTGGATGTACTGGCACGCGTGCCAGTAGTCCACCACCCACTCCCACTCCAGCCGCTGACCAGGACGATTGGGGTGTTCCATCGGCTTCAGCACCGTCTCGTAATAGGCGGTCGGATGATGACCGGCGTCGGTGATGTAGGCCAGGCGGGGCATCGGACCCGACCAGGACTTCAGCACATCGGTGATCAAGGCTGTCAGTTGGTCCGACAACGTGCGCTGACCGTGTTCCGGCATGCGACCCAGGTAGATGGTCCCCAATCGCTGGCCCGCACGGTCATAAATTGAGATCGTGGCCGTGGCCGCCTCGCGGTACGAGTCCTGGTCGCGGATCGGCACGAAGGCTCCATCGCGACCCACGGCCAGGACCGGTTTGCGCGTCCCCTTCGAGATCTGGGCTTGACCAAGCCACGCCAGGACCTGGGCCACACACGCGGCCGGATGCCAGGGAGCCATCCCCGTCGACAGCGTGGCCGTCACCTGGCGCAACGTGTCGATCGACCACGAGACCCCGTGGTCGCGTTGCAGCAGAGCCAGCACGGCGCTCTGGGGACAACGGGAGGCCGCGTCGGCCACCCGTTCGGCCAGCGCCGGAGTGGCGTGACGGGCTTCGATCCCCAGGCGGATCTCCAGGGGGAAGATCGACCGCTCGACGCCATGGATCGGCTGGTAGAGGAATCGCCAGAGGGTGATGGTCCCGAACAGGGTCGCGACTTGGCGATTCGGGGTCTTGTTCCGCCGCCGATACCAATCCCCGGCGAAGTGGAGAGGGATGGGCATCAACTCGGGATCATGGGGTTCGAGATGGTTATAGACCCAGTCGACGATCTCCCGACCCATCTCCCGGAGCAGGTGGTCCAATCGGTTCTCGAAGTGGTAGGTGGACTGGGGAGTCGGCTCGACCATGCGGAACTGCTGGATCTCCCGAGCGATCTCGGCGAGGAGGGGGATCAACCGGAGAGTCAGGGGGATCAAGGAGGAGGCGAAGGGCGTTGCCAACAGGGCAGCGTACCACGTAGCATCGGCCATGGAGGCGACCTTTCCTGTGAGAAGGCGGGTGGGTCAGAGACCGCCAGATCACGGGAAAGTCGCCTCATTTTCAAGGGTTCCCGGCCCTTCGCCGGGGAACTCAGGACACGATCCAGGGCAGGATCGCCCGAATTCCGCTGAAATTCTTGGCATTGGCGCGATCGCACCCATCCCAGAGGACCTCGTGCACGGGCGCGCTCCACACCCTCGTCTATGGGTCGCAGGCCGCGGCCCTCGCGCCCTGGATCTGCGCCGATGCCAACGGGACCCTCGGGTCCGTCACCCTCGATCATGCGATCCAGATCGAGGATGGCAGCACC
>JBMDXS010000197.1:0-7115 GCA_048595045.1 Acidimicrobiia bacterium
TCCAGGCCGGGGCACGCCCCAGCTACGGGAGGATCCGGGCGCTTGCTCACGATTCGACGGTGGCGACTGTCCCGATCGGGTATGCCGACGGCTACCCGCGTCGGCTCACGCAGGAAGGCTCGGTCCTGATCGGAGGCGAGCACCATCCCCTCGGCGGCACCGTGACGATGGATCAGGTGGTGGTCGACGTCGGGGATGCAGACGTCGGTGTTGGCGACGAGGTGGTCCTGCTCGGTAGGCAGGGTGACGCCGAGATAACCGCTGATGACTGGGCCCGGGCCCTGGGGACGATCTCCTATGAGATCGTCTGTGGGATCGGCCCGCGGGTGCCCCGGAGGTACGTGGAGTGAACGACACCATCACCGGCGTCGATGGCGTGAAGGTGGGCCACTGGTCCGACATGGAGGCGGGGACCGGATGCACGGTCATCGTCTTCCCCGAGCCCAACGTCGCCGCCGGAGAGGTTCGAGGCGCCGCACCCGGATCGCGTGAGACCGCCCTACTCGAGCATGGAATGCGTGTGGAGCAGATCCAGGCCATCCTCCTCACCGGTGGCAGCGCCTTTGGGCTGGCCGCGGCCGACGGCGTGGTCCGAGCGTTGGAGGCCGACGGGCGTGGCCATGTCACCCCGGTGGCCAGGATCCCCATAGTCCCCGCTGCCGTGGTGTTCGACCTGTCCCCGGGCTCCGAGGTCCGGCCGGGCCCCGACCACGGGGAGGCCGCTTACCGGGCCGCCAGCTCCGACCCGGTGATCCCGGGCCGGATCGGGGCCGGCACCGGGACCACCGTGGCAAAATGGCGCGGCTTCGAGCACATGCAGCCCGGCGGATTGGGTTCGGCCCTGCGCCCCGCCGGCGAGGCCAAGGTCGGTGCCCTGGTGGTGCTCAATGCGGTGGGCGACGTGTTCAGTCTCACCGGTGAGTCACTCACCGGTGGCCCCCACGAGCCCGGACCGCCTGCCCCCTTCCCCGAGTCGATCGCCCACACCACGCTCGTCGTGCTCGCCACCGATGCCCAGCTCACCCGATCGTCCCTGAGCCGGCTGGCGGTCCGGGCACACGACGCGCTGGGTGCCTGCATCCGCCCCGTCCACACTCGCTTCGACGGAGACATCGTGTTCGCGGTCTCCTGTGGCACCATCGACGCCGATGTCGAGACCGTCGCCGAGGCCGCCTTCGGCGCCACCGCGGCCGCCATCGAGACTTCGGTCAGGGCGGCTGCCGGCTGACTTCCGTAGAAATTGGGAGCGAGAGGTGTCACATACGAGCCTGTGGCCCCCAATTACGCGCCACAATGGGCGTGGTGAGTGACAGCGTCCAGATCCTCGAAGAGTTGAAGACGCGCGCCCTCGTCTGCACCCAGTGCGGGCTGGCCGAGACCAGGACCCAGGTCGTGTTCGGCGTGGGCGATCCCCGGGCCCGGCTCATGTTCGTGGGCGAAGCGCCCGGTCAGAACGAAGACCTGCAGGGTGAGCCCTTCGTGGGCGCGGCGGGCAAGCTGCTCGACACCCTGCTCGACGAGATCGGCATGCAGCGCTCCGAGGTCTATATCGCCAACGTCCTCAAGTGCCGCCCCCCGGGCAACCGCGATCCCCGCCCGGACGAGATCGACTCATGCAAGGGATATCTCCGTGAGCAGATCCGTCTCATCTCTCCCGAGGTGGTGATGACCTTGGGCAACTTCGCCACCAAGCTTCTGCTCAACACCGAGACCGGGATCACCAGGCTGCGTGGCCGCCCTCACAGTTGGTGGCTGGGGGCGATGCTCGTTCCCACCTTTCATCCTGCCGCGGCCCTCAGGGGAGGGGAGCGGGTGACCAACCAGATGCGGGAGGATTTCGCCCTGGTCCGCTCCCTCCTCGACGCCCCCCGTGAGGAGGCAGTCCCGATGGAACCTGACTTCGAGCCCGCCCAGATGGAGCTGTTCGGTTGATCGAGATCCGCTGCCCCACCGAGGCGGACACCGCCGCCGTCGCCCGCAAGCTGGCCGCCACGTTGCGACCCGGGGACATCATCCTGCTCGCCGGTGGCCTGGGGGTGGGCAAGACCCTGTTCACGACCGGCCTGGCCTCGGGTCTCGGCATCGAAGAGCAGGTGCTGAGCCCTTCCTTCGTTCTCGTTCGCCACTATCGGAGTGGCTTTCTCCCCTTGGTCCATGTCGACGTCTACCGGCTCGGGACGGCGAATGAGTTCGACGACCTGGAGGTCCTCGACCTCGGTGTGGACGGAGTCGTGGTGATCGAATGGGGTGACGCTCTGGAGGCGGAGCTCCCCGAAGACCACCTTCGCATCGACTTCGTGGTCGAAGAGGACGGGACCAGAGTCCTCCGTCTGTTGCCGAGTGGGGCTTGGGCCGAGCGCGACCTCGGGCTGGTGGCATGAGGCTCCTCGCCATCGAGACCTCCACGCCGGGAGCCTCCGTCGCCCTCGTCGAGGACGCCACCACCCTGGCCGCTGCCTCCCGAATCGACCCGAGGGGGCACGCCACGTTCCTCGTGCCTGCCATCGACTTCTGCTTCGACCAGGTCGGCTGGTCGCCATCAGCCCTCGACGCCGTGGCGGTCGACATCGGGCCCGGTCTGTACACGGGGATCCGGGTCGGCGTTGCCACTGCCCAGGGTCTGGCCGCCGCCTTCGGGATCCCGATCATCCCTGCCGTCTCCACCGACGCCATCGCCCTCGAGGCCCGCACCGCCCACCGGCTCATCTGGACCGTGGTCGATGTGCGCCGGGGGGAGTTCGCCGTGGCGCGCTATCAACCCGTCCCCGGTGGGGTTGTCCGTGCCAGCGACCCCGAACTGGTCAGGCCCGAGGTGTTGCGGGCGCAGCTCGACTCTGCATCGGAGGACGGCTTGATCGTGGGGGACACCGGGGCCTTTCCCGAGGGGTTGCTGCGGGGCTTGCATCGGGTCAAGGTGGGCAGACCCAGATATCCATACGCGGTGGCCCTGGCCGAGGTGGCCCGTGGCAAGTACGAGAAGGACGAATTCCCCCCTTCCACCGAGATTCGTCCCATCTATCTCCGCGAGCCCGACGTCACCATCAACTGGTCCAAGCTCCGTCAGGAGGGCCCATGGGCGGGGGCGTGAGCACCGCGATGATCCGCCGGCTCACCCTCGACGACCTGGAGACGGTGGTGGCCCTGGAAGCAGCCAACCGGCCCGCACCATGGACGGAGGGGGTCTTTCGTGACGAGTTGGCCGCCGAGAACCGCATATACCTCGCCGCCGATGAGGGAGGCTTGGTCGGGTTCGGGGGGCTGATGCTGGTCGGTGACGAGGCTCACGTGACCAATCTGCTCGTCGACCCGGCCCGGCGGAGGAGGGGGATCGGCCTCGAGCTGATGCTGGCTCTCATCCAGGCAGCGGTTTCGGAAGGGGCGCGTCATCTCACCCTCGAGGTGAGGTCGAAGAACGAAGCCGCCCGAGGGCTGTACGCCCGGCTCGGCCTGGCCCCCGTTGGGATGCGGAGGGGGTACTACGGGGACGACGACGCGCTGATCCTCTGGGTGCACGATATCGACGGCGATGAGTACCGGGAGCGGCTGGAGGGCCTGCGGTGAACCCTCTGATCCTCGCCTTCGAGACTTCGTGTGACGAGACCGCAGTGGCGGTGGTACGCGGGTCGGAAACCCTGTCCAATGTGCTCGGCTCCCAGGTCGAGCTCCATGCCCGGTTTGGCGGGGTGGTGCCCGAGGTGGCGGCCCGGGCCCACGTGGAGTCGATCCGATCGCTGACCCACCAGGCTCTCAACGAGGCCGGGATACACCCGTCCGACCTCGACGGAGTCGGCGCCACCGCCGGCCCCGGTCTGGTCGGCGCCTTGCTTGTCGGGCACTCTTTCGCCAAAGCGACCGCTTGGGCCCGCCAGCTCCCCTTCGTCGGCATCGATCACATGGAGGGCCATCTGATGGCGCCACGGCTCCAGTTCGGGGACTTCGAGCCGCCGATGGTCTCCCTCCTCGCCTCCGGAGGTCACTCCCAGATCGTCCACGTCGAGGAGTGGGGTGAATATCAGACCCTCGGGTCGACGATCGACGATGCGGCCGGCGAGGCCTTCGACAAGCTGGCCCGGGTCATGGGTCTCGGCTTTCCCGGAGGGCCCGCCATCGACCAGGCGTCGGAGGGCGGCGACCCCGCTGCGGTCGCCTTCCCCCGGGCCCTTCCCGACCGGCCGTTCGACTTCTCGTTCTCGGGTCTCAAGACCTCCGTCGTGACCTTCATCGAGAAGGCGCAGGCCGCCGCTGAGCTGCCTTCGCTCGGCGACGTGGCGGCCTCGGTTCAGGAGGCGATCGTCGACGTCTTGGTCGCCAAGACCTTCGCCGCGGTCGACGAGACCGGGGCGCCCGTCGTTGGTGGCGGTGGCGGGGTGCTCGCCAACCGGCGTCTCCGGCACCGCTTCGCCGAGGAGGCGGACAAGCGGGGTGTGACCCTGGTCATACCCGACCCCATCCTGTGCACCGACAACGCCGCGATGATCGGAGTCGCCGCCGCTCACTGGCTGTCCGCCGGCCGGATCACCGACTGGACCGAGAACGTCGATCCCGGTCAGGTCCTGGGTCAACCGGTCACCTGAGGCACCACACGTTTCCAAGCAGATGCTCAGGTGTCCACACAGTGCTCCTGGACAGCGGCTCATGAACCTGAGCCGGGGGGACTCAGGTTTTCGATTTAGCAGTCCACGTCGAGGACTGCTAATGTTCGACTAGCACTCGATATAGACGAGTGCTAACGCTTGGGTGTGCACGCCACAGAGGCGGGCCGCCCGGCACAGGCACAAACCGAGGTTCAAGGAGGAGCCAGAAGATGAAGCTTCAGCCGCTCGGTGATCGTGTGGTGGTGAGACCCACCGAAGAGGCGGAGGCTCGTACCCCGTCTGGTCTCGTCATCCCCGACACCGCCAAGGAGAAGCCACAGATCGGCGAGGTCATCGCGATAGGGCCCGGCGCCCGTGACGATGACGGCGACCGGATCCCGATGGACGTGTCCGTCGGCGACAAGGTCCTCTATTCGAAGTTCGCAGGAACCGAGGTCAAGCTCGACGCCGACGAGTATCTCGTCCTGTCCGAGCGCGACCTGCTGGCCGTCGTCAACTGAGTCAACTGAGGAGCTGATAACACATGGCAGCGAAGGAACTTCGCTTCAACGAGGAGGCCCGCAAGGGGCTCCAGGCGGGCGTAGACAAGCTCGCCGACACGGTGAAGGTCACTCTCGGCCCCAAGGGCCGAAATGTCGTCCTGGAGAAGAAGTGGGGCTCGCCCACCATCACCAATGACGGGGTGACCATCGCCAAGGAGATCGAGCTGGACGACCCCTACGAGAACATGGGGGCCAAGCTCGCCTACGAGGTCGCCAACAAGACCGACAACGTCGCCGGCGACGGGACCACCACGGCCACCGTGCTGGCCCAGGCGATGGTGCGTGAGGGTCTCCGTCAGGTGGCCGCAGGCGCCAATCCCATGGAGCTCAAGCGGGGCATCGAGTCCGCCGTCGAGATCGCCGTCAAGGCGATCGGCGAGCAGGCCCGTGACATCGAGACCAGCGACGAGATCGCCCACGTGGCATCGATCTCGGCCAACAACGACGCCTCGATCGGCCAGACCATCGCAGACGCTATGGACCGGGTCGGCAAGGACGGCGTGATCACGGTCGAAGAGGGGCAGACCTTCGGGCTCGAGCTCGAGTTCACGGAGGGGATGCAGTTCGACAAGGGCTTCATCAACTTCTACTTCATCACCGATGCCGATCGGCAGGAGGCGGTGCTCGAGGATCCCTACATCCTCATCGCCAACCAGAAGATCAGCTCGGTCAACGATCTGGTACCGGTGCTGGAGAAGGTCATGCAGTCCGGCAAGAGCGTGCTCGTGATCGCCGAGGACGTCGAGGGCGAGGCCCTCGCCACCCTGGTGGTCAACAAGATCCGCGGCACGTTCTCCTCGGTGGCCGTCAAGGCCCCCGGGTTCGGTGAGCGTCGCAAGGCCATGCTCCAGGACATCGCCATCCTCACCGGTGGCACCGTGATCTCCGAAGAGGTCGGTCTCAAGCTGGAGAACGTCACCCTCGACATGCTGGGCCGTGCTCGCAAGGTGGTGGTGGCCAAGGACAACACCACGATCATCGACGGGGATGGCACCGAGGCCGATGTCAAGGCTCGCATCAAGCAGATCGAGCGTGAGATCGAGAACACCGACTCGGACTGGGACAAGGAGAAGCTCCAGGAGCGTCTCGCCAAGCTCTCCGGCGGTGTGGTGGTCATCAAGGCGGGAGCGGCCACCGAGGTCGAGCTCAAGGAGAAGAAGCACCGCATCGAGGACGCAGTCCAGGCGGCACGTGCTGCCGTCGAGGAGGGTGTCGTCCCCGGGGGTGGTGTCGCCCTGCTCCGTGCCCAGAGTGCAGTCGACAAGGTCCGTGGTGGGACCGACGACGAGAAGGCCGGTCGTTCCATCGTCCGCAAGGCGATGGAGGAGCCACTCCGTCAGATCGCGATCAACGCCGGCTACGAGGGCGGCGTCGTCGTAGAGCGAGTCCGGGCTGCCGAAGGCAGCACCGGCTTCAACGCTGCGACGGGTGAATATGCCGATCTGGTCGCCGACGGGGTCATCGACCCGGCCAAGGTCACCCGCTCGACACTGCAGAACTCGGCTTCGATCGCGGCCCTGCTTCTCACCACCGAGGCCCTCGTGGCCGAGGAGAAGGAGCCCGCCCCGGCCATGCCTGGCGGCGGCCACGGCCATGACGGTGGAGGCATGGACTTCTAGTCCAACGCGGCAAACGTACGAGGAAGGGGCCCGACAGGGCCCCTTCCACTATGTCAGGTGGCGCCGTCCGTGTCGGCGGCCAGGCGTCTCGGCCCTCTGGATGCGGTGATGGCTGAGATCATCGGGCCCACCTCCCTGGCATCGCCGGCCCAACCGTCGGCGCCCAGCCGTCGGGCCCTTTCCTCGTCCTCGATCGCCGCCCCCCCCACCAGCACCGGGACCGCCCCGATCGAGTGGCGGATCGCCTCGATCGAGGAAGTGGCCGTGGCGAGACCCTCGCCGTTGACCACGCTAAGGGCGACGGCCGAGAGGTCCTCGACCGCGCGGATAGCGGAGATCAGGGCGGATGCCGGGGTGTC
>JBMDXS010000198.1:0-4354 GCA_048595045.1 Acidimicrobiia bacterium
CGTTTCTCACCCTGGCCGCAGACGCGGCGGGGAACCTGGAGACGAGGAGAGCCGCGGCCCCACTGACATGGGCCGACGCCATCGACGTCCCGGCTTTACCGACGTATCCCCCGCTGGTGTCCTGCCAGACCAGGGCAGACAGGCCGCTGTTGTCACCTCCCGGCGCCACCAGGTCGAGCCCAATACCGCGCGCCGAGTATGAGGCGACCGACCCGCCCCGAGTGGTGGCGCCCACCCCCAGCACCTCCGGATGGTTGGCGGGGTAATACACGTCGATCGGGCTGTTGCCCGAGGAGGCAACCATCACCACCCCGGCCGCCGCGGCTCGGGCGATGGCCTCGTCCATCGGCGAGGTCCCGGTCGAGCAGGTCGACACCGGACAGCCCACTGACAGGTTGATGACGCGGGCCCCATTGGCCACCGCCCAGTCGATTCCCCTGGCGATGTGGGAGGCGAGAGCCCCGCCGGCGGCGGGGAACACCTTGACCGGCATGATCGACGCCTCCGGCGCCATTCCCGCCCCGCCGACGCCATTGTCGGAGCACTGTGCCACCGACCCGGCGACATGGGACCCATGACCGTCGTTGTCGAGGGCCGATCCCGGCCCGGCAACGTCGGATTCTGCGTTGTACTCGGCGACGAAGGGACGGCAGAAGCCATCGCTTCCCTCGTTGACCCCCGTGTCGAGGATGGCGACGATCGCCCCGGCGCCCACGGTGGTCTGCCAGGCGGAGACGACGTTGGCGGCGTGGAGATGCCACTGCCACATGGGTGAGCCGTTGTTGGTGTAGAGGGGGTCGGTCGCGTTGAAGGGTGGCGTCGCCTGGCTCTCCAGGATCGCGTCGACCTCGGCAATCTCTACTCCCGCCCTGCCCTCCAGGTCCTCGGCGTAGACGGCCGCTTCCACTCCTGGGGGAACCTCGACCTCGTACCAGCCTTCGACCACCTCCTCGGAGACGACGCCAAGCCCCTCGGCTGTCGCGACCACGTCCGTCTTGACCAGCACATGGGTCTCGGCGTGCGGGGCTTCCGGCTGGCCGGTGGGCACGGTCTCATCGACGGGGGAGACGGGCGGCGGGACGGGTTCTTGCGTCGCGAGGACGGCAGGTGGGGCGAGCAAGACGAGGAGGGCGGCGCCGATCACCGACCGGGGCAGTGAGGCGCTCCTCCTGGACGTCACCCGGGCCATCGTAAGGCAACGCGCCTCTTAGTAGTTCCCGCCCAAAGGCTATGGGAGGAGGGCGATCACCCCGATGTAGTCGCCGGCGGTGAAGGTGGCGTCGGCGAAGCCGGCGGTGTTGTCGTACTTGAGGAAGAACTCGCCCGCCGAGGGTCGGTAGACGCCAACGCTGTCGTCGCCGTCCCCGTCCCAGTCCCCGGCCACGATCCTGTCCCCCGGGTCGCCATAGATGAACTCGTTGTCGGCGACCCCGGTCGAGTTCGAGTCCCGGAAATAGACCAATCCGGTGGACTCCCGATGGAGACCGACCGTGTCGATCCCGTCATTGTTGAAGTCGCCGACGAATGGCTTGTCACCTGGATTCCCGAAGCCGAACGAATACTCGGCCGCACCGAGACCCCCATCGTCGGATCCGAGGGTGTTGATCACGTAGAAGGTCTGCTCGGCGGGCCGGTAGATCGAAACCGTGTCGCACCCGTCGTTGTCGAAGTCGCCGGCCAACGGGTAATCACCCGGGTCACCGAAGAAGAAGGCGAGGTCGGCCACTCCCTGGGTGTTCGAGTTGCGCAGATAGACATACCCGTCGGAGCGCCGGTAGAGACCTGGGCTCTCCACACCGTCGCAGTCCCAGTCCCCGGAGAAGGCGACATCACCGGGATTCCCGAACAGGAACGAGTTGATCGCCGGGTTGAGGCTGAGACTGGCCCACAGGTCGAACCGCCCCCCGGAGCCGTGGAAGGCGACGGTGTCGCATGTCTCCTCCTCCGGGCACAGTGGCGCGGCACGGGTCAGACCCGACTCTGCCGCCTGCAGGGAAGGCAACGGATCGACCGCCACATCGTTCGGATCGCGCAGTTCGAAATGGAGATGGGGCGTGCTCCCCTCGGCGTTTCCCGAGTCACCGGACCAGCCGATCAATTGCCCGGCCTCGACCCTGGTCCCCACCTCGATCCCGTCGGCGATGCCCTCGCCCAACCCATCGTCGCTGTAGGTCCCATCCGGGTTCTGAGTGTCGTTGTTGAGATGGATGTACCAGGTCTCCCACCCGTCGTCGTGCTCGATGGCCAGGTAACAGCAGGTGGTGCCGATCCAGCGAACCGTCCCAGCCGCAGCCGCATACACCTCCTGGCCCTTGCCATCGGCCATGATGTCCACACCCTCGTGGCTCCGGCCCCCCGGTCTCGCATCGCCGAAGGAGTCGGTCAAGCGATAGGGAGCGGCGAGGGGGAACACCATCGGGTATATCCCGTCGGGCCCAACCTGGGCCTCGGCAGGGGACCCGGGCAGGGCCGGGACCGCCGTGAGTGCGATCAGCAGGACGAACAGGAAACGGCGCCTCATTTGTCGAGCGCCGCCAGACCGGTGTACGACCCGGCGAACGCCCATGCCTCGGCGTTTCCCTGGCTGTTGGAGTTGCGCAGGTAGAAGATCCCGTTGAGGGGGCGGTAGACACCGATGCTGTCGTCGCCATCGCCGTCCCAGTCCCCGGCCACGATCTTGTCCCCGGGATCGCCGTAGATGAACTGGTTGTCGGCGACTCCCGTGGTGTTGGAGTTGCGGAAGTAGACCAGTCCGGTCGACTCCCGATGGAGCCCGATGGTGTCGAATCCGTCGTCGTCGAAGTCGCCGACGAAGGGCTTGTCGCCCGGATTGCCGAAGATGAAGGAGAAGTCGGCCGCCCCCAGCCCTCCGTCGTTGGAGCCGAGCTCGTTGATGACATAGAAGCGTTGCTCGGCGGCCCTGAAGATCGAGACCGTGTCACATCCGTCACGATCGAAGTCACCCGAGATCGGGTAGTCGCCCGGGTTACCGAAGAAGAACGCGATGTCGGCCACTCCCTGGGTGTTGGAGTTGCGTAGGTAGACGTAGCCGTCCGACTGCCGGTAGAGGCCCGGTGTCTCGACACCGTCGCAGTCCCAGTCACCGGAGAAGGGCACGTCGCCGGGGTTCCCGTAGTGGAACGAGGATTCGACCTTCCCGCTGGTCGCCCTGTCCCAGATGTTGAACCGCCCCCCCGAGTCCTGGAACACAGCCGTGTCGCAATCCGCGTTGGCGGGACACAACGTCACACCCGAATTGAGGCTCAGGTTGAGCGGTCCCGGCGAGAACCAATCACGTAACGGCCACTGATACTTCGTTCCCGCGGCCCTGACCCCGTCCCTCCAGCCGGCGTTGACCGTGGGTGGGATCCAGACCCGCCAATCGGTCTCCTTCTTCAGGTTGAAATAGATGACGGCCACCACCGAGGGGTGGCCGGCGGCCCAGCTCATCATCTCTCTGATCCATTGGTCCTTGGTCGCCGATGGCCAGGCCGCGGTCTGGGCGATCACGATCGGCTTGCCGGGGAAGGCGCCGGCCACCTGGTTGACGATCCCTCCCATGACGGAGAACACCCCGGCCTCGTCGGCCCAGCGATAGGCCGAGATCCCGATCACGTCGACGTAGGAATTGCCTGGGTAGTAGCTGCCGATCGAGCCACAGTTGGGGTCGGTCCAGCCGTTGGGGGCGAAGGCGAAGCGCACCTTGGTCTCGTCGATGCCCCGGCCCCTGATGATGTCGACGATGCGGCGATAGGCGCTCACGTAGTGGGCGGGCTGGCAACCATAGGGAGTCCAGGTCCCGTTCATCTCCTGGAGGGGCGCCAGAACCAGGCTCCGACCGCCACCACGGTTGAGGAACTGCTCCATGTGGGATGCCCACTCGTTGATCTTGCCGTCCCAGGCCCCGGATGCGATCGAGGCAGCGGTGGCGGGGATGGTGAGGTTGGCGAAGGGAGTGGCCTTCCCCGCCCAGACCTCTTCGAACATCTCCCTGGTGTTGGACCAGCCTCCCGCCACACCGTCGTTCTCATTGACGGAGCTGAAGGTCCCGGCGAACGTCATCCGCTTGCCAGTGGCTGCGGCGAGAGCGTCCAGATCAGCGGAGGCGTTGAACTGCTCTGAGTAGATCCCGGCATACACAGAGCCCACCCCCGTGATCGTGGCGGCTTCGGCTGGGGGCGGGGCTGGGATGAAGACTGTGATGCCGACCAAGAGGGCCAGCACGGCGCAGTACGCCGTTGGACGACGCATCGTCCCGTTATCGGACATGTGGCGCCTCCTCTTGAACCGTCCTGAAGCGGGCCACTCGCCACATGGCAGTCAAGGCGACGACCTCGCCGACCGCAAACGCGAG
>JBMDXS010000199.1:0-1664 GCA_048595045.1 Acidimicrobiia bacterium
CGCTTGTCGAGGTGCCCAACGTGACCGGGGCTACCCAAGACGAGGCGCTGCAACGTCTTCAGGACGACGGCTTCCAGGTCAGGACCTTCTTCGAGCCCAGCGAGACCGTCGAGGCGGGCAATGTCATTCGAACCAACCCCACCTTCGGCACGATGGTGGAGGAGGGCTCCACGATCGAGGTCTTCGTGTCATCGGGTCCCGAGGAGTTCCCCGTGCCTCCTGTCGTGGGCCAGACCCGAGCCGACGCCGAGCGGTTGATCACCGACGCCGGGCTCTCGGTGGGCCGGGTGACCGAACGAGCCGATGCCACTTTTGCCGAAGGGATCGTGATCGAGCAAGACCCCTCGGCCGGGGTCCGGGTCGGGGCCGAAGCCCCGGTGAACCTGGTCGTGTCGACCGGCCCGGAGACGGTGGTGGTCCCCAACGTGATAGGTCTATCCGAACGCGACGCCACCGCAGAGCTGACCGGCCTCGGCCTCCTGGTCAGACCGCAGGACGAGTACTCGGACACCGTGCCGGTGGATCAGGTGATCCGCACCGATCCCGTGGCGAACACCGAGAAGTTGCTCGGGGACACGGTGGTGATCGTGGTGTCGCTCGGCCCGGCCCCGGTGGAGGTGCCCAACCTGATCGGGATGAACCAGGATCAGGCGACGGCGGCACTCTCCGAGCGTCGCCTCGAGATCAGCGCCACGACCCAACCGGTCGCCGACGCCGCCCAGAACGGCCTCGTGATCGCTCAGGACCCAGCGGCGGGCGAGACACTCCTGCCCGGGAACACCGTCAACGTCACCATTGGGGAGTACATACCGCCGCCAACGACCACTACCACGGTGCCACCCACCACGGCTCCCCCGACGACCGCCGCCCCTGATTAGCGGTAGTTGGTCGTCATCAGGAAGCCGGCGGCGATGGCCACCAGCCCCACGATGAGGACCGTCTGATCCCACTCGAAGACGAAGCGGAGCAGCACCAACACGACCCCGAGAACCATCAAACCCGCCATGAGAGCGACATACCAGGTGGGGCTGGGGTCCTTCGCCTTGGCCGCGGCCTGAGCAGCCGCGGCAGACACGGGTGGGCTCTTCGGCTTCCGTCGTTTCGATTCGGGCACGAGAAGCGAGAGTAGTCATCGAGCGAGCGCTCTGGCTCGGAGTTACACGCGTGTAGTTATCGACAGACTGTGGACAAACCCTGGGATAACTACATGATTGTCATTTCAGTGATCCGCACAGAACGGCGTCGTTACGCCCGCCACACCGGGACCATGTCCTCCCGGCAGTGGCGCGGGGGATTGTCCTCGGCCACGTTCACCGCGGTCATGGTCAGCTCTGCCCCACACACGGTGCATCGATAATCCTGATCCACCGTGACGACGTCGTCGGGATCGACCTCGGGTGGTGGGGTGGAGAGCATCCGAATGACCGAAACCGAGATGCGCCAGATCAGATAGCCCAAGACCAGGGCGAGCAGGACGTCGACGAAGGTGTTGCCGGTCAAAGACGCTCGATGATCAGGGCGTTGGCCATGCCCCCGCCCTCGCACATCGTTTGGAGGCCGAATCGTCCCCCGGTCCGCTCCAGCTCCCAGACCAGGGTGGTCAGCAGGCGGGCCCCGCTGGCCCCCAGAGGATGGCCGAGGGCGATCGCCCCGCCGTTGACGTT
>JBMDXS010000002.1:0-8268 GCA_048595045.1 Acidimicrobiia bacterium
GTGTCTTCCCCGGATGTCGCATGCCGGCCCGACAATCAGACCTCGACCATCAGATCCCCTGGACCGAAACACACCAGACCAGCATCGACAATCTCGAACCACTCTGCCGCTATCACCATCAACAGAAACACGACAAGTGGAAACTGAAACGAACCCGACCCGGCACCTACCAGTGGACCAGCCCCCTCGGCCACACCCACACCACCGGGCCCGACCCGCCGTAGGAGATCCGGCCTCGGGGCCCACATCCAAGAATGGTTCGGTAGGCTCGTCTCAGTGAACCGGCACGAGATGCCCGATCTGGTCCCGGTGCTGTCCAAGGGGAAACACCGGAGCCCGCGCAAGGGAGCGTGCTTCATGGAGTATGCCTCCTTCCTTGCCGGTGAGCGTTGGAGTGATCACCCCCGGTGCACCCACCCGCTCGTCGCCGGAGTGGCCCGGGCCATCAACGATCACTTGTCCGATGACGGTCGATCCCGGTTGGTCCCCCTGATCCCATCGGTGGTTGGGCTCAACGGGTCCGACCCGCGTGTGGACGTCGGGATCGCGACACGCTGTGCTGCGGTCGCCCTCCCCGTGGCTGCCGAGCCGCGACAGCGGGCGCTGGCGACCGGGCTGCTCGGAGCACGTGTGATCTTCGGCTCTCTCGACGAGCAGGCAACCTCGAAGCTCCCCGCCGAGGATCTCTTCGAAGCCGTGGACCGGGCCCTGTCCCATGCACCCCACGCGGCACGCTGGGCGGAGCGCTTCGTCGCTGGCGTCCCGATCGACCCAAAGGTGTTCCGCCTCCACTCGGCGCCGTGCATGGTTCGTGTCGCCGTGACCGGGATCAGCGAAGCCTGCATCTCCGACCCCGACACCCTGCTCTACGAGTTGCTACAGACGGTCATCGACGACTGCACACGTTGGTTCGGAGCGGGTCAGGTGAGCTCTGAAACTGCCGCCAGCCCTCCGCCCGAGCTCCTAGGCGCCGTTAGCTCGTAGGAGATCAGGCGTCGGGACCGCTGATCAGCCGGTAGCTGACGTCCTGGTCGAGGGTCATGTCCATCACCAACCCGGCCATCTCACCGGTCTTCTCGTCGGGGACGTTCATGTCCATCGAGATGCTGGTCGCCGCGTTGGTCTCGGACTTCTCGGCCACGCCGGCGGCGGGATCGAACCAGGTCCTGCTTTCGGAGGTGGTGTCGTCGATGGTGATCTGGAGACGCATCTGCTCCATCATCTCCTCGAACTCCGCGGAGTCCTCCCCCGTCGTGCCGTCCGCGGACATGGCGCCGAACATGCCGGCGAAGAGCTCGGCCAGGTCGAACTCGATGAGCGACGTCGTGGCGTTGCTGTCGATGACCATGACCTCGGCACCTTCGAGCTCTTCCACCCCGCTCACCGTGCTGGTGATGCTGGTCACCACCGGCTCATCGCCGAACCCTGGGGTCTCGATGTCCTCGGACCACGTGTCACCCACGGCAACCTCCTCGTCGGGCAGGGGTGGGCCGATGAACTGCCCCGGATCGAGACCGGGTGCCGGGTTGGCGCCGCCGAGCCCGCCCAGGCCGCCCAGACCGCCGAACAGATCGCCAAGAGGGCCCTCGCCTTCGGAGCCCTGGGGCACGACGTTCCCCTGTTCATCGACAACCACGGTGACGTCGACCGGCTCGTGCTGGGCGAAATCGGGGATGTCGGTCGAGTCGATGCTCTCGCCATCGACGTCGCCGGTGACAGTCAGGTCGGCGAACTCGCCGGTGATGTGGACCTCGTAGGTCCCCGGCTCGGGCCCGGCCGAGACGGCGTGGGTGAAGTTGGCGGTGCCGGCAATGTCGACCGAGGCGTTGCCGGGCACCTCCTCGCCCATGAAGGAGGACTCGCCCGAGGCGGTCATCTCGATGTGCTGGTCGAGGCCCACCTCGTAGGAGAACTCATCCCCTGGGGAAAGGGTGTACGAAAGGAGGACAGCCTGGGCGTCCGGAGTGGGCTCGCCGCTGCCCCCGCCGCATGCGACGACCCCGAACGAGAGCACCATGGCCAGGGAAAGAAGACGTTTCATATGGCCACAGTATCGGCAGCCCGAGACTTAGTTTTTTGGCTGGAGCAGCCCGGTACCGTCCGATTCGAATGAATCCGTGGACCCCACTCGTCGTGGCGACCCTCGGGTGGGGCTCTGCCGTGGTACTGACTCGCGCTCTGCTGACCAGCGGGGTGTCGAGCTCGATGGTGGTCACGGTGCGGTTCGGCGTGGCGTTCGCCATCCTCCTCGTGGTCTCCCGCTCCTGGAGGCGATTCGGCTCCTCCAACCCACGGCAATGGGCACGAGGCGCGGTCCTGGGAGTGCTCGCTCTGGGCCTGCCGAATATCCTGTTCACTGTCGGGCTGGAGGACAGGGCGTCACCTCGCCGGGGTCGATCGCTCCCCCGCAGTGGGTGCTGCTCTTCACCCTGGGCGCCTTCGCCACCGCCATTCCCTTCAGTGCCTTCATCCTCGCCGCCCAGGTCAATCCGGCCACGCGGCTCGGTGTCGCGGGTTATGTGGTACCGGTGATCGCTGTGCTCCTCGCCGTCTTCTTTCTCGACGAACAACTGACCCTCGCCATCGTCGCCGGCGCGATTCTCATCATCGCCGGGGTGATCCTGGCCGAGCACTCCGCCCGGCGGGTGTTGCAGCCAACCTGAAGTCCTGCCCAACGCGTCGGTTACTCGGAACCTGAGATCCAGAGGCGGGTTTACCCTCCGACCATGAGCAAGCGGATCCTGGTGGCGGTGGCCTGGCCCTATGCCTCTGGGTCGCTGCATCTCGGGCACCTGGGTGGCGCCTATCTGCCGGCCGACATATTCGCCCGTTATCACCGGCTGGCCGGGAGCGATGTGCTCATGGTCTCCGGCTCCGACGCCCACGGAACCCCCATAACCGTCAAGGCCGACGAGGAGGGCCTGACCCCGAGGGAGGTGGTGAACCGATACCACCCGGAGATCCTCGGCTACTGGCAGGCGCTTGGGATCTCGTTCGACCTGTTCACCACCACGATGACCGAGAACCACGCCGCGGTGACCCAGGACGTCTTCCTCCGTCTCCTGGAGAAGGGCCACCTCGTCAAAGGGACTTCCACCCAGTTCTTCGATCCCGAGGCCGAGCGCTTCCTCCCCGACCGCTATGTCGAGGGGACCTGCCCGCATTGTGGTTATCCCCGCGCCCGTGGGGATCAGTGCGAGAACTGCGGACGAACCCTGGACGCCGTCGACCTGATCGACCCTCGCTCGCGTCTCACCGGGGCCACGCCCGTCCTGAGGGAGACCGAGCACTACTTCTTCAAGCTCCCCGAGTTCGCCGAGCCCCTACGTGCTTGGCTCGAGTCGAAGACCACGTGGCGGCGACACGTCAAGAACTGGGCCCTGGGGATGATCGAAGAAGGGATGCCAGAGAGGGCGATGACACGTGACATCGACTGGGGGGTGGAGGTCCCGGTGGATGATCTGGGCCCGGGGAAGAGGATCTACGTCTGGTTCGACGCCGTCATCGGTTATCTCAGCGCGGCGAAGGAGTGGGCGTCCCGAACCGATGACCCCGACGCCTGGAAGAAATGGTGGGAGGACCCGGCGGCGCAGTCCTACTACTTCATCGGCAAGGACAACATCCCGTTCCACACCGTTATCTGGCCAGCGATGCTCATGGGGTACGGTGGTCTCAACCTCCCCACCGATGTCCCGGCCAACCAATACATCACCTTCAAGGGACAGAAGGCATCGAAGTCTGCGGGGGTGGGAAAGTCGATCGGCTGGTATGCCGAGCGTCTTCAACCCGACGCACTCCGTTACGCCATCGCCTCGGTGCTCCCCGAGCAGAACGACACCGATCTCAGCGACGAAGACATCATCCGCCGTGTCAACGAGGAGCTGGTCGCCACATGGGGCAACCTGGTCAATAGGGTCCTCTCCCTCAGCGAGCGGAACTTCGAGGGGAAGGTGCCGCAACCGGGCCGGCTCATCCCCACCGACGAGGCGCTGATCGCATCGATCGACAAGGCATTGGGCACGGCGGCAGACCACATCGAAGCAGTCGAGCTCCGCGCCGGGCTGAGGACGGCGATGGACGCCGCGGGCGAGGTGAATGCCTATCTCAACTCGGAGGAGCCCTGGAAGACCCTGAAGGTGGATCCCGATCGCGCCGCCACCGTCCTCTGGGCCGCGATCCAGGCGATCTCCGGGATCAGACTGGCCCTGACCCCCTACCTGCCCTGGACCTCCGCCCGGATCGGCGAGATGCTGGGGATCGGCCCCGAGGTGAGCGAATGGCGCCGCCCCGAGATCGCCGGTGGGACCCGGCTCGGCGAGGTCACCCCATTGTTCACCAAGCTGGAGCCTGACGCCCTCATCGACGGGTGATTCGCCCTTGTTCCCGATCCTCGGGCTACCGATACAATCCGGGTGATGGGAAAAGCAGCCAACCTCACCGGAGGATTCGCACTTCTCGGTGCCGGCGTGGCCATGCTCGTGCTCCCCGGCCCGGGGGTCCTCGCCATCGCCGGCGGGCTCACCCTGTTAGGGCGAGAGCTGCCCTGGGCGAAGCGAATCACCGACACCGTCACCACGAAGCTGGGGCGAGCCGAGGCCGCCGCCCCGGACGAGACCGACTAGCCGGGCGGATACACCCCGGAGGTCTTGGCCTTTTCCGTCTTCCAGAAGACGTCTGCGATCTCATCGATGAGATCGACCAGTTTCTGACCATCTGCTGGATCCACCGACTTCTTGGCATTACCTGCCTGCAGGATCGCTCGCCAGAAGAGATCGTCGAGATCCGGGAACTCCTGGCGGTGCTCCGCGGTGAAGAAGTCGACCCACAGCACCATCAGATGATGCTTGACCAACTCGGCCCGCTCCTCCTTGATGGATATCGCCCTGGCCCGGAACACCTCGTCGTCGGACGCCTGGTACTTCTCGGCAGACTTCAGGACCGACATCGCCTCGATCTTGGCTTGCGCCGGGTCATAGACCCCACAGAAGAGATCGCAGTGGGCGTGGGCGATTCTTACCTGACGCATGAGACTCCTTCGTTGTCGTCTTGGTAGCCCGACCATACCCTTCCGGGGCAGATCTCATGCAGCGCTTCCGTGTATCAGAGGACTCGATGCGTCCGGCCCTGGCGCCGGGCGACGAGTTCGTCGCCACCACGTCCCGTCGGGCGGTGGTGGGTGAGGTGGTCGCGCTCCCCCACCCGCAGCGAGATGACTTCTGGCTGGTGAAACGTCTGGCCGCCGGTCCCGGCGAGACGGTGGACGGACGAGGCCCCCTGTCCCCGGGGGAAGCCTGGGTCCTCTCCGACAACCAGGCCGCGGGTGTCGCCGACTCACGCCGGTTCGGGCCCGTGCCGGTCGACACCCTCCGGCCCGTCGTCACCAGACTCGACGAGACGACCTTCGCCGAGGCGGTGGACATGCTCATCGTCGAGGACGAGGCCCTGGCCACAGTCGTCGGGAGACATGGCCGGCCCCGTTTCTGGCATCGGCCGGCCGGATTCCCGACGCTCACCTGGCTCATCCTCGAGCAACAGGTGTCACTGGAGTCGGGGGCGGCGATGTACCGCAGGCTCCACGGGCTTCTCGGCGAGATCACACCGGAGGCCGTGGTTGCCACGGACGAAGCGGGATTGCGCTCGATCGGCATCACCCGTCAGAAGGCCACCTACCTCCTCGACCTGGCCGTCACGATCGTGGATGGAGACCTCGACCTGGAGCAGCTGGGTCGGGCAACGCAGGACGAGGCGAGGTCGATGCTGCTCGACGTGAGGGGCATCGGCCCCTGGACGGCCGACGTCTACCTCCTCTCCGCCCTGCGTCTTCCGGATGCATTCCCGCTCGGCGACCGGGCGCTCCAGGTGGGGGCGGGTGAGGTCCTCGGGTTGACCGGCGTGCCAGACGTCGCAGAGCTCGAGCTGCTCTCCACCCCGTGGCGCCCGGTGCGGGCGGTGGCGGCAAGGATCGTCTGGCACTCCTATCTGGCGAGTCGGGGTCGGGTCGAGCCACCCGACCCGACGGTTGAGCACGCATCCGGGCGAGGAGCGTAGAGTCGGGGACATGACCGAGTTCGTGGTCCGGATGGAGAATCGGCCGGGCCGACTCGCGTCGTTGACCGAGGCCCTCGCCGCCTTCGGTGTCAACATCGAGGCGCTGGCCGCCTACGGGCACAACGGGGAGGGCACCGTCCGGCTCATCGTCGACGATGCCGCCACCACCCGAAGAGTGCTCGAGGAGGCAGCCCTTCACAACGAGGAGCGCACCGTCCTGACCGCCCAGTTGCCCCACCGCCCCGGTGAGCTGGCACGGCTCACCCGACTCGTCGCCGATGCCGGTGTCAACATCGAAGCCATCTACGTCCTCCGCTCCAACGCCGAAGGGATCGAGTTCGCGATCTCGATAGACCAGGCCGACGAGGCGATGCCCGAGCTGCCGATAACCGGCGGGGCGCTGGTGGTCTAATAGCTGGGCAGCGATACCCTGCCCCGCCATGTGGTCAAGATTCACGGAGTGGGTGAGCACCCACAAGATCATCTCAATCGTTTCGGCTGTCGCAATCCTGGGTGCGGGGACGGCTGCTTTCATGTTGGCCGGGGGCGAGCCCGTGACCACAACCACCACCGCACCATCCACCACGACGTCGACGATGGCGGCGACCACCACTTCCGAGGCAACCACCACGACGGTCGTCGGGGGGACCTCCCAGATCAACGGCCTGCCTGTCGAGGATGAGGCGATGCTCGATCGACGTCTGCTCGCGGTGAAGATCGACAACCACCCGAACGCCCGGCCTCACACGGGGATACAAGAGGCGGACGCGGTCATCGAGCTGATGGTCGAGGGAGTCACCCGTTTCATCTCGATGTGGCAGCAGTCAGACGTCGACTACCTGGGCCCGATGCGGTCGGGGCGTCCCACCGACCAGACCATCCTCGCCGCGTTCAACGAGCCGAGCTTCGCCATCTCCGGCGCCCAGAGCTGGGTTCAGGAGATGATCGCCTCGGTTGGCATCCACATCATCGGTGAGGTGGAGCCGGCGACCTTCCGCTCCCCCGACCGACGGGCCCCGCACAACCTGTATGCCAACACCGAGCTGCTCAGGGAGTACGCCGACGAGCGTGGCTACCCCGACGAGCCCATTCCTGGCCCAATGTGGGAGTTCGGCCCGATGCGGGAGGACGGCGAGGCTGCGAGCAAGGTCTCCTTCGACTTCTTGGGCAACCCGGTCGAGTGGACCTGGGACGAGGCCAGCGGCACCTGGTTGCGCAGCATCGGCGGGGACGAGTCGGGCTGGGTATCCGAAGACGGCGCGGAGGAGGGCCAGATCGGATTCCCCGTCCTAATCGCCATGTACGTGGAGCAGTACAGCGTGGGTGATCTTCCCGCCAGCCGCACCACGGGCCAGGGACTGGCCTACGTCTTCGCCGACGGAAAGGTCGTCCAGGGGACCTGGCAACGCGACGAGATCACCAATTGGTTCACGCTCGCCGACAACGATGGCGAGCAGATCCTGGTCCCACCGGGCCAGGTTTGGATCTCGATGGTGCCCAATACCACCGGTATCGAGATCGAGTAACGGCACCGCGCTAGGTTCCCTGCTCGTGTCGTCGGTCGAAGGGGTGGAGCGCTCCCTCAACGCGGTTCATGCCACTCAGCCAATCTTGAATGCCTTCACCTCGATCGACGAGGCGGCCCACTCACGAGCGGCCCGGCTCGACGAGGCGACGAGGCAGGGGGCGCCGGCGGGCGCCCTCGCCGGGATGCCGATCGGGCTTAAGGACCTCCTCGATCACGAAGGGAGGGTCACAACGGCTGGGTCGGCCTTCTATCGGCACCGAGCGGATGGATCGTCGCCAGTGGTGGCGAGGCTGGAGGAGGCCGGCGCCGTGATCGTCGGCCGCACCGGGCTGCACGAGTTCGCCTTCGGGTTCTCGTCCGAGAACCCTCATTTCGGCCCGGTGCGGAACCCGTGGGACAACGACACCTCCGTGGGCGGCTCTTCCGGAGGCTCGGCAGCCGCAGTGGCGGCCGGGATCACCCCGGTGGCGATCGGGACCGACACCGGAGGGTCGGTCCGGGTGCCGGCTGCCCTCTGTGGGTGCTTCGGCCTCAAGGTGACTCATGGCCGAATCCCGATCGACGGAGTGTTCCCCCTGGCTTCGTCCATCGACACCGTCGGCCCACTGGCCGATTCGATAGACAACCTGGAATCCTCCTACCGGGTGATGTCCGGCGACGACCGGGCGCCGATCCTGCCCGAACAGGCCCGT
>JBMDXS010000020.1:0-8987 GCA_048595045.1 Acidimicrobiia bacterium
GAGCCCGAGCCCTCCACCATGCCCTCCACCAGAGCCAGGTTGAGCCCACAGGTGGTGTCACGATCCCTGTCCCGCAGCACGTGGAAGGGGCAGTTACGGAACCTGGTTTCCCCTTGCTCGGTCACCGGCTCGTACCCGGTCGCTTCGAGGGCGGCGCCGAGACCGGCCTGGCCGATCTCCTTGCCGGTCCGTCGCGCCGCATCGATCAGGGCCCCTGCGTCGAGATGGCCCTCCCGTGTCGCGTCGAGGAGGATGCGAGCAGCCAACTCGTAGCGGCGGGGTGGAATCGACACCTCGTGGACCCGGTCCGAACGGCGGTAGAGCTTGGATGGCCGCCCCGCCCCCGGACCGGTCCTCCCGCTCAACCGGCGGTTCTCCACCTCCAACAGACCGTCCTCGGCCAACCGGTTGAGGTGGTAGGCGGCCACCTGACGGGACACATCGACCGCGTTGGCTGCCTCGTCCCGGCTCACCGGGTTTGCCGAGGCGGCCACAAATGCGTAGAGGGCGCGGCGGACCGGCTCACCGAGGGAGGCCAAAGCCTCGATGTCGGAGGCTGATCCGAAGTCGTTTCCGTCCATTGGATCCCCCATTCTAAAACCCATCAGACTCGACCTTACACTTAGACAGCTCTAAGTTCAATGGGAGTCGCCTTTAGAGGAGGAACTTCATGACCACCACCACCTCACCCACGGTTTCCGCACCGACAACCCACAGTCTCGCCGCCTACCGGATCCTCCGGCTGGGATTCACCGTGGCTCCCATCCTCTTCGGATTGGACAAGTTCACCAATCTGATGACCGACTGGACCCGGTTCCTTCCCGAGTTCGTCACCAACGTGATCAACGGTGGGCGCAGTCATGGCCGTCGTCGGGGTCGTGGAGATCATCGCCGGGATCGGGGTGTGGCTACGGCCGAAGATCTTTGCCTATGTGGTAGCCGCCTGGCTGGGTTTGATCATCATCACCTTGATCCTCGCCGGCGGGTTCTGGGACATCGTCCTCCGTGACTTCGGGCTGCTGCTCGGGGCCGTTGCTCTAGGTCAGCTCGCCCAAGAGCACGAATGAGCTCCACACAAACATGGGATCGCAGGAGGGTCGGCGGGGGAGAGCAATGACACCCGAAGAGACGGCCTCGGGTATGGCCTAGCCCTCATCGAGTGAGGCGTATAGCTCTTCCTCTTGGTCGAAATGGAGCCTGAGTATCGCGTGCAGACCGTAGAGCGTCCTACGCAGGTCCGTGATGTCGGCCGGTTCCGGGCCACCGGCCGGTAGGTCGGCGACCTGGCGCTGGAACAGTTCGACCAGATGGAAGATCTCGCGATGAGCCCGACTCATCGTCGCCATCGGATCGTCGCCGGGAAGGATCTCGCTCATCTGTGGGTAGATCTCCATCTCGTCGTTGGCCTCGTGAGGCAGGATCTCCTTCACCAGGAACTCCTCGACCACGTGCAGTGAGCGCAGGGCGTCAGCAGGACTCTGGGTGTCGAGCGCGTCGGCTACCTGTCGCAGCCTGTCGAGTTGGGGGATGAGTCGCTCATGTTCGATACGTAGCTCATCTGAGAGCTCGGCAGGGAGTCTTGGCCCCATTTGGGTCGCGGTCCTCCCGCCAAGTGCCCGCAACGAGTTGAGGATGGCGATGATGTCTATTCCCTCCTGCACCAGGGCCCCGACTATCGGGACCAACAAGCCAAAAGCGGCGGCTGACATGGCGACGAGCGAGAGCCCCATCCCGATCACGACACTCTGAGCTGCGATTCGACGCGTGCGCTGGGCTATCCCGATGGCGTCGACCAGTCGTTGCAGGCGATCGACGACGAGAACGACATCCGCTGCTTCCGAAGATGCCGTTGCGCCCCGGGCTCCCATGGCCACCCCAATGTCCGCTGCGGCTAGGGCGGGAGCGTCGTTGATCCCGTCACCCACCATCGTGGTGATCCCCCCGCGCTGCAGGTCCTCGAGCACGAGCACCTTCTCCTCCGGCGTCGCCTCGGCGAGGATGTCGTCGACCCCGATGGCCATCCCAACCGACCGCGCCACCAACGGATTGTCCCCGGTCGCCATTACCACCTTCTCCACACCGGTGCGGCGAAGCGCTCGAATCGTGTAGGCGGCGTCCGCTCGCACCTGGTCGTCGAAGACGAGCGCGCCGGCTATCTCGCCATCGATCGAGACGTAGACGACCGTTGGCGAAACCCTGGTGACGCGACTTCGGAACACTTCGACTGCGGCCGGCTCGGGCGACCCATCGAGGATCCAGGCGAGCTTTCCCACTGCGATCTCACGCCCACCGAGCTTGGCCGAGACTCCGGCACCATGCTGCTCGCTCACATCTACCGGAATCGGGAACTGGAGGCCACGCTCATGAGCGGCTTCGACGATGGATCGGGCCAGGATGTGCGAAGAGACCTGATCGAGGGAAGCAGCCAGCGAGAGAACGTCGCCCTCGGCCAGCGATTGGTCGAAGACCTTGATCGAACGCAGCACCGGTCGTCCGACCGTGACAGTGCCGGTCTTGTCGATGACCACGCTCTTGGTCTGAGCGAGCGCCTCGAGAGCACCGCCACCCCTGAAGACGACCCCACGATGGGCAGCTCGAGAGATCCCGGACACGACGGCGATCGGAACGGCGAGAAGCAATGGACAAGGGGTGGCGACGACGAGAACCGCCAACGCACGCACTGGATCACCCGAGACCAGCCAGGCGAGGCCGGAAACCCCCAATGCCAACGGCACGAACCAGCCCGCCCATCTGTCGGCCATCCTGACCCCCGGAGCCCGTGACTCACGCGCCGACTCGACCAGACGGATGATTCCGGCGTAGGTGCTCTGGGCGGCTTCGTCGGTCGCCTGGATCTCGAAGGCGTCGGCCGCGTTCACCGTGCCACTGCTGACCAGGTCGCCTTTCATCCTCTCCACAGGGAGCGGCTCGCCGGTGAGAGCCGATTCGTCCACCACTGCGAATCCACCAGTCACCACTCCGTCGACCGGGATCACCTCACCGGACTTGACCAGTAAGTGGTCGCCTCGCCGGATCTCGTCTATGTCGACCGTCTCGACGGTGTCGCCCCTGGTCAGGTGAGCGGTTCGAGGTGCGCGCTGGATGAGGGCAGTCAGCTCACGCTCGGCCCGCCCGGCGGCGTAGTCCTCGAGAAACTGGCCGGTGGCCAGCATCAAGCCGATGATGGCGGCGGTGAGCAGTTCTCCCAACGCCAACGACGCGACAACAGCGACCAGCGCGATGACGTCGACCCCCGGCTGGCGCCGGCGGAGCTTGGCGATCATCTCACCCACCAATGGCAGGAGAGGGACTATCGCCACGGCGATCAGTGCGACTTCGGCGCCCCGCTCGAATTCGAGAAGAGCGAAGAGCCCCGCGCTTGCGAGCCCGGCGACCGTGAACGTCAGCATGAGCGCAGTCGCGCGCGAGGAACGCATGGTTTCAGTCAAGCGCGCTCCCCTTGGCAATCCAGGGCAGATCGTCCCTTGCTGGTGTGACCATTGGCGACTGACCCTGCCCGGGGCCCACCTCGAGTCAGTGGACGAGGGGTCTTCGTGGACATGCCCGAATGAATCCCAATTGAAGTGAGGTGCCGGCGGCCGCCGGCGAAGGACGAAAGCCCCTATCCCAGGTGGCCTCACTCCATTACCCAAACGATTGAAGGATGTTGACTTGGACCCCAATCAGGCACTGATAGCTCTCTTGATAATCACGTGGGTAGCCGGGGGAACGGCGATAGCCCTCATCATGAGCCGCCATGGCCATGACCTCGGTCTCTGGCTCCCCCTTGGGATCCTGCTCGGGCCGTTCGCCGCCTTCTTTGCCTTTGAACGACACAGCCTCGACAGACAACGCGGAATCACGAGCACCAGGGAGATGCGCACCGGTCCGTTCGATGCCGTGGCCGGCATTGACGATTCCGAGGAATCGGTGATGGCGGTGGAAGCGGCCTTGAGCCTCTTTGGCGACAGCCTGTCCAGCCTCACCCTGGCCACCGCCGTGGATTACGAGGCCAGTGCCAGCTTCACGGGAATCGAGCCGCAGTCTCAGGCATACGCCCGGTTGGCCCGTGTGGCCTCGGAGCTCGATTTCGATCCCGTCGAGATAGAGCTGCTCTATGGCTCCCCGGCAGAGACCATCGGCAGGTTGGCACAAGAAGAGGGATTCGAGCTGATCATCCTTGGAGCACGCGGACACGGTATGTCCGAGGCCCTCTTCGGAAGTGTCACCGAAAAGCTGGTAGGCGGCGCGCCAGTCCCGGTGTTCGTCGGCCCGCCCGCCACAGCGCACATTCACATGCCACCGACCAAGGACACGGAAAGCAGGCGATGAGCTGGGTGAAATGGAGTCTCGCCGCCCTCCTCGGCGGTCTATTGCTGATACAGGCTGTTCCCTACGGCAGAGACCACGCCAACCCGCCGGTGGTGGCAGAGCCCTCATGGGATTCGGCGCAGACCCGCGCGTTGGCGGCTCGTGCCTGTTTCGACTGTCACAGCAACGAGACAGTGTGGCCCTGGTATTCGAACGTGGCTCCTGTGTCCTGGCTGGTGCAGCGGGACGTCGACGAGGGTCGGGAGGAACTCAACTATTCGGAGTGGAACCGACCCCAGGAGGGCGATGAGTCGGCCGAGACAGTGGTGGAGGGCTCCATGCCGCCACGGTCCTACCTGCTGACCCACACGGATGCGCGTCTCGCCGACGCCGAGTTGGCAGCGCTGGCGGATGGCCTGGTAGCGACGCTCGGCGGTGAAGCGGGTCACGACGAGGACGGGGGCGGGGACGACGATTGACGGGGCGAAAACATCACCACGGCTGAATTGCCGGCGACGGCTAGGTCCTCCAATCCAGTGTGGCGCTGTCCAGCTCCGAGACCTCCTGGGGTGTGAGCGAGAAGGTCAGAGCGCCGGCGTTGTGTCGCGCCTGTTCCTCGTTCTTGGCCCCCGGGATGGGCAACACGACTGGATTCTCGACGAGCCAGCGCAGTGCCACCTGGCTCGGAACCTTCCCATGACCTTGGGCGATCTCGGTGAGCAGTTCGATCACCGGCACGATCGCTTGGAGCTCCCGACGCCCGTAGCGGGGGAGGATCCGCCTGAAGAATCCTCGGGGCCGGGTGCCGGGCGAGTACTTGCCTGTGAGGAGGCCCCCGGCGAGAGGGGTGTAGGCGATGAGGGTGACCCCCAACTCTCGACAGGCTTCGAGGACGCCGTTGGTCTCGGGTTGGCGGTGTAGCAGTGAGTACTCGACCTGGTTCGACGCGAGTGGGATCCCGCGCCGGGCCAGGGCGGCGTGAGCTTCCCGCATCTGGTCGGATGAATAGTTGCTGACTCCCACGGCCCTCACCTTGCCGGCTTCGACGGCGTCGGCCAGATGTCCCATCAACGCCGGGATGGAGAGTCGTCTCGCTGGGAAGTGATGCTGGTAGAGATCGATCGAGCGTCGTCTCAGCCTGGTGAGGCTGGCTTCGAGTTCGGCCGGCAAGTCATCGACCCGAAAACCGAACGAGCCGGGAAACTTGGTGGCGATCAAGAGCTCACTACCTTCGGCCAGCTCGCCGAGACGTCGTTCCGAGGCACCGCCGGCGTACATGGCCGCGGTGTCGAACAGGTTGACCCCCGCCTCGAGGCTCGCCTCCACGGCTTCCTGTTCCGCGTCGGCTCCATGGGCGGCGCCGTAGGCCATTTGGGCGGGGTGGAACCGGGCGAGCCCTCGGGCCTTCCCCCAGGTCATCGCGCCGACTCCGAGGCGGGGAACCAGCAAGTCGCTTTGTCCCAGACGCTGGGCGTGCTCTGTCACCCTCCTGGACCGATGTCGCTCAGATCGAGATCGACGGCGACTGGAAGGGCGGTCTCCCGCCAACGAGTGAGATCGCCGGAGTAATGGATCGCATACTTGTCGTGAACCGCATCCCGGGCGAGCCGGACTTCATCCGGGTCGGTGACGATCCTCCCCTCACCGGTGTAGTCCCAGCCACCCGCACGGACTCCGACCTGAGCGGTGCGCATGAGGTTGCGCACCCAATCCGCCCGGTGACCTCCGCCGGACAGCAGATAGATGGTCGAGAGTCGTTGGGCGAACCAGATCTCGATGGTGTGCGGACGCCCGCTGACTCTCCCCACCGTGGTCAGGTCGATCACGGAGTGACCGTCGAAATGTGCCGTCACGGTCACCGCTGCCCGCTTTCTACATCACGGAGTTGGGGCATGACCTCGGTGGCCAAGAGGGCAATGGCCTCGGGAACGTGGACGTCGGCGGTGTTGATGATCACCTGCTGCACCCCGGCGTCGCCGAGACGGCCAAACCGGTCGACCAGCTGAGCAGGCGACTCGGTTGTGGACCGCCAGGCGTTGGGAGCGAACAGACTCACCGACTGCAAGGTGGTGCGCTCGATCTCCGCGAAGGGTCGATTCACCGCCTCGCAATGCTCGGCGAGGATCCGGTACTTGTGGCGGAGCTGGTCCGGATCCCCGAACAGGTTGGAGGCGTCGGCATATCGGGCGACGAGCCGCAACGTCTTCTTCTCACCGCCACCGCCGATCATGATCGGCACCCGGGGCCGAGTGATCGACTGAGGCACGTTGAGGAGCCGGTCGGCAACGACCTGGTGGCCCTGGAAACGGGATTCGCTCCCCCGCTCGCCATCGAACATCTGGTGAGCCATCTCCAAGGTGTCTTCCAGCATCTCGAACCGCGTTTTGGTATCGGGGAAGGGAAAGCCCAGCCCAACGGACTCGGCTCGGTTCCAGCCTGCGCCGAGCCCGAGCCAGGCCCGACCTCCCGACAGGACGTCGAGGGTGGTAGCCGCCTTCACCCACAGCCCGGGGTTGCGGTAGTGGACCCCGCCGACCATCAGGCCGAGGCGGGCCCGCTGTGTGTGCGCGGCCATGAAACCCAGCGTGGTCCAACCCTCCAGCATCGGTTCGGTCTCCGACCCGGGTGCGCCGATCTGCCAGAAGTGGTCCATCACCCAGATCGAGTCGAAACCGCTCTCGTCGGCGGTCCGCACCACCCGGCCCAAGGTGGGCCCGATCGCCTCCGGGCCGCCTGGCCACGTGAACGAGTAAACCTGGAGACCGAACCTCATCGCATCACCCTGTTGTCGGGCTCCGAAACCCGAAGGCATTGATCGGGGCCCACGCCGGCATGTTCTCGATGACGGGGTCGCGTATAGGACGAGATAGCGATGGGGCGAGCTTCACTTCCACACCTCCAACGAGACAGGTCTGTCTATCCTTGATAAGATACAGACAGGTCTGTATCATGTCAACGGCGATGACCTTGATCCAGGATCTGCCGGCCCGAGCACGGATCTTGGACGCCGCCCAGCGGCTCTTCTACCGCGATGGGTTCCGGGCGGTGGGGATCGACACCATCATCGCCGAAGCAGGGGTGGCCAAGATGAGCCTCTACCGCCACTTCCCTTCCAAGGACGACCTGATCGTCGCCTATCTCGAAGAATCCAATCGCCGGTTCTGGGTGTGGCTCGAGGAGGCCGTCGCCGGCATCGAAGACCCAGAAGACACGCTGGTCGGCATGTTCGCCGCCATCGAGAGGCTCGCCACCAGCCCCGAGTGCCTCGGCTGCACATTCCAGGCCACTGCGACAGAGTTCCCCGACAGGGACCATCCGGGCCATCAGGTCGCTCTTGCCCACAAGAGGGCGGTACGAGACCGGTTTGGCGATTTGGCCGGAGAGGCAGGATTGCATGATCCCGACCGGCTCGGTGACCAACTCCTGCTGTTGATGGACGGCGCCTGGGTGGCCGCCCGCATGTATGGGCCCGACAACCCGGCAGATGGTCTGGTCTCAACCGCCCGAGCGCTTATCGACGCCCACCGATGAAACGCCGGGACCCGGAGACACGCCCGCCACTGGTCCGCATCTCAATCGGCCACATCGACCCGGCCGGAATCGACGAGACGACGACTGCCCTCGAGGAATCCGAAGCCTTGCTGCGCCCGGTCATCGCTGCCCTGCCCGGCTTGGTCGCCTACTACGTCGGAGTCGATCGCGACGCCGCCATGATCACCAACACGAGTATCTGGGAGACCAGAGAGGATGCAATGGCCATGTCAACGTTGCCGGAGATGGCCGAGCTGCGTGCCATCTTCCAACAGCTCGGCGTCGTGTTCGAACCGGTGGCCAACTACGAAACCCTGTGGGAGATCGACCAATCGGGATCCCGACAGGGCTGACCCGCGTCACCGCGGTTAACCCCTCGCTCAGCCCCTCACTCGGTTGCGGTCATGACTTGACACCTGAATAATACAACCGTATGGTTGTATTAATGCAGATCGCCCCTCCCGACTTCGACCGCATGTTCGGTGCCCTGGCGGACCACACCCGCCGCGACATCGTGCGCCGCGCCATCGACTCCGAGGAAGGGGTTGCCGAGCTGGCCAGGCATTACCCGATGAGTTTCGCCGCGGTGCAGAAGCACATCGCCATCCTCGAGCGCGCCGGGCTTGTCACCAAGCACCGCATCGGGCGACGCAAGGTCGTCCGCACCAACGTCGAGACGCTGCGTGTCGCCCGCCGGCTGCTCGACCAATACGAGGACCTGTGGCGGGGCCGGATCGACCGCATGACCCAACTCGTCACCGAATACACCAGGGAAAGAGATCAATGACTGTTACCAACGTCCGCAAGGACCCCCATGCCCTCAGCCTGACCCTCGACGCGGAGTTCGACGCCTCACCCGAGCGGGTGTGGCAGTTGTGGTCGGATCCGCGCCAGCTCGAACGCTGGTGGGGGCCGCCGACCTACCCCGCCACCTTCACCAGGCACGAGCTGCGACCCGGTGGCCGGGCCGAGTACCACATGACCGGACCCGATGGTGACCAGCCACGTGGATATTGGGAGGTCGAAGAGGTGGATCCTCCGCAGACCCTCGTCGTGCGCGACGGCTTCGCCAATGCGGACGGATCGCCGAACGAGGAGATGCCTGCCAACGAGTTCCGGGTCACGATCGAGGAGATCGGCGCGGG
>JBMDXS010000200.1:0-5055 GCA_048595045.1 Acidimicrobiia bacterium
CGTCCGTTGCCCACGGTGCACAGAGCCTCCCTCAGCGTCTCCTCGGCTGGGTCGTAGGCGTCGAACTCGAGGATCCACGGATCGATCGCCTTCCACTCGGCAGCACCGTGGACGGCGGCTTCGGTCATGGCGCTCGGAAACGTAATCCCTCGCATCGCCGGGTTGGCGGGTGCCTGGATCTCGGCGTATGCCCCTGGTCGGAGGCAAAGCCGCGATCCTTAGAATCGACTCTCTCTCGGAGATCAAACGGCGGCTGTCAGTCGATCGGCGTGGTCGGCGTCCAGTTGCCGGCCGAACGCCTCGCCCTGGGCGACGAAGTCTTTGCGTCTGGCCTTGAACACGACCCGGGCCACCGACCGGAGCAGGGCAGGGCCGCTGATCCCGCCCGCCTTGATGGTGAGCAAGGTGCCCGACCCTGCCGGGTCCAATTCGGTCACGCTGAGCAACTGAAGCCGGCCGCCGAAGTTGGGGAGGCGGTCCCTGGTCACGATCCGGCGAAACGGCCTCCACTCCAGGATCACCTGTGACACCACCTTGTCTCCGTGGTAGCACTGCATGGTCGACCCTTCCATGGTCCGACCGTGCTGCTGGTCGACGACCTCCACCCTGTCGGCGCCGAGGAGAATGTTGGTGAATCTCCGGTCGCTGAGATAGTCCCAGACCATCTCCGGGGACATGGAAAGGGAGATCGAGTACTCGACTTCGACGTCTCCCGGCTCGAGGACCACCACCGGTTCGTCCCGCTGCGCCGCCCATACCGGATGCAGGTCCTGGACCCATACTGTCACCGGGCCGACATCCCCGTAGTCGAGGTCGACCTTGGTCATGGTCTCTGCGAGGTCCTCGCCGAGGTGGCCCAGGGCTGCATCCGTGTAGGCCGCGTAAGCCCGGATCCCGGTGTCGTTGATGATGGTGTTCTTGAGCAACCGATGGGTGAGGACGACATCGTTGCCGAACAGCTCCTCCCGCTCACCGACTTTCTGTATGGCGAACATGCCGTGGTGTAGGAACAGCTTCAGGTCGAGGGCGGACACATTGGCGCAGGCATTGCATCGACAGGTGTTGTTCAGGACCATGAGCTCGATGGCGCGGCGAAAGGCGACATAAGTGGCCTCGATGATCTCGACCAGGGTCTGCCCGGTGAGGATCCCGGAGTCGGGGGTGTAGGAGAGGACGGCGTCGCCCTCCAGTTTGGAGACCACCAACGGTGGCCGGGTCCGGTCGATGAGCACCTCGAGCAAAGAGGTGAGCGTCTCCCGGGCATGGTCCATCTCCGACTCGTTCAGAAACGTGGAGTAACCGCTGATATCGGCAACCAGCAGGTAGCCGGTGATCGAGTCATGCATCCGTCAGGAGCCTTCGATTTGGACCAGGTCGCCGTCCTCGGTGCCTCGATCGCCGACGGGCTTTGCGCCTCGGATGTGTCGACCGGCTCGGGTGGGCATCGCAGCGGAAGCTAGCGACCCCCAGAACGCCGACGCAGCTGTCGACGCCTAAGTCCTCAGCGGAACCACCTCGGTGGCTCCGGCGTGACGGCGCAGCATCGTCTTCCGGTTGAGGACCACGATCACGATTGCGATCAGGGCGAACAGATAGTTCTCCCAGGGCTGGGCATCGGGCCATGCCGGGCCATTCATCTGGAAGTGGAAGATCATCGCCATGAGGATGCTGCCCCCTGCTGCGTTGAACAGGGGTGTGATGATCACGGAGAGGGCGAGGACCCCGATCAGGTACGGCCCGAAGTCCCAGGCGCTCTGCGGGGTCCCCGAGAGCAGGAATGCCGGGGCATGCCAAACCGCCCAGAAGCCGCCGAGGACCAGACCGGCCCAGAGAGGGGAGAAGCGTCTTTGCAGCAGGGGCAGGGCCACACCACGCCAGCCGAATTCTTCGACGGGCCCGATGAACAGGGCAAGGGCCATGGCGGGCAATACCCCGTGCCAGGGTGAGAACGGGAAGTCGCCGGCGACACCGTCTATCGCCGCTCCGACGTATTTCACCGCCGGGATGCCCAACAGCAGGAAGACCCACCAGGCTGCCGGCGCCCTCCACAAACGCAGGCGTCCCAGGAACTCGATCACCCCATGGCGCCCGTAGTGGCGCCACACCAACGCGATTCCGGCAATGGCGGGTGACCACACCAACAGGATGAAGACCGGGTTGGTCCCGCTCACCTCCCCGAACACGGCTTCGATCTGCTCGGTGAAGATGAAGAGCAGCGCCCCCAGACCCCAGCCCAACCCGAAGGTGAGAGCCATGAACCACCACACGGTGCTGATGCCCATGCCGGTTGTGCGCTCCTCCGTGGGGGCGACCCGATCGGGTGCTTCTGTAGGCATCATTTCGCGGAGTCCTCGAGGCCCAGGGGATCGGTCGAACCAGATGCGACCGGGGCAATCATCACGTTCTCCTTCGACGGCTCTCCGCCCAGCTTGTGGGGTTCGCCGGTCCCCAGATAGGGCCCTTTGGCGGTGTTGTCTGGCCAGATGTCCCGAGCGTCCTGACGTGGTGGGCAGGAGGCACTCTTGGAAGAAGAGAACAGCCCAATGGTCGCTCAGACGGTTTCGCCTTCAACGGGGAAGCGCTTGAACCAGACCACGATTCCGACGGCAGCGGGGGCGAGGAGGAGCAGCACTTGAGCACCGAGGGTTCCCTTCGGGCCCCAGCCGGTCAGCCCGATGCCCAGGGCCAGGGCAGCGCTGATCATGATGGCGATGTCGGCGCTCCGGTAGAGCTCCGGGTTCTCCCTTCGCACCTCCAGGGTGAGGGTGAGCAGCGCCACCGAGATCATCGCCACGGCCAGAGCCCCAACGAGGAGCCAGCGAACCTCGTCCGGAATCGGCTCGGAGGCGTGCTCCACCGTGTTCAGCACCCCGGCCCCGCCCGCGGCGATGGCCACGACGAGCGGGAAATGGAGATACGACCAGAGCTGGGTCTTGCGTGAGATCGGCTCCCGGTGTGAGACGAGGTCGAAGTACATCCACCACAGCCCGATGGCGATGAGTACCCCGAGCAATCCGATGATCAACTCGTCGGTGTCGAGCGGGGTCAGGTCGGCCATCCCGGTGACCGCAGCGACGATCACCTCGCCCAGCACGATGATCACGAACAACCCGAAACGCTCCACGAGGGAGGGGGTGGTGGCGATGACGGCATCTCCACTCTGGCTGGCCGGAGGTGTCCAGCGGTAGAAGGCGATCGCTTGGCCGGCGATGGCGATGAGCAGAGCGCCCGCCCAGAGCCAGTAACGGAGCGGCGGGTCGACCCAAACGCTGAAGACAAAGACCAGGGCCGATAACAGGTACGCCGCCGAGTAGGGGTGGGAGGCGGGTCGGTGGTCGGGGTCGTGCAGGCCGGTGCGGAACCAGATGATCACCAGGATCAGGAGGTTGGCGGCATAGGCGATGGCGAACCCAACTGATCCTTCCCCCGGAACGTCGCCCACGTAGACCCCCATCACCGCCACCGCCAGCATCTGGGCGAAGGTGAACACCCGAACGCTGACGTCGTCGGTCCCATGGAGGTCGTAGTAGAGGGTCCCGTTCACCCATGAGGACCAAACCGCGTAGAAGAGAAACACAAACCAACCGACACCTGCCCAGTCCGGGTGCTCGGCGAGTCGATGGGCCAGTTGGGCCACGATCACGACGAACACCAGGTCGAAGAACAGCTCGAGAAAGCTGACGTGGCGTTCCCGGGTCCGGTCGGCGAAGCGGGCCGGGGGCTGCCAGATACGTCGGAACAGCGATGTGGTCACCACCCGAAGTTACCGCCCTTCCCCTTCGGTACGCCTGCGTCCAAACGGCCTCCATCTCGCCGGGGAAGCCCCGGCTGTTCGGGACCTTGTCCCCTATGCCCCGGGCCTGGCGGGAGCGGAATATCGGGTCTGTCGGGCCGATATGTCGAGAAGGAGATCCTCAAATGAGCGCTCCAATCAGGGAGGTGTCCACGCTGGCTGAATCGGTGATGGATCGGGTCGGTCTCCCCCGGCACGTGTACTGGCTGTCCCTCGCGCTGGCCATCGTCGGGGGTCTGGCCGCGGCCCTGACCTTCTTCGTCCCCGACATCCTCCTGGGACCGGAGGTGAGCAACGGGAATGCCAGGGGGACGGCCCTGGTCATGCTCTTCCTGGCCACACCGGCTCTTCTGGCCGCGATGTGGCTTCAGCGCCACGGTTCATGGCGAGCCCGTTACTGGTGGCTGGGCTCGGTCTTCTATCTCGCCTACAACGCCTTTCTCCTCCTGTTCCTCACTCCGTTCAACACCCTGTTCCTCCTCTATGTGGCCACCGAGTCGCTGGCTCTCTTCTCGGCCTTCGCCCTGGTCATCAGGGGAGGTGAGTTCCCGCCGGAGGAGACGACGAAGCGGGTCCCGGTCCGTGGCCTGTCGATCCTGATCTGGGCGATCGTCGTGTTGAATGCGTTGGCCTGGCTGCAGGTGGTGGTCCCGGCCCTGCTCAGCGATGACCCCGGGTCGTTCCTCGACGGGCTGGGCGTAGCCACCAGTCCCATCTATGTGCAAGATCTGGTCGTGTGGCTGCCGCTGATGGCCACCGCCGCCTGGTGGATGTGGCAGCGGAGGCCCCTGGGGATCTTCCTCACCGGTTCTTGGCTGGCTTTCGGATTCATGGAGAGCATCGGCATCGCCGTCGACCAGTGGTTCGGGCATCGGGCCGACCCGCTGTCACCACACGCCTCGACGGGGGTCATCCCTCTGATGATCGCCCTCGCCCTCATCAACCTCGTCGGTCTCTACTTCTACCTTCGTGCTCCGGGCGGGACCGGCCGTCCCGGGCCTATCGGCTCAAAGGAGGGCTGAATGACGATCACAGAACTCTCAGACACGATCCCGCGTCCGATCATTCCCGGTCCCGAGAACGAGGAGTTGAGACGTTTCCATCGTGATGGAACCTGGAACGGGAGGATCCACCCCGGAGGAATGGGCCCGGGCACCCCGGCCCAGCTGGCTCGGGGCGTGGCGAGACATCATTGGATCCAGGACGGCCGATGGGTGGTCGGGGACTACGAGCAGGATCAGATGCTCGAAGACGGGACGTTC
>JBMDXS010000201.1:0-9267 GCA_048595045.1 Acidimicrobiia bacterium
CCCATCCCACCGGGTGCCCGAAGTCATTGACGCCGACCGAGATCACCGCCAGATCCGAGTCCACCCCCACCAGCCAGGCCGGATCCGAGGTCCCGCCACCATGATGGGGCACCTTGAGGACGTCGGCCTCGAGATCGCCCACGTCGGCCTGGGCATGGGTCTCGATGTCGCCGGCCAGCAGCATGGATCGGGCTGGGCCTTCCACCATGAGCACGATCGACTCGTCGTTCACCGATGCGTACTCCCGCTCCGGGCCGGCCACCGTGAGCAGAAGCCCACCCAGCCGGTAAACGTCACCCACCGCCGGTTCGACCAGATCGACCCCTGCCTCCCCGAAGCGATGGGACAGATCGGCCAAAGCCTCACTCTCGAGGTGCGCGGCGAAGCCCGCCCAAAGGGTGCCGACCGGGATCATCCCGGGGAGACCAGACAGCCCGGCGGCATGGTCCGCGTGCGGGTGGGTGAGGATCACCAGTTCCAATCGGCGCACCCGATATCTGGCGAGGCTATCGGCCAGGCTCACCTGGTCTGGCCCGCCGTCTACCAAACCGAACGACCCGTCCCCACCGTCGAGGAGGATGGCGTCGCCCTGCCCGACATCGAGGACCACCACGCCCGGATCGGGTAGGTGCGGCGCCGGTCCGACGACCAGCCAGGCGATCGCCCCCGAGGCGAGGAGGGCAAGGATGGGCCGGGCGGCCGGTCGCCAGACCACGATGACGAGAGCCGTCATCACCAGGGCGAGCCCGCCCCAAGCGATCTGCGGCCACACCGACGCCACCCGCGCCGCGGCCAACACCATCGACGCCAGCCACGACGCCACGTCGACGGCCGGGTCGAGGCCGATGGCCCCGATTGCGCCCACGACTGTGGCAGTCGCCACCAGTGGCGCCACCAGCAGGTTGGCCAACGGCGAGAGCAGGGGCATCTGGCCGAAGTGGAGGATGAGGAGCGGAGCGACCGCCAGCTGGGCTCCCGTCCCCACCGCAAGTGCCCGGGCCAGCCTTCCTCGGGGTGCCGGGTATCTCGAGCCGACAATCACGCCGACCGTGGCGGCAACCGAGAGCTGGAAGCCGACGTCCGCGGCGAATTCCGGGTCGAGGGCGAGCAACCCGACCACTGCGGCCGCAACCACCTGCCAGGTCTCCAAAGCGAACCCGGCCAGGCGCCCACCCAGGACGAGGGCTGCCATTGTCGAGGCACGAACGACGGATGGCTCGAATCCGGTGGCGGCGGCGAAGATCGGCAGCCCCAGCAGCCCGATCACGGCACGTCTCCGAGGCCCGACGCCCGTAGGCCCTGCAGCCACGAACAGAAGCCCGAGGAAGATGGCGACGTTCGACCCGCTCACTGCGGTGTAGTGGGAGAGGCCCGACCTCCTCATCGCATACTGATCCATCTCATGGATTCCGCTGGTGTCTCCGACGAGGAACCCGGCGAGAAGGGCTCGACCCCCTTCCAGGGGGCTGAGCCGATCGATCACATGTCGTCGAAGAGCGTTGCCCGCCACCAGCACCGGTGACCGCGGTTCGCCGAGGACTTCGAAACGGGAGGCAGCGATCACACCCCGGTGCATCTCGCCGGCAGCCTCCCCGGGGCCACTCACCCCCCGCCCCTCCACCTCCACCCACTGGCCCCGCGATCCAACCGACCCCTCGGGGAGATCGACGAGGATCGGGCCTGCGTCGTCGTCGACCATCGCATACGGCCCGTACCGGCCCTCGATGACATCTGAGACGAGCGCGCCGGTGATCTCGATCGCCCCGAGCGGAATCGCCGGCATCGCGGTGGTGACCTGAAGCGAGGCGATCAGGGCGATCGCCCCGGCGATCGCTCCGGGAACAGGGCGGCCCGCCAGGCCCAGGCCCAGCACGATCAGCGAGACGATGATCAGCCCCCGGCTCGACCAGGAGCCGAGGAGCGCAGCGACAAGAGAGGCCGAGGCGCACCAGACCCAGGGACGCGAGGCAGGGGGCAGGATGGTCAGCGATGTCAAGGCACCCTGATCAGGTCCCTCATCGATGCCAGCTTGGCTTCCCCGATTCCAGGTACCTCCAACAGGTCCTCGGCGGTCTCGAACGGCCCATTGGCCTCTCGATGGTCGATGATCCTTTCGGCGAGCACCGGGCCGACACCAGGCAGCTGCTCCAGGGTCGAGACGTCGGCGAGGTTGATCGAGATGAGACCGCCGGCGTCGGTGGCCGAGGAGAGCGAAATCGAATCGCCTGGGCCGGGAATCTGAACATGGTCACCTGCGACGAGTGGGCGAGCCAGATTCACCGTGTCGAGCAGGGCCCCTTCCATTGCCCCGCCTGCGGCCGTCACCGCATCGGCGACGATCGCACCCTCGGTGACCTGGACGACACCTGGCGTGGACACCCAACCCGACACATAGACCGGGAAAGTCTCGACGCTCGACCGCCCGGCCGCGGTCGTAGCAGTCGATTCGGTCGAGCTCGGATGGCCTCCCATGGCGCCGACGCCGGCACCCAGGAGAACAGCGGTCACCAGCAAGCCGAGTGCCGTGCCCTGGATGCGGCTCATCTTCTCCCCTCACCTATCCCTTTTCCTACCAACGGGACGGGAAGGAGGGAAGACAGTCGTCGGTTAGTGTGCGATCGGTGCTCGACACATCGGCTTTTCTCGTGCCCCAGGGCACCCCGGCCGGTCTCGCCCGGCGCGATCCACATTCCCGCCGGGGCTTCGAAGGTGGGAAGAAGGAGGGAAAGGCCGCCCTCGAGCCGCTCACCGCGAGGCTCGCCGAGCTTCAGACCGCCTTGTGGGCCGAATCCGAGCAGAAGCTGCTCATCATCCTGCAGGCGATGGACACGGGAGGAAAGGACGGGACCATCCGCAACGTGTTCATGGGGGTCAACCCCCAGGGTGTCCGGGTCTGGGGCTTCGGCCCCCCCACCGAATGGGAGCTCGCCCACGATTATTTGTGGCGGGTCCACGAGCACACCCCGGCGAATGGTGGGATCACGATCTTCAACCGCTCGCACTACGAAGACGTCTTGGTGGTGCGGGTGAAGGATCTCGTACCCGAGTCGCGCTGGCGGAAGCGATACGAGCACATCGTCGACTTCGAGCGCTTGCTCTCGGACGAGGGGACCACTGTGGTGAAACTGTTCCTCCACATATCCAAGGAAGAGCAGAGATTGCGTCTCGAGGCCCGGCTCCAGGAGACCGACAAACGGTGGAAGTTCAATCCGGGGGATCTCGAAGACCGCAAGCTCTGGGACGACTTCCAGGAGGCATATGAGGAGGCGATCACCCGGACCTCGACCGAACAGGCCCCCTGGTATGTGGTGCCGGCCGATCGGAAGTGGTATCGGGACCTGGCCGCGGCCAGCATCCTGATCGAGACCCTGGAGAGGATGGACCCCCGTTTTCCACCCGAGCCGGACCTCGACGGCGTCGTCGTGGAGTAGGGCCGGAAGGTCGCCGTGCTCCGCATTGTCCCGGCCAACGAGGCGGGCTGCGACGATCTGCAAACCGTCTTCGGCTCGCGCGGTACCGCCGTGACCTGCCAGTGCCAGCGTTACAAGCTGGCACCCAAGGAGTCGTTCGGATCATTTCCCGCCGCGGAACGGGAGCTCCGGCTGCGAGAGCAGACCGACTGTGGCAACCCCGAGTCGGACACCACCAGCGGGCTCGTCGCCCTAATCGACGACCAACCTGTGGGCTGGTGTGCGGTCGAGCCCCGGCACCACTACTCGGGGCTCCTTCGGGTATACCGGATCCCGTGGATGGGCCGGGACGAGGACAAACACGATGACAGCGTCTGGGCCGTGACCTGTTTCTTCACCCGGGCCGGCTTCCGTCGCCAGGGCATCAGCTACGAGCTGGCGCGCGCCGCCGTCGATCATTCGAGGACAGAAGGTGCCCGTGCCATAGAGGGTTATCCGATTCTCACCAAGCCCGGCGAGATCATCACCTGGGATGAGGCGCACGTCGGATCGCCCAGTGTGTTCACTGGGGCCGGGTTCGTCGAGGTGAGCCGCCCGTCACCTCGCAGGGCGGTCATGCGCATCGACTTCTAACACCGGTCTCAACCCATCAGCCGGGCAGCCGCTCGGGCTTCCACCTCCAAGGGGATGGCCAGATAGGCGGCGCGGTGTCCCTGCCCTCTGAGCCTGCCGGCGAGATAGGTGGACAGGTAGCGCCACAGGAAGCGGATCACCCCTAGCTCTTCCCACTGGCGGACGTGAATCAGCTCGTGGACGAGGAGCGATCCCGGTCCCGACCTGCTCGCCATCACAGCCGGGTCGATGAAGATCCTGTTGGGCAGGGTCATGGCGCTGATCCCCCGACCCCAGAAGCGTCTCATCACGGTGGGCGCAGATCGCACCACCACCCGGTCCGGATCGACCGGCTCGACGAGCACACGAACTCGGAGCGAGTCCATCCCACCGGCACGCAGCATCTGGCCGGCGTTCACTCCACCACTAGATTGATCAAGTTCGGCGGACGGGCGATGACCTTGCGGACCGTCGCTCCGTCGATCCAGCCCTGGACCTTCTCGAGACCGAGTGCCACACGCTCCGCCTCCTCAGCCGAGATGTCGGCTGGGACATCGACCCGGTCCCGGACCTTCCCGTTGACCTGGACCACCATCGTGGCCCTCGATTCGGCCACCAGGGACTCGTCCCATGCCGGCCAGGGCTCCTCGGCCAGCATGGAGCCCATCCCCCGCATCTCCCACAGCTCATGGGCGACATGCGGTGCGGCCGGGGCGAGCATCAGGATCATCACGCGGTAGGCCTCGTCGAATGTCTTCTCGAGGGGAGCCCTGGCCAGGTAGTCCTGGAACACGTTTGCCAGCGACATCAAGGATGAGACCGTGGTGTTGAAATGGAATCGGTCGATGTCCTCGGTGACCCGCTTCAATGCCCGATGCGTCTCGGCGATCAACCAGGCGTCGTCTTCGTTTGGCTCCCGTTCGACGAAGTCGTGCTCGGAGGTGCCCATCTTCCATATCCGATCGAGGAATCGCTTGGTGCCGGGCACCCCGGCGTCGTTCCACACCGCATCGTCGGTGGGAGGGCCCACGAACAGCTCGAACAGACGCAGGGCGTCGGCACCGTATTCGTCGTAGTACCGGTCGGGTGGGACCACATTTCCCTTTGACTTGGACATCTTGGCCCCATCCTTGACCAGCATCCCCTGGGTGAACATGCGCATGAAGGGCTCGGTCACCGGGCTCAGCCCGATGTCGTGGAGGAACTTGGTCACGAAGCGGGCGTAGAGCAGGTGGAGGATGGCGTGCTCGACCCCACCGATGTACTGATCGACCGCCATCCAGTAGCCCGCCTTGGCAGGGTCGAAGATTGCTTGGTCGTTGTGGGGGTCCGTGTACCTGAAGTAGTACCAGGATGAGTCGACGAAGGTGTCCATGGTGTCCGTCTCCCGTCTCGCCTCACCGCCACACCGGGGACACGTGGTGACCACCCACTCCTCGACCGCGGCCAGAGGCGACCGGCCCTTCGGGGCGTAGTCGTCCACGTCGGGCAGGGTGACCGGCAACTGGTCGCGAGGGACTGGCACCAGCCCACAAGTTGGGCACTCGACCATCGGGATGGGACAGCCCCAATAGCGCTGTCTCGAGATCAGCCAATCCCGGAGACGGAACTGGATGGCCCGCTCCCCTATCCCCTTCTCCTCCAGCCATCGGGTTAACCGGTCGATGGCCCCGGCCCGATCGAGTCCGTCGAGGAAGTCGGAGTTGATGGTGAGGCCGTCCCCCACGTACGCCTCGCCTTCCCAGGATTCGGGAGGATCGACCGTGCGAATGATGTCGATGCCGTATTTGGTGGCGAAGTCCCAGTCACGCTGGTCCTGACCGGGGACAGCCATGATGGCCCCCGTCCCGTATCCCATCAGGACGTAGTCGGAGATGTAGATCGGGACACGCCGGTCGTTGACCGGGTTGACCGCGAAGCGACCCGTGAACACGCCGGTCTTCTCCCCCTCGGCGAGACGGTCGATCTCCGACTCACGGGCGGTTCGACCGATGTATTCCCGCGCCTCCGCCTCGATCTCGGTGCCGGTAATCAGGGACTCGACCAGGGGATGCTCCGGGGCCAACACACAGAAGGTCATGCCGAAGATGGTGTCCGGCCTGGTGGTGAAGACCTGGAACGTCTCCGAAGTGCCGTCCACACGGATGTCGAACCGGGCGCCCTCTGAGCGTCCGATCCAGTTTCGCTGCATGGTTCGCACCCGGTCGGGCCAGTCATCGAGGTCGTCCAGGTCGTCGAGGAGACGGTCGGCGTATTGAGTGATCTTGAAGAACCATTGGGCCAAATTCCGCTTCTCGACGGTCGTGCCACACCGCTCACAGACGCCGTCGACAACCTGCTCGTTGGCCAGCACGGTCTGGTCCTTAGGGCACCAGTTGACCGGGGCGGTCGCCTTGTATGCGAGGCCGCGGTCGTAGAGCTCGAGGAAGAGCCACTGATCCCACCGGTAGTACGCCGGGTCGTGGCTGGCCAGCTCCCTGCTCCAGTCGAAGGCGGCGCCGAGACTGCGGAAATGCTCCTTCATCTTCCCGATCTGCGCCTCGACGCTGACCCGAGGGTGGATCCCGGTCTCGATCGCCAGGTTCTCGGCCGGGAGCCCGAAGCTGTCCCAGCCCATCGGGCTCAGCACGTTGAAGCCCTGCATCGTCTTGTAACGGGTGATCAGGTCGATGTACGTGTAGTTGCGGACATGGCCGATGTGGAGCTCACCGGACGGGTACGGGTACATGGCGACGTTGTAGAACTTGGGCCGGGTCGGGTCCTCGGTGGTGTGGAAGACACCTTCGGACTCCCATCGGTCCTGCCATTTCGCCTCGATGGCGCGGTGGTCGTAAGACATCATCATCAAGGGTAAATGGGTCGCTGTTCGTGGGCGATCCGTAGATCCGCAGCAGGACTTGCACGCGGCAAGATCGAAACCGGTATGTTGACACCGTCGCGGGGATGGTGCGCTATCGCCGCGACCTGACCCAACAAGGGAGGAAGAAAGCATGAAACGAATGCGCTGGTTGGCGCTTGTCGCCGTACTCGCCCTCGTCGCCGCCGCTTGTGCCGGCACCGAGGGTGGCGACACGACGACCACCGCCGGTGAGGAGGCAACGACGACGGCACCGGAGGAGACGACCACTTCGGTCGCCACCACCGAGGCCCCGTCGGATCTCCTTGTCCTGGACTCCGGAGGGTGTGACTACGGGGGCAAGATCGCCACCATCGAGGCCACCTCGCCAACCGAGGTGGTGTTCACGTTGTGTTCCACCGACCCGGCGTTCCTGGCCAAGCTGGCGTTCATCCCGTTCGCCGTGCAGCCCTCGGAGCATCTGGAGGCAACCGGTGGATCGCCGTTGGAGAACCCGGTCGGCACCGGCCCGTTCATGCTGCCCGAGGGCGGCTGGGCCCGCGGCACCGAGATCGTCTACGAGGCGAACCCCGACTATTGGGGCGAGGCTCCGGCCTTCAACACACTCGTGTTCCGTTGGCGCGAGGACAGCACTGCTCGGATCACCGAGTTGACCTCAGGAAATGCGGACTACATCACCAACCTGGCGGCGAGCGACTACGCCACCATCGAGGGCGATGCCAACCTGCAGCTCCTGGTCGACGAGAACCCGAACGTGTTCTATCTCGGCTTCAACAACCGATTCGAGCCGTTCAACAACGAGCAGGTGCGTCAGGCGGTCGCGATGGGAATCGATCGGCAGCGAATCATCGACACCTTCTATCCGGAGGGGTCGGCGGTGGCCGATTACTTCACACCCTGCATCATCGAGAACGCATGCGAGGGTGAGCCCTGGTACGAGTTCGACCCGGAGGCGGCGCGTCAGATGCTGGCCGACGCCGGCTACCCCGATGGCTTCGATACCACTATCAAGCTCCGCGACGTGTTCCGTGTCTATCTGCCCGAGCCGACCGTCGTCGCCGAGGACATCCGCGCCCAATTGGCGGAGAACCTCGGGATCAACGCCACGATCGAAGTCATGGAGTCGGGCGCTTTCCTCGAGGAGAACGCCACGGGCGAACAGCAGGGTCTCCACCTCTTGGGGTGGGGGGCTGACTACCCGCACGTGACCAACTTCCTCGATTTCCACTTCGGTGGGGTCAATGTCCAGTTCGGTGACCCGTTCGAGGACATCGTGGAAACCCTGGCCGAGGGCTCGCAGACCGTGGATCCGGCGGCGGCCCAGCCCATCTACGAGGAGGCCAACAACCTCATTCGTCAGCATGTGCCGATGGTCCCGATCGCATGGGGTGCGGCGGCCGATGCCGCGCTGGGGACAGTGGAGAACGCACTCACGCCGCCAGTCGGCGCCCCGCAGTTCGCCACGATGAACCCCGGGGACGACGACCTGGTCTTCGTTCAGAACGCAGAGCCGATCTCGTTGTTCTGCGCCGACGAGACAGATGGTGAGTCGCTTTCCGCCTGTGAGCAGGTCCTGGAGGCCCTGTACGGATACGACCTCGAGGGCCAGCCTGTTCCCAAGCTGGCGAACGAGTGCACTCCGGACGAAGCCGGCCTGGTGTGGACATGCTCTCTCCGTGAGGGGGTCACGTTCCACGATGGGTCGGCCTTCGACGCCAACGATGTCGTTGCCTCCTGGTCGGTGGGCCTGGATGCAGCCAACCCGTTGCACGTCGGCAACACCGGTGTGTTCGAGTACTTCGCCTATCTGTGGGGCTCATTGATCAACGCCCCCGCCTCTTGATGCTCCCCTGAGCAACTCGAGACATGACGGGGGGAGGCGCCACGGCGCCTCCCCCCGTTATACGCTCCGACAGCGCGCATGATCGGATACATCCTCCGTCGACTGCTGATCGCCATCCCGGTCCTGATCGGTGTCCTCCTGGTTGTGTTCCTCCTGGTAAGGCTGGTACCCGGAGATCCGTGCACTGCACTCCTGGGCGAGAGAGCCACCCCCGAGGCGTGTGAGCGGTTCAACGAGGTGAACGGTCTCAACGAGCCGCTTTATGTGCAGCTCGGGATCTATTTCGGAAATGTGTTGAGCGGGGACTTCGGGGAGTCCATCCGGTTCTCCCGACCGGTGAGCGACATCATCATCGAACGACTCCCGGTGACACTGGAGCTGGCCATAGCCGCCTTGTCGATAGCGGTGATCGTCGGGATCCCCCTCGGCATCATGGCGGCACGTCGTCACAACACCACCGCGGACGTAGCGGCCATGGCGTTCGCAAATGTCGGCGTTTCCATGCCGATCTTCTGGCTAGGGCTCCTCCTGGCCTATCTCTTCGC
>JBMDXS010000202.1:0-12604 GCA_048595045.1 Acidimicrobiia bacterium
CGCACCCGGTGATCGCGCCCAGGAAAGCCTCGAGCTCGAGACGCGGGGCTTCGGCCTCCTCTCCGCCCATGAGACTCTCCAGTCCTCCCGCCTCCTCGAGGGCACGCTCGATGTCAGCCGGATCCGAGCCCCCGGTAACCAGCCCTCCGAGCAGGGTCGGGTCGATCCGAACTGCGTCCGCATACGCGGTCGAAAGCTGATGCACGTGGTCGTGGATCCAGGGCAACTGGGAAACCGCCCTGAAGGCCACCTCGTTGGCGACGATCCACAGACGTAGCTCCTTGTCATCTACCTCTCCGCCATGCCCGAGGGATTCGATGTTGGGCACGACGATGCTGATGGGCCCCGGATGCTCCTGTGGGAGTCCCGCATCGAAGGAGGCGACGATCCAGGTCGACAGGGAACCGACCAGGGATCCGACCTGCAGGCCGATGATCGCCGGGGCCAGCTGTGCCATGAACGGGGCGGCCGGTCCGTCTGAAGCGACCGACGAGGCGAAGGGCTCGACGAGCGATCCATAGGTCTCCAGGTTGCGCTCCGCCCATCCCCGCGCATCGAGAGGGAGCACATCCGGCGCGGGTACGACTCGGAAGGGTGCGATCTGCTCGATCCGGTACTCGGCGAGGCGGGCAAGCTCCCGGAACTCCTCGGCGGCCCATGGCTCCACGGGCTCCGTGTCGCCCGAGAGGTGACGGGCCACCTCGGCGGCCAGCTTCCAGTTGATCGGCCCGGGCTGATCGAAGAGCTCGAAGAGCTTGGAGAAGAGGTCGTCGCTCATGTTCGCTCATCCAGGACGACGGTCAGGTCGGCGGGGGCCGAAGACCGGGTGACCGCCATCGAGACAGACTCTCCGGCTCGCCGTGTCCGCAGCTCCGTGAGCAGTGTCTCCATCGAGTTGATGGGCGCATCGTCGATGGAGGTGATGACATCGCTCGTTCTCCCCCCGGCCACCTCGAATGCCGATCCCGGGCTCACTCTCGTCACCCTGACCCCCACCGGGTACTCCGCCCCATCGGCCTCGGCCAATGCGGTCTCCCCCTGGATGCCCAGTTGGGCGTGGTGGACGACGCCGGTCTCGATCAAGTCGTTGGCGACCCCGAGCGCCATGTCGATCGGGATGGCGAAACCGAGGCCCTCGGCGCCGACATCGGAGACCGCTATGGCGGTGGTGATGCCCACCAGACGGGCAGTGCTGTCGAGCAGTGCTCCCCCGGACGACCCTCTGGTGATGGGAGCGTCGGTCTGGATCATCCCGTACAACACCTCGCCCGACTCGACCCCCAAGGATCGATTCAAGGCGCTCACGATCCCGTAGGTCACCGAGGGCCCGCCCTCCAAGGCGAGCGGGTTGCCCACCGCCACTGCCCGCTCCCCGATGGTGAGGCTGTCCGAGGAGCCGACATCGATAGGGGTCAGGTCGCCGCGGGACACCCGGATCACGGCGAGATCGGTCAGTTCGTCCGACCCGATGAGCTCACCCTGCCAACGGCCCCCGTCGGAGAAGACCACGGTGAGATCGTTGGTCCCGCTCACCACGTGATGGTTGGTGATGATGTAGCCGTCGTCGCTGTAGACGACCCCACTCCCTCCGCCGTCCCCGAGAAGTCCCGTGGTCTCCACGGCGATGATGCTGGGGATCGCCCTGGCCGCCACATCGGTCACGTTTCCGCTGTCGATCACCATCGGGGCCGGAGTCGAAGTCGGTGGTGGCACGGTCAGCGTCGGCGGTGGGGGATTGGTCGGCGTCGGTGGCGGCTCTGGCTCCTCGAAGACACCTGTGAACCCGAGGATGGCCAGGGTCAGCCCGGTCCCGAGCAAGGCGCCCCCGATGATGCCCATGACAACGGTCCACGAGTCGGGACGGGAGCGTTGACGAGATGGTTCCGGCACCGCGACGTCTTCGAACCCCTCAGCCGGCTCGTCCGGCTCATCGCGGACCTGCGGCCAGGGTGGGCCGATGTCTGTCATAGGCTTCGGATTCTATGGACGCCGCCGGTCAACAGATCAGGGTCACGGTCGGAAGCGATCCGATCGATGTCGGACCGCTGGTCAGTGAGGTTGCTCGACCCGACTCCGGGGCCACGGTGGTGTTCCTGGGCACGGTCCGCGACCACTCCGCCGCCCACACCGAGGTCAGCCATCTGGAGTACGAGGTCTTCGCCGAGCTGGTCGAGCCCAAGATAACGGAGATCATCGACGACGCTGCCGGCCGATGGCCGATCCTCGGCGCTGTCGTGGAGCACCGCTCCGGCACGGTGAACTTGGGCGAGACATCGGTGGCAGTAGTGGTGTCGACCGCTCATCGGGACGACGCTTTCGCTGCCGCACGATTCATCATCGACGAGCTCAAGACCAAGGCCCCGATCTGGAAGAAGGAGCACTGGCCGGGTGGCTCGGAATGGAGCCCGGGCTCCTGAGACCGTGGATCCCGGGTCATGGGTCTGGCTCGGCGACTCCCGGATCCAAGGGCTCATCGCTCGGCCAGAATTTGATCGAACCAGCAAAGTTCGGTGGCAGCCGATATTGTCCGGGCGCGTTCTGAGGAGGACACAGGATGACGACCGTTCTGGAGCGACCCGACGCGCCAACGGCTGACGTCGGCTTCATGACGCCGCCCGCCTATGTCAGGCAGTGGGCCGCCCAACACCCTGATCTGGTGGCGATGCGGGAGAAGGACTTCGGGATCTGGCAGGAGATCACCTGGGCCGAGTACTGGGAGACGGTCCTCGATGCGGCTCACGGTCTGCTCGCCCTCGGGGTCTACGAGGGAGACCGCGTCTCCATCCACTCCGAGGATCGCCCGGAGTGGGTGATCCTGGACATGGCAACCGTGGCGGTGCGGGCCATCACGGTGGGCCTCTACCCGACGAATCCCCCCGCCGAGGTCGAGTATCTCCTCTCCGATTCCGGGGCGGTCGTCCACCTGGTGGAGGATCAGGAGCAGGCGGACAAGGTCATGTACGTCATCGATGCGCTGCCCGACCTCCGCAAGATCATCCACATCGAGCCGCGCGGGTTCAGGAAGTGGAAGGGCGACGATCGGTTCATCTCCTGGGACGACTTCCTCGACCTGGGCCGGGAGCATCGCGCCGCCAACGACGGGATGGTGGAGCGAATCATGTCGCAGGCGACCGGGGATGACGTGATCACCCTGGTCTACACCTCGGGAACCACCGGCCCACCCAAGGGGGCGATGCTGACCAACGCCAACTTCGCCTTCAACGCCGAGGTCCTGATCGCCAACGAGGACCGGACCCCGGACGGAAAGCCACTCGGGCCCGATGACATGATCCTCACCTACCTCCCTCTGTGTCATGTCGCCGAGCGGATCTTCTCCACCTGGTCCTCGGTCTCCCGCGGGCCATGTCTCAACTTCGCCGAATCGATCGAGACGGTTCAGCAAAACCTCAGGGAGATACAGCCGACCATCTTCTTCGCCGTGCCTCGGATCTGGGAGCGCATCCATGCCTCTATCGCCATCAAGGGCCGCGACGCCACCTGGTTCAAGAAGTTCTGGTTCGGGACCGGCATGAAGATGGCCCGGTTCATTGGAGATCGGCGCGTCGCCAACGACGGAGAACACACCTTGACCAGCCGGTTGGTTTACGCCATCGGCTACCCGATCGTCTTCCGCGCCCTCAAGGAGCGAATCGGTCTGCGGCGGGTGCGCTATGCGACCAGCGGCGCCGCCCCCATTGCCCCCGAGGTGCTTCGGGATTTCCTCGGGATGGGTGTCCCGCTCTTCGAGTTGTACGGGATGACGGAGAACTCGGCCGTGGCCACGACCAACTACCCGGGCGCCAACAAGGTGGGCACGGTGGGCATGCCGTATGCGGGCACCGAGCTGCGCATCGACGAGGTCACCGGTGAGATCCAGACCAGGCATCCAGGGACCTTCAAGGGATACTGGAACAAGCCGGACAAGACCGCCGAGGCCTTCACCGAGGATGGCTGGCTCAAGACCGGCGACGTGGGCGTCTGGGTGGACGGCACCCATGTGAAGATCGTGGACCGGATCAAGGACATCATCATCACCTCGGGCGGGAAGAACATCTCGCCCTCCGAGATCGAGAACGCCTTGAAGGTCTCTCCCTACGTCAAAGAGGCGATGGTCATCGGCGACGGCCGGAAGTACCTCACGGCCTTGATCGCCATCGAATCCGACGTGGTCGGGGACTGGGCGACCCGTCGGCAGATCCCTTACACCACATATCGTGACCTGACCAGCAAGCCCCAGGTCATCGAGCTGATCCAGGGTGTGGTGGACGACGTCAACGCCAAACACTCGCATCTGGAGAGCATCCAGAAATTCCGCTTGATCCCCAAGGAGCTCGACCACGAGGACGGTGAGCTGACCGCAACCCAGAAGTTGAAGCGGTCCTCGATGAGCTCGATGTTCGGTGAACTGATCGAGGACATGTATCGGTCGTGACCAGCGGTCTCGTCGTTGTGGCACAAACGACCGCGGATGGCAATGCCTTTGCCCAGATGCTCGTGGACGGGATCAGCTTCGGGGCGATCTACGCCCTGCTCGCCATGGGTTTCGTCATCATCTTCAAGTCGACCTCCGTGATCAACTTCGCCCACGGCGCCCTGACCGGGCTCGGAGCGTTCTTGATCGCCGCCTTCGCCACCGTCCTCGATTTCCCCGGTCGATACCTGACCTTTCTCCCCGAGTGGGCGCAATGGACCGTGAACGTGCTGACCGCACTGGTGGCGGCCGCTTTGTTCGGCATCCTCATCGAGCGGATCTTCCTCCGGCCGATGGTGGGCGAGGCGCTGTTCGCCGTGGCCATCGTGACCCTCGGCGTCGACATCGTGGTCCGCACCATCACCAATGACTGGATCGGCACCCAGCCTCGGCCCCTCGGAGCACCCTGGGGCCTGGGGGTCGTCGACCTCGGGTTCATCCGGATCGCATGGTCCGAGGTGATCCAGATCATCGTCACCGTCATCTTGCTCGGGGCGATCGCCTTCTTCCTCCGCTCACGCACCGGTGTGGCGATGAGGGCCACCGCCTTCGACCAGGAGACGGCCCGAGCCCAGGGAGTGAACGTTGGCCGGGTGTTCTCCGTGGCCTGGGCCATTGCCGCCTTCCTGGCAGGCGTCGCCGGCCTCTTCTATTCGATCTTCCCCCGGAGGGCCACCGGGGTCGACCAGGCGACAGCCTTCATCGCCTTTCGCGCCTTCCCCGCGGTGATCATCGGAGGTCTGGACTCCATCCCAGGGGCGGTGGTGGGTGGTTTCGCCGTAGGCATTGCCGAGTCGGCCGCCAACACCTATCTCACCTTCGACTTCCTCGGCAATGGCTTCCCCGGAATCGTCGGCTATCTGCTCATGATGGTGGTCCTGCTGATCAGGCCCTATGGGCTGATGGGGACACCGGAGATAAGACGAGTATGAGAGGCCGGCCGCTCCTCTACACGAGCTACGAGGCCGATCAGGCCGTGCTCAACACGACGACCAAGAAGGTGATGCTCGGACTGTTCCTGCTGGTGCTGGCCACGATCCCCTTCCAGGTGATACCGGGATTGGCCTTTCTCGGGTCCGATGACTGGCTCCGTCTCCTCTCCACGACAGCCATCTTCGTGGTCGGGGCCCTGGGTCTCAACCTGCTTACCGGACTGGCCGGGCAGGTCTCCCTCGGCCATGCCTTCTTCATGGGGGTGGGGGCCTACACCGCGGTCTGGCTCGGCGGCCCGGAGGACGGCGCGTTGCTCGGCCTCGGGCTGCCGATCTGGATCTGGCTCCCGGCGGCAGGCATCGCGGCAGCCCTGATCGGGGTTGCGGTCGGGCCGACTGCGGTTCGGGTCCGGGGGCTCTATCTGGCCATCGTGACCCTGGGCCTTGTCTTTATCGGCGACTACGTGTTCCGCAACTGGGAATCACTCAGCGGCGGTGCACAGGTGGGCAGAGACTTCCCACCGCTCCAGTTCCGAATCTGGAAGGAGGAGCCGCCCTTGATCGACTTCACCACGCCCGGCACCTGGTTCGGGGTGGAGGTCTCGGGCCTGGCCAAGTCGTTCTTCCTGCTGGTCGCCTTTGCGGCCGTGTTCACTCTCCTGGCCAAGAACTTGCAGCGCACGAGGGTGGGACGGGCCTTCATGTCGATCCGGGACCGGGACATCGCCGCCGAGATCATGGGCGTTGACGAGTTCGGCTACAAGCTGCTCGCCTTCGGCATCTCCTCCTTCTATGCGGGGATCGCAGGCGCCTTGCTCGCCTCGTTCGTCGTCCGGGTGATCCCGGAGCGATGGGACCTCTTCCTCTCGGTGCAGTTCATCGCCATCATCCTGATCGGTGGCGCCGGGACGGTGACGGGGGCGATACTCGGCTCCGCCTTCGTCGTGTTGCTCCCGAGGGTGGTGGGCGACTTCACCCAGTGGCTCCAGTCCGTCGCTCTAGGTGAGGGGTTCGGCTCGACGATCGCGGGTGTGTTCGTGGCCACCACCCCCAACGACTTCGGCCTGGTCAACACATTCGCCGGCACCGGGCCGGGGCTATCTGTCGCACAGCTCAACCTCGTCCTATACGGTCTCCTGATCATCGGCTTTCTCATCTTCGAGCCGTTGGGGCTCTACGGGATCTGGCTCCGCATACGCAATTATTGGAAGGGTTGGCCGTTCACCTATTGAGCGGCCAGAAGAGGGCTCTGCCCTCGAAGCAAACAGAGGAGGAAGGAACGGAATGAGTAACAAGCCCAAGTGGCTGGCCCTTTTCCTGGTCCTCGGCCTGGTGCTCGCCGCCTGTGGCGGCGGTGAGGGTGGCGACACGACCACCACCGCTGCCGCGGAGGAGGAGGCGACGACCACGGCTGCACCGGAGGAGGAAGAGCCGACGACGACCGCAGGGGAGGAAGAGCCGGCGGCCGAGATCGCCACCGATGTAGGCGTCGACCTCGTGGCGGGGACGATCACTATCGGGCTCCTGTCCGATCTGAGCGGGCCTTTCTCGCCGTTGGTGCAGGTGATCAACACCGGGCACGAGCTGTATTGGGCCTCGGTCAACGAGGCCGGCGGGATCAACGGGCTCAACGTCGAGTTGGAGGTCAGAGACACCGGCTACGTGGTGGACACCCACGTCCAGCTCTACGAGGAGCTCAAGACACAGGTCGTCGCCTTCGGCCACTCCACCGGATCGCCCCACACCGTGGCCATCAACTCGTCGCTGCAGACCGACGGGATCCTGGCCATCCCATTGACCTGGTACTCGGGATGGTCCGACCCGGCGATCAATTCCAACCTCGTGCCCCACGGTGTCCCGTATTGCATCGAGGCGATGAACATGATCGAGTATCTGACCACGCAGGCTCCCGATGCGACGACGATCGCCATCGCCTCCAGCCCTGGTGACTACGGGGAGGACTCGAACGCGGGCGCGGTGATGGTCGCCGAGGCACTGGGACTCGAGGTCGTATACGACGGCACCGGGCAGATCGTCGCCACCGACCCGGCCACGTTGGCCGACGTTGCCGGTGGCATCGCCGGCTCGGGCGCCGAGCTGGTCTGGGTGACGACCGACCCGACTTCGTTCGGTGGTGTCTACGGCCAGGCGCTGGCGGCCGGCTTCAGCGGGGCGCTCTGGTCCGGGGCCGGGCCGTCGTGGAACCCGGCGTTGGTCGCACCCGACTCCCCGATTGCGGAGCCGTTGGCCAACGACTTCTACGTCTCTGGGTACTACGCCCCATGGGCGGGTGAGTCAGCGGGCAACCAAGCCGTGCGCGATCTGGTCGAGGCGGCAGGGGCGCCCCCGCTCGACTACTACGCCGAAGGCGTCATCGAGGCCAAGATCATGGAAGCGGCGCTCCGGGCCGCCTATGACGCGGGGGACATGACCCAGGGGGGTGTGTTGGCTGCGGCCAAAGGCCTGGAGTCGGTCAGTTTCGACGGGTTGGGCCCAGACGAGACCTACGTCGGCGAGCCCAACGACATCGTTCAGCGGGCGCAGTTCATCTCCCGTCCCGACCCGGCCGGTCTGGCAGATGGGTCCTCGACCGGTGTGACACTGATAGAGAGCGAATACACCTCGCCGACGGCTGAGGCATTCCAGTTCGACGCGGCCTGCTTCGCCCTCGAGGCCGGCTGATTATCGACTGATCGTGGTGGGCGGCCTGTTCGCCCACCACGATCTTTGTAGAGGGGATCCGTTTGCTGGCAGTCGAGAACCTGGAAGTGGTCTACAACGACGTGGTGCTGGTCCTGCGAGGCATCTCGCTCGAGGTGCCCGACGGCAAGATCGTGGCCCTGCTCGGTACCAACGGCGCCGGGAAGACGACCACTTTGCGGGCGATCACCGGGTTGCTCGACATCCACGAGGGTGAGGTCACCAAGGGGGAGATCAGCTTCGAGGGGGTGGAGATCACCGAGGAGGACCCCGCCGACCGAGTCCGGCGCGGGATAAGCCAGGTGATGGAGGGCCGCAGGGTCTTCGCCGAGATGACGGTGGAGGAGAACTTGCGGGCCGGGGCCTACACCAACCGTGACGGGAACCGGGTCAAGGAGGCGCGGGAGCGGGTGATGACCCTGTTTCCCAGGCTGGCCGATCGACGTCAGGCATCCGCCGGTTACTTGTCCGGGGGCGAGCAGCAGATGCTGGCCATCGGCCGCGCCCTGATGCAGGACCCCAAGTTGCTCATCCTCGATGAGCCGTCGCTGGGCCTGGCCCCCCTCCTCGTCCAGGAGGTTCGGGACATCATCGTCGAGATAAACCAGCAGGGGACATCGGTGCTCCTCATCGAGCAGAACGCCAAGATGGCGCTGTCCATCGCCGACTATGGCTACATCATGGAGACCGGGAAGATGGTGATGGACGGCGATCCGGCCAAGCTGCTGAAGGACGAGGACGTCAAGGAGTTCTACCTCGGTCTCCACGCCACCGGCGAGCAGAAGTCCTTTCGCGACGTGAAGCACTACAAGCGGCGCAAGAGGTGGCTGTCGTGATTCGGCTTCGCCCATGAGTGGCAAGCTGCTGCAGCGCCGGGCCGAGAGATCGGGACCGAAGGATTACGAGCACCTCCTCGAGGTGAACGACATCCATCTCGCTTTCAAGGGAGTCAAGGCGATCGCCGGTGTGTCCTTCCACGTCGACGACGGGGAGTTGTTCGCCATCATCGGCCCCAACGGGGCCGGCAAAACCTCGCTCTTCAACGTCGTCAACCAGGTTTACGAACCGCAGGAGGGTGATGTGCGGTGGAAGGGGGAGAGCCTCATGGGACTCAAGCCGAATCAGACCGCCGAACGGGGGATCGCCCGCACCTTCCAGAACATCGCCCTGTTTCCCCACATGACGGTGATCGAGAACCTCCTCACCGGGCGCCACGTCCGAATGCGCACCTCCTGGCTCGCGGGCAGCGTCTGGCTGGGCAAGGCGAAGCGCGAGGAGATCGAGAACCGGGAGATCGTCGAGGACATCATCGACTTCCTCGAAATCGAGCAGTGGCGTAAGTACCCGGTCGGTTTGTTGCCATACGGGATCCAGAAGCGGGTCGAGCTGGGCCGGGCTCTGGCCATGGACCCAGAGCTGTTGATGCTCGACGAGCCGGTGGCGGGGATGAACCTGGAGGAGACCGAAGACATGGCCAGGTTCATCCTCGACGTCCAGGATGAGCTCGGCATCGCCGTCCTCCTGGTCGAGCACGACATGGGCCTGGTGATGGACATCGCCGATCGCATCCTCGTCGTCGATTTCGGCAAGCCCATCGCCGAAGGCACCCCCCGCGACGTCCAACACAACCCCAACGTGGTCAAGGCCTACCTGGGGGAGGAAGTGGAGACCGCGACCTGACTATCAGGGCCTGGGGTACTCCCCGACCATCTTCCAGGCGGCAGGGAGCAGGAGGCCGGCGGCGGTGGCCTTGATGATGTCGCCGAGGATGAAGGGGACGACCCCGGCGAGGACCGCCTCGGAGAGGGTCATGTCGAGCAGGATCATCAGCCCGGCGACACCGAAGGCGTAGATGATGAATGAACCCGCGATGAAGGCGGTGAACATCGTGGGAAACGTGCGGTCCTGGCGACGTTCGGCCAAGCGCCCGACGACCCCAGCCGCCACGATGAAGCCGATCAGGTACCCGCTGGTGCCTGCTGCGCTTGCCGTGTCCCAGCCCGACGCACCTCCCGAATAGACAGGAAGACCCAAGGCGCCGACAACGACGTAGACCACCTGTCCCGCCGCACCCAGGGCGGCACCGAGGGCGGCGCCGGTGAGAAGGACGGCGAATGTCTGACCGGTGACCGGGACGGGAGTGAAGGGGAGATGGATCTCCCACTGGGCGGCGAGGGCAGTCAGGGCGGCGGCGCCGATTACGAGCAGGACCGAGCTGGTCCGGGATCTGGGGATCACCCGCTGGGAGAGAACGGCCGATGTCATCTTTATCTCCTCGAAACGCAGCCTCTGCCACCTTAAAGGCCTCAGGCTGTCGCTCGCAGCCCACCGTTACCCTTTCATCGTGGAAGCCCAGGACAAACGCGGATCGCATTGGCCCCTGTATCTGGTGGGGGCACTGTTCGTAGTGGGCGCCCTGATCCTGGCGATTTGGAACCTGGAACTGCCCTATCTCGCGTTCTCCTCCGGGCCGGTCTCCGACGCTGCCGACGCAGTCGATGCCAGTGATGTCGAGGTGTATCCCCCTGACGGCGAGCTGCTCATGCTCACGGTGGTGAGCCAGGACGTGAACATCTTCGAAGCGATGATCGCAGGCGTCGACCCAAGCATCGACCTGGTGCCCAGGGAGGCATATCGCCAGCCGGATGAGAGCGACGAGGCCTATCGCAAGCGTGTGCTCCAGCAGATGGACGACTCGGAGACCCGCGCCATCACCGTCGCCCTCGAGCATCTCGGCTACGACATGATCCCGACCGACGTGTTGGTCACGGATCTCGTGCCCGACAAGCCTGCCGCCGAAGTACTCCGCATCGGGGACTCGATCGACTCCCTGAATGGTGTCGAGATCGTGCGGAGCACCGATCTGACCGACGCCCTCGAGGGATTCCAGCCGGGAGAGGTGGTCGACCTGGGTGTGACCAGAGACGGGACGGCCCAGACCCTCGAGATCGAGCTGGCCGAGCGGGATGACCCGGCGGGAGGGGCCATGATCGGGATCACCGTGGGCGAGCTCAGTGAGCCACCTTTCCCGGTCTCCATAGAGGCAGGGGACGTGGGTGGGCCGTCGGCGGGGATGATGCACGCGCTGGCGATCATCGACATCCTGACCCCAGGCGAGATGACGAGGGGGCACATCGTGGCCGGCACGGGAACCATCGCCTACGACGGAACGGTGGGCGCGATCGGGGGCATTCGCCAGAAGGTGGTGGGGGCCGAGGCCGCCGGTGCGGAGTACGTTCTTGTGCCGGAGGGCAACTACGAATCCGCCCTGACCGCACCCCGGGACTCCATCGAAATCGTGCCCGTGGCGACCCTGCAGGAAGCCATCGACTTCTTCGATCGGCTTGGAGAGACCTGATCGTCGAATGTGCCAAACCCGGGCGGAATCCGGCCCGGTCGGTATCTTCTAAGGCCGATGGCTGCTGAGCTCAACCCCGAGCAGATCAGGGCGGTCGGGTTCCGCACCGTTCGACGCGGGCTGGATCCGGACGAGGTGTCCGCGTTTCTCCAGAGGATCGCTGCCACGATGGAGGAGCTCGAGTCGGACCGGCAGCGTCTCGCCGCCAAGGTCGGCGAGTTCGCCGATAGAGACCTCGAATCGGAGTTCGAGAGCCTCGGCCGCGAAGTGGCGGCCGTTCTGACCACTGCCAAGCAAGCCGCAGACTCGATGAGGGAGAACGCCACCCTCGATGCGGCCCGATGGCGATCCGAGGCCATGAGTGAGGTGGAGATCACGAGGAAATCGGCGCGCAGTGACGCCGAGGCTCTGCGTGGCGACGCCTGGGCCACCGGCACGGAGCTGCTCAACCAGGCGTCGGCCGAGGCACGCCGTATCCGGGGCGAGGCCGAGCAGGATGTCCTTTCCGTGATGGGGGAGGCGGAGCGAGAGGCGCATCGTCTCACGTCTACGGCACGGCGTGAGGCCGAGGATGTCCTGCGGTCGGCGATGATGGACGCCGAGAAGCTTGCGTCGGAAGCCAAGAAGCGGCACGACGATCTGATCGAACAGGCCTACCGGCAGGCAGAGAGCGCCCAGGAGCGGACAAGGGCCCTCGAAGAGCGCCGCGAGGAGCTGATGCTCGAGTTGGAGACGGTGCGGTCGACCCTCAGTCGTCTCGAGGGGACCCTGGAAGAGCGCCGGGAGGACCTCGAGCTCTCCCAGGAGACGACGAGTGTCAAGGTGGTGCCGGCCCGGGTGGATCCGGGAGAGGTGGAATGGGAGCTGGGGGAAACAGTGCGGGTAATCGCTCCCGTCGAGCGAGACCTTGGTGTCCCTGAGTCTCGGGGGCGATCCCAGCCCGAGATCGACGAGCTCGACGAGGAGGCCCCGGTCGCTCCGTATCCCCCTCCAATGATCGATGAGCCCCGCCATGCCCCCGAGCCCGAGCCCGAGCCCGAGCCTGAGCTCGAGCTCGAGCCCGACACCGTGCCGGAGCCGGCGCCGGGTGAGCCGGAGATGGAGCAGCCAACCGGGAGGGAGGAACAGCGTTTGGCCGAGCCG
>JBMDXS010000203.1:0-6069 GCA_048595045.1 Acidimicrobiia bacterium
TCCCACCTCGGGTGCTGGAGGTTGTCGTAGAGGAGCTCCTTGATCCCCTCGTTGTCCATCCAACGGCCCATTTGCGAAGAGGTCCGCGCCACGGTCCGGTCGACCTGGTCGTAGTCGTCCTGGAATGCCGGTCGGCCCGGAATCCGGGCCAACAGGTCCTCCCCCCTGTCGCTGCCGCCTTCCAGGACGAATTCGTGCCTGTGGTCGGCGATGACCTCGGTCAGCACCAGGTCGTAACCGGCGCTACAGCGTGGGCCGGTTCCCATGGAGACGCAGAAGCAGGTGCCGCCGGCGACCATGCAATTGACCCCAACCATGAAGACGTCGTGACGGGCGGTCTGATAGGTCCGATCCACCGCACCACTGCCGAGGAAGACACGGTCCTGGATGGCGATGGCGGCCAGCTCGCAGGCCCGGACCCCCAGGAAGGCGTAGCGCACCTCCGCCACTTCGGTGGGCACGAATCGCAGGGTGCCATTCGACCGCTCCACCCGGAAGAGCTCGGTCCGGGGCGGGAACAGCATCTCCTTCCACGAGTGCTGCCCGACCGCATAACCGAAGAGGGCATCGTCGTCACGCCGTTGCAGGCGGTAGCTCCCCCCGTCCTGGATGTCGGTCCATCCGACCGGCAGGTCCTCGACTCCTTCGACCCGGTCGTAGACGATGGCGTTGTCCCGGACCGTGGGGCCCAGGATCCGATAACCCTCGCCGGCGAGTGCGTCGAACAGCGCTCCAATGTCCGATCGGTCCAAGACCTTGCTGCTCATGCGATTCCCTGTCTCCAGGGCAAGCTAGTGCCGGGCACCACCCCCGAGTCACGCCGTTGGCGTCATCGGTAGTGTGGTTGCCGTGGTTGGGTACCCATCGGCGACCCTCGAGCGGCGACAGTCCGGTGTCCTCCTGGCCGGGATCACCGCGCTGATCAGCGGTGTGGCCGTGTTCATCAACGGTTACGGGGTTCGCGCCTGGGCAGAGGTCTCCGATGCCCCTACCTACACCACGCTGAAGAACGTCGGTGCGGCGATGATCCTGATGGCCGCTGCCTTCGTCAGACTCATCAGGGGCGGTGAGCGCCCGGTCGATCGCAACCTGATCTGGCGTCACCGCTGGGGATTGGCGGCGATCGCAATCATCGGCGGAAGTGTTCCCTTCGTCCTCTTCTTCGAGGGTTTGGCCCGCGCCACGTCGCCCGACGCCGCCTTCCTCCACAAGACGCTGGTGGTCTGGGTGGCGATCCTGGCGGTCGGGTTCCTGCGCGAGCGGATCGGTCCCCTTCACATCGGTGCGCTCCTGGTCCTGGTCGGGGGCCAGGTCGCGTTCAGCGGGGGGATCCAGTCGTTGCAGATGGGGGAGGGGGAGGCGATGATCCTGGCTGCAACCCTTCTCTGGGCAGTTGAGACTGTCGTGGCCAAGCGCGTCCTGGGCGCCGTTCCGCCCCTCTTCGTCGGAGTGGTGCGCATGGCAGGTGGGGCGGCCGTTCTCCTTGCATATGCGGTGGCCATGGGTTCGTTTTCTCGATTGGGAGCCGTCGGGACGGAGCACGTGGTCTGGATCGCGGCCACCGCCCTCACCCTGTCCGCTTATGTCGCCACCTGGTTCGCCGCGCTGGCCCGTGCCCAGGCGGTGGACGTGACCTCCGTCCTGGTGGCCGGCGCCGTGGTCACAGGGGTCCTCGACGCCGGGGTGCGAGGCATGGCTCTCCCACCCCTTCTCGGTGTGATCCTGGTGATGGTCGGCGCCGTCCTGGCCGGTGTGGCCGGCTGGCGACGGCCAAGTCTGGCGTGATGTTGGTCGACGGCCCAACCCTCTTCTCTCGCTTTGCCTTCCCACCAAACCACCTGGGCTACTGCGGGCCAGTCGAGACGGGTTTGCTCTCCCAGCTGATGGCGGGTGGGCAGGAGGGCCTCGACGAGTTGCGCCACGTCATTCCGGGCTTTGACGGTGCCTGGCCCTACCTGGAGCTCATCGCGGCCTGCACCGGGAGACAGCCACTGGACGGCGAGGTGGTCGAGGCCTACTGGCTGGGGAGCCCTCTCCTGGAGAGGATCGATCTGCTCAGACTGGGCAACTCCGTCGAGGAGAGATTTCGGCGGCGTGCTGGTGTCAACTGGTCAGAGATCGTGGAGGGGCTGAACGCCGGTGCCCTGCCCACTCACTCCTTCCACGTGTTCTGCATCTACCCCTGGGCGGGCCTGCTCAGGGAGGGGGTCGTCGACCCATCGTTGCGGGTCCTCGACCGATGCCGGATCCGATGGGGCCGGGTGGAATCGATCGTGGAATCCAGGGTGCTGGTGAGCTCGCGGTCGCTGCGATGGGACGGCCGGATGCTTCGGCTCGGCCCCGCGGAGGTCGAGTCGGTGTTGCCACCGGTCGAGGCGGCTCCTCTTCACCCCGGCGACCTCGTCGCCATGCACTGGGACTACGTCTGCCAGAAGATCACGAGACGGCAGTTGGACGATCTGGAGCGATACCACGGCCTTCATCTCGGGATTGCCAACGGGAGCACACTTCGCCTGGCATCCATGCTTTGAGCCCTCATCAGTCTTCAGCCCCGGTCCCGGCAAGCCAACTGCGGGCGCCGACTGCGGTCGTGTTCGATCTCGACGGCGTGCTCGTCGACACCGCCCGCCTACATGCCGTGGCATGGCAGCAGACCTTCGACCGGTTCTTCTCTGAGCGGGGAATCGAGGACAGGTTCGATCCCGAGGATGACTATCGCCGTCACGTCGATGGCAAGCCGCGGTATGAGGGGGTGGCGGCGCTGCTTCGCTCCAGGGGGATAGAGGTTCCCGAAGGCGACCCCGCCGACATGCCGGGGCTGGGCACCAGAGCGGCAATCGGGAATCTGAAGAACGAGGTGTTCAACGAATTGGTAGATAGCCAGGGAGTCACCCCTCTCCCCGGGGTGAAACGGCTCCTCGAGGCGCTCCGAGCCCAGGGGGTGCCGATGGCACTGGTGTCGTCGAGCCGCAACGCCCGCAGAGTCCTGCCGGCCGATCTCGGTGCTCTTCTCGATGTTCAGCTGGATGGTGTCGATCTCGGCGAGCTCGGCGTTCCCGGAAAGCCGGACCCTGCCATGTTTCAGGAGGCCGCTCGGCGTCTGGGTGTGCCTCCACGCTCCATTGCGGTCATCGAAGACGCCCCTGCCGGGGTGGCGGCGGGTCGGGCAGGTGGCTTCGGGCTGGTGGTGGGGATCGGTGACCCCAGCCAACGAGGGCTGTTCGATTCCGGAGCCGATGTCGTCGTTCCGGGAGTTGGCGACCTGTCCCTGGATATCGGGGTGTGGCCTTCGCTCCTTCCCCTGCCCGCGTCCGCGCTGGAGTCGGTGACCAAGATCGTGTCGGGACTCGGTGCCGAACCGGCGCTGTTCCTCGACTACGACGGGACTCTCACCGGCATCGTCGCCGATCCGGCCCAGGCCACGATCGACGCTGGCGCGCGCGAGTTGCTGCGACGACTCGCGGCGCGAGTGCCGCTTGCCATCGTCAGCGGTAGAGGCCTCAGTGACGTGCGTGACATGGTGGGCGTCGATGGCCTCACCTACGGGGGCAGTCACGGTTTTGAGATAGACCGACCGGGGGGCCGGCACTTCGAGCACGAGGGGGCAGTGGCCGTCCTCTCCGACCTCGACGCCGCGCAGAGAGAGCTGGAGGCCGGGGCGGTTGGTCTGGCCGGGGTGAGGGTGGAGCGAAAGCGCTTCGCCATCGCGGTTCACACCCGCCTCGCCACCGGCGACGACGTCAGACAGAAGGCGGGGGAGCTGACCACCCACGTCGCTGCGCAGCACCCAACGTTGACCGAGACCGGAGGCAAGGAGATACACGAGCTGCGGCCCAACGTGGACTGGGACAAGGGAGCAGCCCTGGCCTATCTGCTCGAGCTGATGCCTGGCTCACCGACCCCTCTCTATGTCGGAGACGACTTGACCGACGAGGATGCCTTCCTCCGGGCCCGGATCATCGGCGGCATCGGCATCCGGGTCGGTGAGGTGGGATCGGGAGCGGACACCTGGGCCGATTACCTCCTCGACGGCCCGGAGCAGACGATCGCTCTCCTGGAGAGCATGCTCGATGCCTTCGCGGGCACCGCTGCGACCTAGTCGAATCGGGTCGTCATCCCCGATGCCAGGGTGACCCGCCACCCCCGGCACTCCACCTCGACCGGAGGCCGCGAGGTGTTCTCCGAGGTGAGGGTGATGTCCTCACCGGCCACCGATACGTAGAGCCAGCGGCGGTCGTAGTAGATGCAGTAGTCGAGGCGTCCCAGCTCGGGGTCGAGGCTGGGCTTGAATCGCAGCACGCCGTCGGCCCCGGCCGACATCCCCGAGTAGCCGCGCAGCAGCATGTCCACCGTGCCGGCCATCGCCCCGAGATGGATCCCTTCGGTGGTGGTCCCCCCCTGGATGTCGCTGATGTCGGACTCGAGGGCCTGACGGAACAGCTCGACGGAGCGTTGCCGATCACTGCGGGCCAGCACCCACGAGTGGACCAAGCGGGACAGGGTCGATCCGTGCGAGGTCCGCTCCAGGTAATAGTCGATGTTCCTGGCCAGCATGTCTTCGTCGAAGACCACCCCCAGCCGGGCAAAGACCTCGACGAGCTCTTCATAGGTGAGCAGATAGAAGAGCATCAGCACGTCGGCTTGTTTGGACGCCTTGTACCGGCTCACCGAGTCGCCCTCGGACTCGAGTATGCGATCGAGACGCTCGATGTTGCCGTAGCGTTCCTGGTACAGCGTCCAATCGAGCTCCTGGAGCTGCTCGTACCCCTGGAATTGGCTGATGATCCCCTCGTCGTGGAAGGGGACCACCAACTTGCGGCTGATCTCGTCCCAAAGGGTGATCTCCGTCTGATCCAGCCCGATCCTCTCGAACAGGCTCTCCCTCTGATGCTCCGGCAGGGGCTGCAACGCCTCGGGGATCGCCGCGAACAGCCACGACACCATCACGTTGGTGTAGGCGTTGTTGCGGAGCCCGACCCCGTCCCAGTGCGGGTCGTGGTCGTGGAACTCGTCCGGGCCCATGACCCCGGTGATCTGATACGTGTCGGCGATCCGGTCGTGTTCGGCGGCGCTGGCCCAGAAGCGGGCGATTTCGACGAGCAACTCGGCGCCGAACTCGGAGAGGAACTCGACGTCGTGGGTGAAACGGAGGTACTGGAGCACGTTGTATGCGATGGCGATGTTGATGTGCCGCTGTAGGTGGCTGTGGTCGTCGAACCAGCGGCCGGAGCGTGGGTTGAGATGGATCTGCTGGGTCTCCTCACGCCCGTCGCTGCCCGACTGCCACGGGAACATCGCTCCGGCGTACCCGGCGGCCAGGGCCGCCCGGCGAGCAGCGGGCAGTCGACGGTGGCGATAGCGGAGGAGGGACCGGGCGACCTCGGGTGACCTCACGTGGAGCACCGGGAAGACGAAGAGCTCGTCCCAGAAGACGTGACCACGGTACGCCTCTCCGTGCAGCCCTCGGGCCGGTATCCCCGCGTCGACGTCGATGATGTTGGGGGAGGCCACCTGGAGGAGATGGAAGATGTGGAGGTTGGTTATCTGACGGACCCTTGGCTCGGCCTCGATGTCGACGTCGAAGCGTCTCCACAAGCTCAGCCAGCACCGGGCGTGCTCCGGTTCGAGATCGACGAAGTCAGGGGCATGCTCGAGCTCCTCGGCTGTCTCGACACCGGGCTCGGAGATGGCATCGTCCCGGCTCGTCACCAGGCATACGACCTTCTCCACCCGCACGGCGGCTTCAGGCATCACCATGACGGTGAGCTCCTCGCCGACCGCCCCGTCCTCGATGACAGCGCGGCGTGCGGAGTCCACCCTGGCACCATCCACCCAGATGCGGTGTCTGGCACCGGTCACGATCTCGATTCGGGATTGTGTGGTCCGCGCTCGCAGCATCGGTCGATCCCCACGGTTCATCCAGGCATCGACGATCTCGAGATGATCCCCCCTCAGATCCCGATACCGCTCGACGTTCCGATTCTCCACCCGGCCGTCGATCAGCGAGCGGAACGTGACCTTTCCGTCCCAGTTCTCTGCTCGAAGGGTGGTTTCCAGGGCAGCGATATG
>JBMDXS010000204.1:0-2042 GCA_048595045.1 Acidimicrobiia bacterium
GGAGCCGACACCGGCGAGCTACGCGATCAGGTGCGAGAGATCATCGCCGACAGGGTCGCGGCGATGGGTGGGAAGACCTGAGCGATTGGAGAACCGGCCTAAGTCATTCCAAGTCGAAGATGCCTGCCACCGGTAGGAAAGTGCTGTTGCCGAAGGGGAACTGATCATCCGCGATGCCCGGGGTATTGGAGTGCCTGAAGTACCAGGTCGCGTTGGATGGTCGGAAGAGCCCAGGGGCGTCGAAACCAGCCCCGGTCCAGTCCCCGGCAACGAATCTGTCTCCCGGGTCGCCGAAGAAGAACGAGTTGTCGGCGTTGCCCTGAGTGTGACTGTTGCGGAAATAGACGAATCCTGTGGACTCACGGTGCAGACCCACGGTTTCGATCCCGTCCCCGTCGAAATCACCGACGAAGGGTTTGTCTCCGGGGTTCCCGAAGAAGTACTCGAGGTCAGCTGCCCCGAGACCGCCATCGTTCGCGCCCAGTTCGTTGATGACGAAGACCTTGCTTTCTGAGGGGCGGTAGATCGACACCGTATCGAACCCATCGCCGTCGAAATCGCCTGCCAGAGGGAGGTCACCGGGATTCCCGAAGAAGAATCGGATATCCGCGATGCCCTGGTTGTTGCTGTTCCTCAAATAGACGAACCCGTCGGACTGGCGGTAGAGACCCGGAGTGTCGATCCCGTCCCCGTCCCAGTCTCCCATCATGGGGAGGTCGCCGGGATTGCCGAAGAAGAACGAACTGGCTGCCCCGGCCTCGTCGAGCAGGTGCCACTGACCGGTGGCGGGATCTACCGCGCCAACCGTGTGGGGAATGAACGTGATCGTTTCGCAGAGGCCAACCTCGAACACGTCGATCTCCTCGGGCAGACCATTGCCTTCCAAGCTGGTGAGGACGAAGGTGATCGGGTTGAAGGCGGGCGGCGTGGTGTATACGAAGGTCCCGATGCCACCAGCGAACTCGCTCAGGACGTTCTCGAATGTGAGCTCATAGATCAGCGTGCCCTTGCCATCGAAGATGCTCGCGTTGAGCCGCTCCATGCCCGTCCCGGTGTTGTCCCGGTTGAGGACGTGGGAGCCCGTGCCGGCCGCATCGGCCTGGGTGCAGTTGATCTCTACCTCGCCGTTGTAGGTGGACAACGGTCCGGCAGCCGGGTCCGAGGACTCGGTCGCCCCCGCCGGGAGCGCTGCCAGCCCGAAGAACAGCAAACCAAGGACCAACCGCTTCATTCACAACCCTCGCATGTCGGCGTGCCGCGGACCCTAGTCGGAAACCCCCTACCTCGCTCAGTAGAGGAACATCGGCTTGCCGAGGACGTGGCGCACCTTGGGTAGATACGTCTCGGTGTCGTACAGCTCGTCTACGTCGACCCGTTTCACGCCTTCCTTGGTGACCCCGATCGGCACGTGGGTGTAGGTGCCGCCACGCAATGCCACCATCCGTCCATGGCTGGTCTCGACCGCCAGATCGGCCGCCATCACCGCGTAGTTGGTCGCCACCATGAGGTCCAGGGAGTCCGGCGCCCCGGAGCGCATCAAATACGCCACCTGCTGGTAGAGGACCGGCTCACCGGTCCGCTCCTTGAGGAGCTCCCCGGTCAGGGCCCCGATCCCGCCCAACTTGCGATGCCCATATGCGTCCTCCTCGCCCCCCAGCATCATGTCTCCCTCCTGGAGCCGGGCGCCTTCGGAGATGGTCATCATGGCGTAGTGGGACGGGTTGGACATTCGATCCGACTGGAGCATGCCGGCCAGTCTTTCGACGTCGAAGGGGACCTCGGAGATGATGGCCCGGTCGACACCGGACAGATATGCGGTGACCAATGATGTCTCGCCGCTGTACCGGCCGAACAGTTCGACGACGGCGATCCGCTCGTGTGAACCTGCCGCCGTGCGCAGACTGTGGATGAACTGGACGCCACGGGTGACTGCGGTGGAGAAGCCAATGCAGTAGTCGGTCCCGTGGACGTCGTTGTCCATCGTCTTGGGGATGGCGATCACTGGCACGCCTTCCTCATGAAGCCGAAGACCGTAGGACAGC
>JBMDXS010000205.1:0-11230 GCA_048595045.1 Acidimicrobiia bacterium
TCGACCTCCACACACAGGGCGACCCCGCCGTTCATGGTGATGGCCAGTGGCTGGGCGCCACCCATCCCGCCGAGGCCGGCGGTGAGGGTGAGCGTTCCGGCGAGCGTGCCCCCGAATCGCTGATCAGCGATCGCCGAGAAGGTCTGGAAGGTGCCCTGGAGGATGCCCTGGGTGCCGATGTAGATCCAGGACCCGGCCGTCATCTGGCCGTACATGGTCAACCCCTCCGCTTCGAGCTCCCAGAAGTCCTCGAGTGTTGCCCAACGGGGGACCAGGAGGCTGTTGGCGATGAGGACCCTGGGGGCGAGATCGTGGGTGCGAAATACCCCAACCGGCTTGCCCGACTGGACGAGGAGGGTCTCGTCATCTGCCAGCCGCTCCAGGGTGCGGACGATGGCCTGCAACGACCCGAGATCGCGGGCCGCCTTGCCCCTTCCCCCGTAGACGATGAGGTTCTCCGGGTCTTCGGCGACATCGGGATCGAGGTTGTTGAGGAGGCAACGCAGCGCCGCTTCCTGGAGCCAGCCCTTGGTGTTCAGACCCCGACCCTGTGGGGCGTGGAGGGGGAAGGAGATGTCGAGCATCCCCGACGAGCCTAGGCGGGAGAGCAACGCGGCCGATTGTGACGTTGGCCCCTACCGATTCGCAGCCGATGGGCTGACGATGATGGCGAAAGGAGGCCCGACATGTTCGGAGCGAGCTTGCCCGTCCGAACCCCACCGTCGTCTCGTGCGCGCAGACTATTGGCGTGGGCTTGGACGTCGGTGGCCGCGATGGTGGCGTTGCTGGTTGCCACGTTCATCGCCAGCGATTCGCTGACTCAGATCGTCTCCCAGATCCTGGGGCCACTCACGGTCGCCGCCGCGTCGGCGGCGGTGTGGTTCGGGTTGGCTGCACGGCGCCATGGTGAGGAGCGAGGTCTGCTGCCGGCCGGGATCGGTGGGGTGGTCGGCGGGTTCTTCCTGGTGATGCTGATGCTGAGCCTCGTCATACACCTGGGATTCGGCTGGGAGTAGGCCAGGGCGCGCACCGGCCTGCTTGGTCAGCCGCCCGGGTCTCTCATTTCCTGAGCAGGCCGTCGAGCCGGCGCGATGCGATGAAGGCGCCGATGAGACCCATCACCAGGAGGAATGTGATGTGGCCGGCCAGGGTCCAGTCGAAGATCCCCAGTGAGAACGCTCGGAGCATCTCATTCCCGTGATAGAGCGGAGAGAGGCGGATCAACGGCTGGATGGCTGCTGGGTAGACGTCGAGGGGGTAGAAGGTGGCCGAGAACAGGAAGAGCGGCATCGTCACCAGGGAGACGAGATCGAAGTCCTGCCACGACCTCATATAGGTGGTGGCGGCGAGGCCAACCGATCCGAAGGCGAATCCGATGAGGACCGCCCCGGGGATGGTGAGGACCGACCACCAACTGGCGGTCAGGCCCATTGCCACCATGACGACGAAGAAGGCGGTCGAGTAGAGCGCGCCACGGACCAGGGCCCAGCCGATCTCGCCGATGGCGATGTCACGCGAGCTCATGGGAGTGGTGAGGATCCCGTCATATGTCTTCTCGAACTTGAGCCTGAAGAAGATGTTGAACGTCGTCTCCAGGACCGTCCCATTCATGGCCGACGCGGCCATGAGCGCCGGTGCGACGAAGGCGGTGTAGTCGATCGGGACACCACCCGGCCCGGGCACCTCGGGCACCAGCTCGCCGATCCCGATCCCGATGGAGAAGAGGTAGAAGACCGGCTCGAAGAACCCGGTGAGGATCACCTTCCACACCCGGCGATAGACCAGGTAGTTCCGCTCCCAGATCCGGTGGGCACGGAACGGGGTCATCCTGCCCGGGGGGGTGAGCCTGGTGGGGAGGGACACGCTCATGGCCGGAGCCTGCGGTCGAGCCAGCGGGCGGCGAGGGCGATCCCGACCACCGTCATCACGGTCAAGTAGGCGACATGGGCCCACACCGGGAGCGAGGTGACGATGGAGGAGTCTGCCCCGGGAAGGGCGATCTTGCGCACCAGTTCGACCCCATGGAACAGCGGGGTGAAATAGGCGACGACCTGAAGAGGCTGGGGCAGCTGGCTTATCGGGAAGAAGGTCCCCGAGAAGAGGAATAGCGGGATGATCCCGAACCGGAACAGAGTCGACAGGGAGATCTCGTTCTCCCTGGTCACGGTGTAGGCCGTGACCGTGCCCTGGAAGGCGAGACCGGTGAGGATGGCGGGGGGGACAGCGAGTAGTGCCGGGCCCAGCTCCAAGGCACCCAAGACGACGGAGACCAGGGCGAAGACGAGGAGGACGAAGCTGAGCCTGATCGCGCCCCACATCATCATCCCGATCACGATGTCCGCCGGCCCCAGGGGTGTCGTGATCGCCCCGTGGAACCCCTTTCGCCATTTGATCCCCGCCATGACCGGGAAGGCCCCCTCGCCGGCGGATGTCTGCATGGCGGTGGCGGCGAGCAGCCCCGTGGCTACGAAGGCCAGGTACGGGATGGACAGCTGGTCGCTGGTGGAATCGACCAACGTCCCCAAGCCCAAACCCATCGCAGAGAGGAAGAGGACCGGGTTCACGAAACTGGAGATGACCGTGCCCCGCCAGACCCGTCGGTAGCCGATCGCCTCGGACTCGACCCAGCGCCAGGAGCGGGCGAGGGTGGTCATCAATCGACCAAGCTGCGCCCGGTCAGCTTGAGGAACACATCCTCGAGGCTCGACCTACGGACCAGGACCTGCTCGGGATGGATGTCGCGAATGGTCAGCTCGTGCTGGGTGGCTTCGGCATCGTCGGTGTAGACGATGACGCGATCGGCCAGGATCTCGATGCCACCCTCGAGCCATCCGAGCCTCTCGCTGATCCCCTCCATCTGCTCCTCGGGATAGCGCAGTTCGACCACCTCGCGCGGGGCGTATTGGGCGATGAGCTGGCGGGGGGAGCCTTCGGCGACGATCTTGCCCTTGTCCATCACCACCAACCGGTCGCACAGCTGCTCCGCCTCGTCCATGTAATGGGTGGTGATGATCAGGGTGGCCCCCTCGCGCTTGAGCCGGTAGAGCCGATCCCAGAGGAGGTGACGGGCCTGCGGGTCGAGACCGGTGGTCGGCTCGTCGAGGATCACCAGGTCGGGCTCGTTGATCAAGGCTCGGGCGATGGTGAGCCGTCGCTTCATGCCGCCCGACAATGGCTCCACCGGTGAGTCGGAACGGTCGCTCAACTGGGCGAACTCGAGTAGCTCGGTGATCCTCTTCCGGATGTCGGCCCGGGGCATATCGTGATACCGCCCATAGATGTAGAGGTTCTCGGCGACGGTCAGCTCCATGTCGAGGTTGTCCTCCTGAGGGACGACCCCGAGACGCTGTCGGATCCGGCGCCCGTCGACGGCGGGATCGAGCCCGAAAACGGTGAGCTTGCCCTCGGTGATGGGGCTCACCGTCGTGATCATCTTCATGGTCGATGTCTTGCCCGCGCCGTTGGGTCCGAGGAACCCGAAGGCCTCACCCTTGGCGATGTCGAAGTCGACCGCGTCTACGGCGAGGAAATCACCGAATCTCTTGGTCAGGCCGCGGGCCTGGACGAGCGGTTCGGACATGGCCACTCGACGCTAGTGCCGGCTCCCGCGCTCTCAGCCAGGTTTGCCCCGATCAGTAGTGCTGGTAGCGGACCACGGCCTCAGCCGGCTTGCGACCCCCGAACCGGCGAGGGGATGCAGCGTCCCCCGGATACCCGAGGGCGACCGCATATCGGGTCTCGGTACCTTCCGGGGCACCGAGTAGCTCTCGCGCCTGAGCCGATCGATGAAGCGTGATCGGGCATGAGGCGACCCCGACCGCCTTGGCCGCCAGCATGATGTTCTGGGCCGCTCGGCCGATGTCGAACATGTTCCCGCCTTCCTCCTTCACGAGCACGATGGTCGCGGCCGAGCGTCGCACCGGATCGGTGAAGTCACCGCACTCGGCCAGGCTCTGGAGACGGTCCCCGGTGACGACGACAAAGGACCAATCCTGTCGGTTCTTCGAGCTGCCCGTCCACCGCGCTGCCTCCAGGATGGCGTCGAGGTCTCCTTCGGAAACCGGCTCTGGCCGGAAGTCGCGGATGGCGCGCAATTTAATGATGAGGTCGTAGCTCTCGGACATGGCGGGCGAGACTAGGTCAACGCGGGTAGAGGAGCATCTGGGTGCACCGAAAAAGGGCGATCCTCTTCTCGGTTTCCTCCGCAGCCACCTCGACGTCCCAGACCTGGGTGGAGCGGCCACCGTGCGCCAGCGACCCGTGCGAGAGCAGCGCACCGTCGAGCAATGTGGCCAGGTGGTTCGACTTGAGCTCGATGGTGGTGAACCCGATCGCTCCTTCCGGCAGGTTGGCCACACAGCCATACCCGGCTGTCGTGTCGGCCAGCGCCACGACCGATGCTGCGTGGAGATACCCGTTGGAGGCGAGATGTCTCTCCCCCACCACCATTCGCATGGCCGACGAGCCATCGCCCAGGCCCAGCAGCTCGATCCCGAGCAGTCCGGGCAGGCGTTGCGCCCCGAGCTCCTCCAGGGCCACAGACAGGTCGGCGTGATCCTTCGGGAAGGGTGGCATCTCGGGCATGAGCCGGGCACCCTACCGACCGGGCCGATCGAATAAGTTGGCGCCGTCCCGGACACGAAGTCACATACACGAACGGAGTCGAAGAGGTATGTCCACTCCTCACATCTCAGCCAGGAAGGGCGACTTCGCCCCCTCTGTCCTCCTCCCCGGCGACCCCCTCCGAGCCCGGCACATCGCCGAGAACTTCCTCGACGACGTCACTCAGGTCAACGAGGTGCGAAACATGCTCGGATACACCGGCAGCTATGAGGGAGTCCCGATCTCGGTCATGGGCACCGGGATGGGGATCCCCTCCGCGTCGATCTACGCCACAGAGCTGATCACCGAATACGGGGTGGAGCGACTGATCAGGGTGGGCTCCTGCGGCGGGATCCTTCCCTCCGTCGAGCTCCGAGAGGTGATCCTGGCGATCGGCGCCTGCACCGATTCCGGAGTCAACCGGGTCCGATATGGCGGCTACGACTTCGCGGCCACGGCCGACTTCGAGCTGCTTCGAGCTGCGGCCGACGCTGCTGCCGCACAGGGTGTCGCGGTGAGAGTGGGCAACGTCCATTCCGCGGACCTCTTCTACAACCCCGACCCCGAGGCGTTCGACCGTATGGAGTCGATGGGTGTCCTGGCGGTGGAGATGGAAGCAGCCGGGCTCTACGGGGTGGCCGCCGAGAAGGGAGGCCGGGCGCTCACGATCGCAACGGTCTCGGATCACGTCCGGACCGGCGCATCCACCACCTCGGAGGAGCGGGAGCAGACGTTCACCGAGATGGTGGTCATCGCCCTGGAGGCGGTCCGGGCCGACGCCGGCTCATAGCTCCATAACCTGGCAGGATGTCTGTGGACCGATCGATGGCCCGCCAGGGGGTAATCGATGCGCTTCCGCTCTTCGTGCCGGCCATTCCTTTCGGCCTGGTGGTCGGTCTGGCTGTCACCGATGCCGGGCTCAATCCGCTGGTGGGATGGTCGAGCTCGTGGCTCATATTCGCCGGGGCCGCCCAACTCACCTTGATCACGCTGCTCGGCAGTGGCGTGGCCCTGGCAGCCGCCATAGGCACTGCCTTGGTGGTCAACGCACGCCATCTGATGTACTCGATGGCTCTGGCCCCCATCTTCCAGAGACAGCCTCGGTGGTTCCGCTGGCTGGGCCCCTATCTGCTGATCGACCAGGTCTTCGCCCTGGTCACGATGCGCCCCGAGGATGACGCTGATCGCTTTCGCACCTATTACCTGGCGGCCGGAGCGACGTTCTGGGTGCTCTGGCTGACTGTGGTGACCCTCGGCCTCCTCATCGGACCGGTGGTCCCCGAGGAATGGAATCTTGGATTCGCAATCCCGATCCTGTTCATCGGCTTGCTGGTGGTTGGGACCGAGAGCTGGCCCGAGGTGGTGGCGGCGTTGGCCGGGGCCGCTGTGACCTATCTCGTCGCAGGTCTCCCCAACCGGACAGGGCTCCTCGTCGGCTCTGTGGCGGGGGTGACCGCCGGCACCGTTGCCGAGAGGCTACGTCGTGGGTGACCTGGCGGCAGTCGTGATCGTTGGCGCCGGCACGTATTTGATGCGGGCTCTCTTCATCGTTGCCCTGGCCAAGAGGCGGATCCCCGAAACGGTCTTGATCCCCCTTCGCTATGTCGGGTCCGCTGTCCTGGCCGCACTGATAGTGGCCCTGCTCACCGACTCCGATGGCAACGTGAGCATCGGGGTTCCCGAGGTGTCGGGTTTCCTCGCCGGTGGGGTGGCGGCCTACCGCACGAGGAGCCAGATCTGGACCTTGGTGGCCGGCATGGTGGTGTACTGGGTGGTGCGCTCCCTGTTCTGAGATCGCGAAGAAGTCCTCGGATGACGGCGGCGGCCGGTAACCCGTTCTCATTACTTTGGGTCTCATTGGCGATGCCACTGCCCGGCATCCTCGATCTGGGAGGAGAAATGACCGACACCGTCGATCGCACGGAGTCGAGAGGACCGGGGGGAGGGTCCGGTCTCGATTCCTACTTCAAGCTCAGTGAGCGAGGCACATCCCTAGGCACTGAGATCCGTGCCGGGGTGACGACGTTCCTGGTGATGGCCTACATCATCTTCGTCAACCCCGCCATCCTCTCCGCGGCGGGATTCGATGCCCCGGGTGTTGCCGCCGGCACTGCCCTGGTCGCCGGCCTGCTGTGCATCCTGATGGGGGTGGTGGCCAACTATCCCATTGCCATGGCCGCCGGCCTCGGCATCAACGGGGCGGTGGCCTTCGGGCTCGTGCTCAGCGACGGTCTGACCCCTGCCGGGGCTATGGGGGTGATCGTCCTCGAGGGCTTGATCGTGCTGGCGCTGGTGGTGGTCGGTCTCCGTGAGGCGATCATGCATGCCGTGCCCCTAGCCCTGAAGCGGGCCATCGGCGTGGGGATCGGCCTGTTCATCATGTTCATCGGATTCGTCGATGCCGGTCTGATCCGACAACCGGAAGGTGATGGGCCGGTGCCTGTCGAATTCGTCTTCCCCAACAGCGCGGGAGCGTGGATGGCGCTGATCGGCCTCCTCATCACCGTGATCCTCTTCGTGAGGAAGGTTCCTGGTGCCCTGATCATCAGCATCCTTCTCACCGCCGCCCTCGGGCTGATCATCGGGTTCACCGAGTTCCCGAGTGAGTTCACCGCCACCCCCAGCTTCGTCACCCTCGGCGATTTCGACCTGGGCAATGTGTTCTCGACGCTGGGATTCGTGGCCGCGGCGCTGACCATTTTCAGCTTCATGCTCACCGACTTCTTCGACACCATCGGGACTGCGACCGCCATCGCGGAGCAAGCCGAGTTGACCGACGAGGAGGGGAACATTCCCGGCGTGGGCAAGCTGCTCTTCGTCGACTCGCTTGGCGCCGCCGCCGGTGGCGCGGCCGGGGTCAGTTCCAACACCAGCTACATCGAGAGCGCGGCGGGTGTGGCCGAAGGGGGGCGAACCGGTCTCACCTCAGTGGTGGTCGGCGTGCTGTTCCTGCTTGCGATCTTCCTCTCGCCACTGGCCGCACTCGTGCCAGTGCAAGCCGCAGCCCCTGTGCTCATCCTGATCGGATTCCTTATGGCGGGCCTATTGAAGGGGATCGATTTCGAGGACATCGAAGAGGGTTTCCCGGCCTTGCTCACCCTGGTCCTCATGCCCCTGACTTTCAGCATCACCGTGGGCATCGGGGCTGGCTTCATCATGTACGTGCTGATCAAGGTGATCAAGGGCAAGGCAAATGAGGTCCATCCATTGATGTGGGTGGTAGCTATCGCCTTCCTCTTCTACTTCGGCCAGGCGGTCCTCGGCCAGGCCATCTCCGCCTGAACCATCTGACGTGTGCGGGCGTCCGGGGGAGGGGCGCCCGCACCGGGGTCAACCGATGGCCCCCGCTGTCTCGTCGACGGCCTGATCTCGCTGCCAGATGGTGGCATTCAAAGAGATCGAAGCCACCAACAAACGGCTGATGATGTAGAGCCAGGCCAGGAACACCCCGGCCAGCCCCAATCCCCCGTACAGGTCCGGGGCGCTGTTGAGTCTCGGCGCGAAGTACACCAGGGTGGCGAGCCTGATCACCAACAAGCCCACGGTCATGAGAAGCGCCCCCGGGACCAGGGCCGTCCACGGGACTTCCACCGGATGGGGCAGCACCCTGAACATGAGGAGGAAGAGCCCGGCCACCGCGGCGATTGCCAACACGAGAACGAGCAGATCGGTGAACCAGGGCCCGCCGAGAAGCCGATTCCTCGCCCACTGGATGACCAGGGTGCCCACCACGAAGCCGATCACGGCGACGGACCCGTGCAGCTTTCTCACGGTCGGCACCCCGGGCATGCGCCAGGCGAGACGGTTGGTCAAAGCCAATGCCCGCACCACCCCCAGCCCGGCCCAGAGCATCAGAAAGATGCCGACGACGGCCAGATACCACGCCGCCTGGCTCGACTCTTCCACCGCATCGGCGACCATGTCGGCCAGTACTGCCGCCAGACCCGAGCTACGGGCGAGCTCATCCGCCGGCTGGTCGAACTGGTCGGCGAGGGTGCCGAGGAGCGCCACCACCGAAAGGGCGAACGGGAGGAACCAGAGGAACAGCTTGACCGAGAGACCGCCGGCGAGAAGGCTCCCGGCGAACGCCTGGTCTCTCCTGTAGAAATCGAAGGCCACCCGGACGCTGGGGCGGCGTCCGCGTTCTTCCTCGAGACGATCCAGAGCCTTGGCCTTGTACCCCTCGTAGCGGTTTCTCAGCCGCTCGAGAAGCCCGGGTGAGCCCTGGTCGCCTCCCGGTGTGGCGGTCGTGTCGGGCACCCCGTGAAGATACCCGGGAGTCAGCGGCGGATCGGGCCCGCGGCGGCACCGGATCAGCGAGGAGTGACGCAGTCGTCCATCGAGCGGGGTGGGGCCTCGGGGTCGTAGAGCTCGGGCTCCGGCTCGGGTATGGGGTAGTCGTCGGTGAGGACGAAGCGGACGAGGGCGCGGTACACGCCTTCGGCATAGGCCTGGCGGAAGGCCTCGGTGGCGATCAGCTCCTCCTCCGATGGGTTGGAGATGTATGCCCCTTCGATGATCGCAGCGGGGACCTGGGACAAGGCCAGGATGGAGTAGTAGTCCTCGCCGTTGGCGTCGACCCTGGCCACGAGACTCGTGTTGCCCCCCACCCAGTCCGCCTCGAAAAGCGCCAGGGATCGTCTCACCTCGTCGACGAGGAGCCCACCCAGACGTGGTGACTCCTCGTTGGCGACGGAGACGAACGCCGATGTGCCCGGGCCCTCGGTGTCATGGGTGGGTTGGGTGTTGTGGTGAATCGACACGAGCGCCGTCGCGTCCACGGCATTGCCCAGTTCGGCGCGGAAGGTGAGCCCCAGCTCGTAGTCACCGTCATTGGGGCCGTCTGCCGACCTGGTCGGTATGGCCACGGCCGCGGCGTGATAGGTGGTGCCCGGGGTGACCGATCCCGATACCCAGTCGATGTCACGGGACTCCGACAGGAGCTCGATGACCCGTGACGAGACATCGATGTTGGCCTCGGCCTCCGTCAGGCCACCAGGCCCGACCGCTCCGAGATCGGGAGCACCGTGCCCGGGGTCGATCACGAAGACCGATCCGGCCATGTCCTCGCCCTTGGCGATGGGGACGATCCCGGACTCGACATGGTCTGGGCCCACCCATCCGGTGCGGTTGCAGTTGTCGAGCACCTCGAGTGCACCCGACTGCTCGCCGGAGACCGGGAAGATGAGGTTGGCGGCGACTTGAGTGCCCGCTCCCCCCGGCTGGGGCGAGAGGGTCGTCCCTTGGCGGGTGACCACATATCCCACCCGGCCCTGGCCGGCAGGCACGGCGGTGCCATTGGACCCTGCCTCGGGGGGAGGCTCGTCGAGGAGACGCCACGCCAAGACGCCTCCGAAGAGGACCAGCACTACGAGGGCGACCGCGACGAGGCGGGTGGATCTCAAGACAAGACTGACAGCAGGGGAGCCTCAGCACAGCAGATCGGTGGCCCAACTCAAAAGTGCGTCGGTCGACACGCCCTCATCTCGAGCTGAGCCACCTACCGTTCTCCCATGGCAACCCTCGACGCCAAGAAGCGGGCCAGCCTCCCCAACAGCGCCTTCGCCTACATCGACTCCAAGGGCAACCGACGACTGCCCATCAACGACGAGGCTCACGTCCGTAACGCCCTCTCGCGGTTCAATCAGGTCAAGTTCGAGAGCGACGAGGCGCGGGAGAGGGCATTCCGGAGATTGCTCAAGGCCGCCACCGATTACGGGATCGCCCCGGTCGGATTCGTCACCCGCCGGTTACGGGAGGCCTCACAGTCGGGCTCCGCCGACCTGCCAACCGGGTTGGTCACCCTGCTCCTCACCGACATCGAGTCGTCGACCGGGCTGGTCCGAGACATGGGAGACGGCTACCCCGCGCTGCTCGCGGCGGTGCGCGACCTGATCAGAAAGTCGATCGGCGCCCACGGTGGATACGAGGTCGACGCCCGCGCCGACGAGTTCTTCGCCGCGCACGCTCGGGCCCGAGACGCCCTCGATGCCGCCATCGAGATTCAGAAGGGTTTGCAGGCGGAGTCCTGGCCAGGCGGGCGTCGCATCCGCGTTCGGATCGGCCTCCACAGCGGCAGCCCGTCGGTCACCGACACGGGATATGTGGGCCTGCCGGTTCATGTGATGGCCCGGGTGTGCAACGCCGGGCACGGTGGCCAGATCCTGGTCAGCTCGGCCACTCGTGATGAGCTCGGCGAGCTCCCGACCCAAGTCACACTGCAGTCTCTCGGTGCCGTCACCCTCCACGGGATTCCCGAGCCAGCGGCGCTGTATCAGGTGGTGGCTCCGGGTCTGGAGCGTGAATTCCCCAGGTTGCGAGTCGCCGAGATGGAGTGACCCCGGAGCGCCGGCTATATGGCCCTCATACGGTTGGTGCGATTGCCGCCGTCATCGTCCCTCTCCTCTCGGTCGAGGTCTCGAGCCTATCCCACCGGCATCCACACCCGCATGGTGGAAGGGCCGCGTTGGGCCCACCGGTGGTATGGAGTGAGCGGAACGGACAGGTCCATGCTCCCCGAGACAATCAGGCCGGGCGTGGGCCATGGCCGGTCCTCGAATGTCAGCAGGCTCCCTCCGGCGGTCACCGAGCCGTCGATCTCCTCCAGATCCGAGTCGGTGTCGACCCG
>JBMDXS010000206.1:0-2530 GCA_048595045.1 Acidimicrobiia bacterium
GGGGAAGACGAGGAAAGAAAAATCTGCGAAAGGCTGGAAACCAGCACGGAGAGTGGTTATGGTGAGCGCCGGGTCGGGACGTGACGGGGCGTCTCGATGGGTTCGGGGGCAAGACCATCAGTGGTTTAGATCCCTTGACTCGGGATCACTTGGGAGGTATCTCGGGTGCGCTGGGGGGCTGGTTGCCGCCGTGCACACTCGACTTGGACGAAGAGGGCGGAATCCGTGATAAAACGGTTCACCGGGCGTATTGGGGCTATTCCGATCCGGGCACGGATGGCGAAGTTGATGAAGCAGGTCCGTGCCGGGGTCTATTCGATCGGGGCACGCGTAGCGACGTTGCTCGCACAGGTCCGTGCCGACATCTCTTTCGCGTTCGTGGACGCGATGGTCATCGCTGTCGCCTACCTGTCGGCCCTTGGCGTACTGTCGCTGGACAGGGATCTGGCCGGTGTCTGGTGGGGCAGGGTGGCGCTCGCCCTCCCCGTCATCATCGGGGTCCATCTCGTGGCCAACGTCCTGATGGGTGCCTACGGCCACGTCTGGGAGTACGCCAGCATCGGGGAGGCGCGCAGAGTCATCGCCGCCACGTTCTGGGCATCGGCGGTCCTCTTCCTCATCACACTGGCCCTCGGTGACTACGAGTTGATAGAGGGGCCTGGCAACCGGCCGGTGCCACTGTCCGTCATCGTGCTCGGATCGCTGATCAGCCTGGGCTTCCTCGGTGCGGTTCGGTTCCGCTCCCGTCTCTTCTCATTCCACCGCGGTCTCAAGCTCGATGCGCGTGAACGTGTCCTCATCCTGGGCACCAGCAAACGAGCGGCCGACCTGGCCCGTTACACCGAGCCCTACGAGGTGGACGTGATCGGCTTCGTCAGCTCGGGGCCCACTCCCAAGGGCAAGCGCCTCGCCAACCTGCCCATAGTCGGCGAGCTGGAAGACATCGCCTCACTCGTGACCAAGCTCAACGTGCAGCAGGTCATCGTCGCCTCGGAAGGGGCCAGCGTCCTGGCCCGGCGACTGGTCGACCTCTGCGTCGACGTCGACGTCCGTCTCCGGATCGTCCCCGACCTCGACGAGCTGCTCACCGGCTACGACGGCGGGCCGGACATCAGGGACCTCCAAATCGAGGACCTCCTGCTCCGCCCGACGGTGACCACCGACCTCGACTCGGTCGAGTCGATCCTGTATGGCAAGACGGTGCTGGTCACCGGCGCCGGAGGCTCGATCGGCTCGGAGATCGTCAGCCAGGTCCTTCGGTTCATGCCGGACAAGGTCGTGGCGATGGACAACGATGAGACTCACCTCCACGACAACATGGTCAAGTGGGAGGAGCCGGCCGGCACCCAGCTCATCTCTGCGCTCTGTGACATCAGGGACAAGAGAAAGCTCAACGCGCTGATCAAGAAGTACCGCCCACAGGTCATATATCACGCCGCCGCCCACAAGCACGTCCCCATCCTCGAGGAGTGGCCCGAGGAGGCGGTCAAGACCAACGTCGTCGGGACCAACAATCTCCTCAAGGTGACCCGGCGTGTCGGTGGGGTGGAGCGGTTCGTCCTCATCTCGACCGACAAGACGGTCGAGCCCAAAGGCGTCATGGGTGCCTCGAAGCGGATGGCGGAGATGTTGGTCCAGTCCGCCTCCGATACCGAGGTCGGGGACTGCATCTACTCCTCGGTCCGGTTCGGGAACGTGCTGGGCAGCCGGGGGAGCGTGGTTCCCACCTTCATGGAGCAGATCCGCAGCGGGGGCCCGGTGACGATCACCGACGAGCGGATGACTCGCTACTTCATGACCATCGCCGAGGCGGTCCAGCTGGTCCTTCAGGCCTCGGCGCTGGCTGAGCACGGCGAGGTGTTCGTGCTCGACATGGGCCAGCCGGTGCGGATCGTCGACCTCGCACATCGCATGATCCGGCTGGGCGGCTTGGTTCCTGGTCGTGATATCGAGGTCAAGACCGTGGGCGCCAGGCCGGGGGAGAAGCTGGTGGAGGAGTTGGCCACCGGCCCGCTTTTGACCAGCTCCCATCCCCAGATCAACATCGCCGAGACCGACGTGCCTGGTCCCGACATCCTCCAGGCCAGCGTCAAGGAGCTGAAGAAGATGTCCAGCGCAGGTGGGAGACAGGAGCTCAAGGGACTGCTTCTGGCTCTCGCCAATCAGGTGGTGCCTGACGTCACGACTATCGACTTGAGGGAAGAGAACGAAGAGGTGAATCAGTGGATATGACGACGATCAAGGGGATCGCCAAGGCGAGGTGGTGGATCCTGGCCGCGGCCGCGATCCTGGCCTATGTGGTGTCCGGCGAGTTGGCCGAATACCGCAACCAGCACCTGCCGGCATTCGAGGCGGTGACTTCCGTCACCTTCATCGAGGATCCGCAGGCCCTGGAGCGAGAGGACTTCGAAACGATGCTCGAGCAGGAGTTCGCTCGCGCTACCGATGTCAACTCAGGTGTGCTGGACGAGACCCCGGGTGCCTTCATCCCCTGGCTCCTGGCCGAGATCGATCTCGAGAACGATCAGAA
>JBMDXS010000207.1:0-5113 GCA_048595045.1 Acidimicrobiia bacterium
ACACGGTTCCCAAGCACGTCCCGGGAGTGCCGCAAGGCGTCCCAAGTGGAGCCTGACCATATGGCGTCGGGCCAGTCGGCATCGGAGACGGTGATCGCTGCATCCGTCACGGAGGTCATTGCTCGTAGCACCTCGCCACTCTGGGCGCGCCGGCTCACCGGTCCTGGCGCCCAGACCCGGGTTGTGTCGATCGGCCGCGAAGCCGGCGCCTTGGTCGGAGCAAGCACCAACAACTCGGCGCCGACGTCGATGACGGACAGGTTGGCCGCGGCGAGATCCGAGGTGGCGATGATCCGCTCCGACCACCGGTACTGCGTGATCTCCCAGTCGATCTGGGAGTCGAGCGGCATGGGGAAACCCTCATGTGTGGCGGCGACGAGACGCATCTCTAGGAATGCAGAGTCCGCCGCCACCGTCCACAACACCCGGCGGCTCGCCTGATCGGCGGACGCCTGCTCGAGTGCGAATACCCCGCCCAGCCCGCGATGGTCGCTCATCAGGACCACGTCGCCGGGCCGGGTCCGCGCTGTGAGATGTCGAGCAGCCCTCCATGACTCAAGCAGCGGCTCGGGGGTGTGTTGGAACTTCTCCTCGACGTGACGGCTGTCCCGGCTGAGCCTCCTTACCCTGTCCAGAAAGACCTTCTCGAGCTCGTGGTCTTCCGTGTCCAGATGCTGGAGGACGTATTCGAGGCTCGCTCGGGCCCGGGGCTCATCCACCTCGACGATGTGAATGGTCATGGAGACACGACCATGAGCTGTTCCACCGCCCGCTCCAGGGCTTTCCGGTAGTGGGGGAGAGGGTCGAGCCGGAGGTCAACGAGCCGCTCGCTGTCCAGAACCGAGTTGGCCGGACGTCGGGCCGGGCGAGGGAACTCCGAAGTCGTGATGGGTTCAAGCCGTTCCGGATCCAGACCGGCCATCTCCGCCACCTCCCGTGCGAGGCCGAACCAAGTGATCTCGCCTTGGTTGGCCAGATGGAGCAGCCCGGTCGCTCCCCGATCGACGGCTGACATGGTGGCAGTGGCAAGATCGTCAACCAGTGTCGGTCTACCCCTCTGGTCGTCAACCACTCGTACCGAACCCTTGGAGATCAGTTCGAGCATCTTCGACACGAAGTTGCGGTGTGTGCCCGAAAGCACCCACGAGGTCCGGATGACGAGGGCGGTGGGATCGGTGGCGAGGGCAAGACCCTCTCCTTTCAGCTTGGAGGCCCCATAGACACTCAAGGGATTGGGCTCGTCGCTTTCCACGTATCCGCCCTCCTTGGTCCCGTCGAAGACGTAGTCGGTGGAGAAGGTGACGAGGCGGACCCCGTACGCCCTGCCGGCCCTGGCCAGCGCACCAACCGAGGTTGCGTTGACCAAATGCGCCGTCTGGGCGTCGTCTTCGGCGGCATCGACCGCCGTATATGCGGCGCAGTTGATCACGAGGTCGGGACGGTGCGCACCCATCCAGCCAGCGACTTCGTCGGAACGGGTCAGGTCGAGCTCGGCTCGCGTCACGGCCATCGCGTCAGGCATGAGTCTCATGAAGGCCGACCCGAGTTGCCCCCCCGCCCCGAGGATTGCGATCATCGAACGACGGAGTCGGCGAGGATGCGTTCTAGGTATTCGCGGTAGGTGGAATTCGGCATTGCCGCCACCAGATCGACCATGTGGTCACGGCTGACGTAGCCGCGCTGGTATGCGATCTCCTCGAGACAGGCGATCTTGAGACCCTGGCGATGCTCGATGGTGGCGATGAAATTGGCTGCCTCCAACAGGCTGTCGTGGGTTCCACCGTCCAGCCACGCGATGCCCCGTCCCAGCCTGATGGTGCGGAGCTCGCCTCGTTCCAGATAGTTGCGATTGACGTCGGTTATCTCGAGCTCGCCGCGGGGTGAAGGTGTCAGGTTCTTGGCGATGTCGACGACGTTCTCGTCGTAGACATAGACGCCAGGCACCGCCAGATTGGACCTGGGGGAGGCGGGCTTTTCCTCCAATGACAGGGTCACGCCGTTGACGTCCATCTCAACCACCCCATATCTCTCGGGGTCGGAGACCGGATAGCCAAAGATCACGGCGCCGGAAGCGAAGCCCTGGACCACCTCATCGAGACCCAGATTGCCGTAGAAGATGTTGTCCCCGAGGATCAGTGCCACTTTGTCACCGTCGATGAAGCTCTCCCCGATGATCAAGGCCTGCGCGATCCCCTCGGGGGCGTCCTGGACGGAGTAGCTGATCGATACCCCCCATTGGCGCCCGTCACCCAGCAATGCTTCGAAGCGAGGGATGTCGGACGGAGTGGATATCAGCAACACCTCCCTGATCCCAGCGTCCATCAGTGTGGCAATCGGGTAGTAGACCATCGGCTTGTCGTAGACCGGCTGGAGTTGCTTACTGGCCACCCGCGTGATCGGGTCGAGCCGGCTCCCGACGCCACCGGCGAGGACTATCCCCTTCATGAGCGTGAGCCCTTCAACGGCCGCCACCAATCCTCACGGGACCGATACCACGAGATCGTGTCAGCGAGATGCTCGTCGAAGTCGTGCGCCGGGGCCCAGCCCAGGGAGCGCAGCTTGGTGGAATCGACCGCGTAGCGGAGGTCGTGGCCGAGACGATCCGGAACCCGCTCGATCCAGCTCTCGTCCAGACCTAAGTGGTCGAGGATCTTGTTGGCCAGTTCGGTGTTCGGGAGCTGGGCGTTGGAGCCGATGTTGTACACCTCCCCCGGTTCGGCCCGGTCGACCAGCAGGTGAAGCGCCGAGCAATGGTCCTCGACATAGAGCCAGTCCCGCTCGTTGCGACCCTCGCCGTAGAGGGGCACCTTCTGACCTTCGAGCAGGTTGGTCACGAACAGTGGGATCACCTTCTCCGGGAACTGATAGGGCCCGTAGTTGTTGGTGCACCGGGTCACCACCACCGGATACCCGTAGGTGATGAAGTAAGAGAGCGCGAGTAAGTCGGACCCCGCCTTGGACGAGGAGTAGGGCGATGAGGGGTCGAGCACCGCGTCTTCGCTGGCGAAACCCTCATTCACGGATCCGTATACCTCGTCGGTGGAGATGTGGATGAACCTGGGCACGCCGTGGCGGTGAGAAGCGTCGAGGAGGACACCAGTTCCCACCACATTTGTCGACAGGAAAGGTGCCGGGCCAGCGATCGAACGGTCGACGTGGCTCTCGGCTGCGAAATGGACCACAACGTCGTGACCGGGCACGATCTCGTCGACGAGCCCCTCGTCCCTGATGTCCCCCTTGACGAACTCGTGGTTGGGATTGGAGTCGAGCTCTGCAACGGTCGCCGGGACCCCGGCATAGGTGAGGAGGTCCAGGTTGGTGACGCGTGCTCCGGGCTCGTTGTCGAGCAGATAACGGATGAAGTTGGAACCGATGAATCCGGCGCCACCTGTCACGAGGTATCTGCGGGGCATAGCGTCCTTATTCGAAGAGTTCGGCGTCGGCAAGGCTAGGAGCGGCCCGGTCCTTGGGCGAGACGATCGGGGTGACGCCGTCGAGCGGCCATTCGATGCCGATCAGAGGGTCGTCCCAGCGCACCGTGCGTTGACGGTCCGGCGCATAGTGGGCGGTGGTCTTGTAGAGGACGTCGGCCACATCGGATAGGGCCAGGAAACCATGTGCGAACCCGGGAGGGATCCATAGCTGTTGGAAGTTGTCCTCGCTCAACTCGTGGCCAACCCAACTGCGGAACCGGGGACTCGACCGGCGAATGTCCACCGCCACGTCAAAGATCATCCCCCGAGACACCCTGACCAGCTTCCCCTGGGCAGAGGGTGTCAGCTGGTAGTGGAGTCCTCGAACTACACCCTTCGCCGATCTGGAGTGGTTGTCTTGGACAAACCTCACCGACTCTCCCACCAGGTCATCGAACCGCTCCTGGTTGAAGGACTCGAGGAAGAAACCACGATCGTCTTCGAACACGTCGGACTCGATCAGCAGGGGCTCCATGGCGGCCAGCATATGAATCGAGTTACTCAGACCTGGGCTCCGCCGGTGGGTTGAGAGGACCGCGTGACCAGCCGACGCAGCTTCGACCCGCCCGACTCTGGCGTCTTTGAGGAGACGGGCTCTGGCTGAGCCGACAGCATCGATGCGGCCAACTCCGTCATGACCCGGTCCGAATCGAGGTGTACAGCAGCGTCACCGTCAACGACTGCCACCCAGAGCTCGTGATCTGAGGTGGCGCCGATGGTCTCCAGCAGTGGCATGGGCAGCAGACGCCGATAGGACGAGGACGCCACGATCAGGCCAGCTGCCCTCAAGCGCTCCTCGAAGTCGTCACCGTAGAGCCTGACGTGGTCGGGCTGTCCGTAGCGCTCCATTCGTTCGTTGGGGCTGAGGTCGAGCACCTCGTCGGTGGGCGTGCCCCTGCGTCGTGGAGCCTGGATGAGGATCGAGCCACCGGGATCGAGGACACGGACCAACTCCTTGGCCACTGACCGGTCATCGACTACGTGCTCGAGGACATGAGAGCACAGGGCGAAGCCGACCGACCCGGATCGCAGCGGGATTCTGGTGACATCCGCACGGACATCGACCTCACGTCCATCCGCCTGAGGATCGAGGTCCAGCGACACATAGCTGGTGGGCGACAGGGCCCGGAGCCGGACTGACAGGCCACCGGCCGGAGCGATGTCGAGGACCGTGGAGCCCTGAGGGGCGTGGGAGATCATCATCGGTATGAGCAGAGCCATGATCCGATGTCTATCCAGCGACCCACAGCGGGGGCACAGAACGTTCGGTCGGCCGCCAGGTCCTGGCCCGAATCGCTCTGCGATGGTCCGACAGACCGTGCAGTAGAGGTCAGTCAACGTCCACCGGCGGCGTCGGTGGCGGGTCAAAGCCCAGCTTGACCAGGGATGCCGTGGGTATGAGTTGCTCTAGGTCGAGGTCATCGCGACTTCCTATCCAGAGAGCGTCCCCGACCCGACGACTCATGACGAGGTCCGGGTAGCGGTCGTCGTAAGTGACTCGGTGTGCATCGATGCCGACGATCAAACCCCCAGGGGCCAGAAGCCGGTTGTCGAGGAGGGATCGGTAGGGGTTGTCGACGAAGACCAGGTCGAATCTTCGATCCTCGGCCAGACCCGAGTCGTCGGCCCCGTTGATCCGG